>CALXCF010000005.1 GCA_944386755.1 uncultured Clostridia bacterium | reverse complement strand
GCCGTATACCGAACGGTACGTACGGTGGTGTGAGAGGACGAAATATCAATTAATGATATTTCTCCTACTCGATTATAAAAAATAAGTTGAAATTATTTATCTTTTCTTATATAATTGTAGAAAAATACAGTAATTTGTATATAGGGAGATTTTTTTATGAAAGAAAAATTAAAAGCTATAAGTATTGCTATAATAATTACAAGTATTTTTTTATGTATTGGCTATTTTCTAAATCATATTTTTGACTATTTTTTAAAAGAAGAAAGACCTGATGAATTATGTAAAAAAATGCAAGAAATTAGTGATAATCAAACTCTTATAGGGTTATCAAAAAAAGAAATTGAAGAAATTTTAGGAAAACCAGAAGAAAGTTATAATGATAAAGACGGAAATATTTATATCTATTATGGTGGAAAAATGGATACAGGATTGTTTTGGGGGACTAAAACTATTTTTTTTGATTATCAATATTCATGTGAATTTAGAATATTCTTCAATGAAAATGATATAGTAAAATCGACTACCATAGAATTAATTCCTTAAAAGTAAAAAATATATTTTTTTGATATATTTGTAATTATTTGTAATTTTATGACAATATATAACATTATATGGTGGTATTTCATATGCACAGATATTGCACAAGTAAAGTAAAAAAATGTTTTGAAATCAACGATTAGCGGGCTTGTACGATTGTCCTGCCCACCAAAATACAAGGAAACTTGTATTTTATTTTTAACCACAAAACGAACAAATGTTTTAAAAAGGAGAAAGCAATGAATTTTAAAACAAATAAAGAAAAATGAAATTTTGGTTTAGGTATGGCAATAGCATATTTTACTACAAATGGATATGTTGTTTCAATTCCATTAAATAATACGCAGGATTATGACTTGGTGATAGAAAAAGATGGAGACTTAAAAACAGTCCAAGTAAAATCAACAGGTTGTAAAACTGCTAATGGTACATATCAAGTAGCTTTAAAAAGTTGTGGTGGTACTAATGGTGGAACATATAAGACTTTAATTGATACTAAAATTGATTTTTTATTTGTATTAAATGAGAAATTAGAAATGTATTTAATTCCTAAAGATAAAATTTCTAATAAAAGTACCTTGAATTTATGTGATAAGTATATAGAATATAAAGTTAAGATTTGAGATTGATAAATATGTCATATTATCAAGAATAATATTGCTATTTTAGTAAAAAATATTATAAAGTAGCCAGGGAAATTTCATCGATTATTACAAGATTGTAACATTTCCAATAAATAGGAATCGTTTATTAAGCAGTTAAACATATTTGATTTAACTGTTTTTTTCTTATCTTCTCTTAAATATTGTTTATGAATACTTATAGCACTCTTTCTAAATATATTCATATTTTCTTGAGATGTTTGACTATATAACTTACATTTATCTTCGTCAAAACTTACATCTAATATGTGATGCATGCTTTCTATTTTCCAATGATTTCTTGTGTATGTTAATAATTTTTCAGCACTTGTATTTTTACTACTTAGATAACAACTAATTTCTTTTGTTATCTTTCCATCTCTTTCAACTTCTCTTTTCACTGCAAATATCTTTTTTAGCCCTTTCCAGTCATTTATATAATTTGTAAAAAATGCTATTTCATTTAATACATAACAGGTTCTTTTTTCTATTCTTCCGTGACTTTTCTCTATTGTACTATATATTTCATACTCGCAATCTTTATCTGTTTCATCCATATATTCATCATCAAACATTGCATATACACCTTCATGAAATGTTCCCTGATTTGCTTTTAATTGTACTACATAATCTCCTTTGTTATCTATTATTTTTTCTACTGTTTCTTTTTGGCAGTGCATTGCATCCATTGTTAATATTTTTCCTTTTATATCTATCATTTCTATCAATTCTCTTACCGCTGGTATTTCATTACTTTTACTATCTACTGTTTTTTGTCCTATTGCTATTCCTGTATCAGTATATGCTGTTACAATGTTCATCATTTTTTCTATTGCTTTTATTGCATCTGTTGACCTTATTGCTTTCCCATCCAACATGATTTGTTCAAATTTTGATGTTATTATATGTCTTAAAATACATGCAATACTTAAGCTAAGCATTTTGGAATCAATCATAGCAAAAATTCTTGTTAATGTTGAGTTTGAAGGAATATCTTTTATCTCAAAATTCTTTTCTAAAAACTCTTTTTTGTTTTTTCCATAATCTATTATTTTCTCTAATTCATCTATTCTACACAATGTAGCTATTAAACATAATTTTAATACATCTATTAACGGATGTAATACATTTACTTCACATCTATCATCATCAATTATTCCAAAATACATATTGAATACTTCATTTAAACTCATTTCTATCACCACAATGAGTTTACCATATATTAGCCAATATTACAATTCTGTAATAATCGATGAAAATTCCCTGAAAAGAGATATAAAGGTATTGACAATAAATTTTTCTATGATAAAATATAATTACTTAAAAGTAAAATTTGAAATTAACATAAAATTATGGTATAATATTATAGATATCGCATATAATAAAATAGGAGTTGATAAATTATGGCAACAAAAAGTTTTTTAAAAAATATATTAATAAAAAACAGGGCATCGGCAACAGCTTTTATTGATGCATTAGAAAATGCAGAAGGTAAAAAGAGAAAAAAAGTGCAATTTGATAAATCGGTGGAAACTGTTAAAGATAAGGAGCAAATTAAGAAAATATTCGGAAAATAATGGGATATAAAGTTATAAATTTGAAAGATATCTATAATGCTATTGGAGAAGAGGAAACTAAAGAAATTCTGAAAGATTATAAATGTGATTTAAATAAAGATGTGGAATATTTTATAAAAGAAAAAGCAATAGAGTTTTCAAAACAAGATATTGCTGAAACTTTTATTGTAACTAGCCTATATAAACAAAAACAAGTAATTGTAGGCTATTTTTCTATAGCAAATAAAGTAACTAATGTTAAAAAAATAGTCCTTAGCCATAAAAAGCGAAAAAGATTTTTAAGGTATGCAAAATATGATGCAGAAAGTAATAGTTATTTTATTGCTTTACCTTTGTTAGGACAAATCGGAAAAAATTTTAATAATAATTACAATAAACTAATTTCAGGGGATATACTATTAAAATTAGCTTGTAATAAAATAAAAGAGGCTCAGGATATTTTAGGAGGAAGATTTATTTTCTTAGAATGTGAAGATAAGGATAAGTTGAGAGAATTTTATGAAGAGAATGGTTTTGTTTGTTTTGGAAAAAGAAACTTAGAAAAAGATGAAAGAGACAAAAATGCAGGAGAATATTTACTTCAAATGTTAAGTGATTTAAGTAAAATAGATAGTTAAAAATAATATAGGAAAAGATTTTTATATAAAATGAAAAGTGGTTGGTAGATTTTTTAAATCATATCGTCCACTTTTTTAGTTATTTAATATGGAGATAATATATAATAAAATTTAAAATTAAAAAATGTCGCATGATAAACGTCCTAAATAGCGACATTACAACGTAATAATCTTCTTAGTAAAATCCAAATTATTCCAAGAATCAGCCTCATAACCAATAGTATAAACATTAGTAGCCCAAATATCCTTATCAAGCAATAATTGATAATTCTTATTAGGATTACTATCCAAATAACGTTTAACAGAAGTAACAATTTCAAGTTTAGGGTTAGCCTTTAAAATCTCAGAAATTAGATATTTTCCACGTTTATTAGTAGCAAGAACCCTAACATAAGGAGTAACCTTTTTTGATAATTCCATATCTTTTTTCGTAATACCAAGTAGAGAATACACTAAAATACGTTGAATACGGGTAGTAGTATATCTTTTAGACTTTATTATATTCAAAAATTCATTCAAAGTATTACATGAATTTGCAGCATTTTTTAAAGCAAATTCCAAACCTTCAGAAACATCAGGAAGTTCAGCAATTTGAGAAACATCCATTTTTCTTAAATTATATATAATTTCTTTTTCGAAAGTTGATAAATCTGGAACAATGTGACCTTGTTTAATATTTTTAATTAAAATAGAATAACTTGGCTCTGGAATAACATTTCCCAATACATCAAAACCATTATTTTTAATTATATTACGAATAGCTGTGCTACTTGCCATGTTATCTGTATATTCCAAATCATTATATCCAACTGATGACCTATGAATTGCAACAGGTTGTATGTTGCTTTTATATTTCATCAAAGCCTTTAGATATTCAATTCCTAAAATATTGTTAGGAGAAGAAATAACATTTGTAAATCTTCTTATATCATTTAGGTACATCATTAATGCGTTTTCTCTAGCCTTTGGAAAAGATAAGCCTTTTCTTAATTCGTGAGATAAGAAAGTTTTATATTTTCTTGGTTCAGCATATAAAACTTTAGCAATTTGTTGTAATGTGGGAATATCAGCTGTTTCAGCACCAAATGATAAATAATCAACAACTTTTAATGAATCTAATATTTTAATAGCTCCATCTGCAAAATTTTCAGCACTTGAAATACTATATAAAACAGGAAGTTCAATGACTAAATCAACACCACAATAAAGAGCAATTTCAGCTTTAGACCATTTGTCTATGATAGATGTACTGCCACGTTGAGTAAAGTTCCCACTCATGATGGCAACTGTATATGTAGAACCTGTTTGCTTTTTTGATTCTTGTAAGTGATATAAATGACCATTGTGAAATGGATTATATTCAGCAATAATACCTAAAACTTTGCCCATTTTGAACCTCCTTAATAGAATTTGATTATTTAACTTTTATATTATATGCTATTATGCTAAATATGTTAGTAAAGGTTGAAAAATATTATCTTGTATATTTTTTCTATAACTGATATAATGATACCATAATTATGACTAAAATACAAATTGTTGAAAAATAATTACAATTTTGTCTGTGCACAGTGGCGAATTTAATTAAAAACGCGGTTACATACAAAAAGTATGTGCCCTTGCCTTTTAAATTAAATTTTCCTTGCCAAAATTTAATTCTTTTCCAACAAGATTTGAGAACTTAAGAAAGGAAAGAAAAATGGAAAAAGTTACAATATATACTGATGGAGCTTGCTCAGGAAATCCTGGACCAGGAGGTTGGGGAGCAATACTAATGTATCAGGGAAATAAAAAAGAAATTTCAGGAGGAAAGAAAAATACAACAAACAATGAAATGGAGTTGACAGCAGTAATAGAAGCATTAAAAATGCTAAAATTTCCATGCCTAGTAGATTTATATAGTGATAGCGCATATGTAGTTAATGCATTTTTACAAAATTGGATAGGAAATTGGGTAAAAAATAATTGGAAAACTTCAAGTAAGGAACCTGTTAAGAATCAAGAACTATGGAAAGAGCTATATGAATTAACAAAAACACATCAAGTAAAATTCATAAAAGTAAAAGGACACAGTGATAATGAGTTTAATAATAGGTGTGACGAGCTTGCTAGAAACGCAATAGAATAAATATTACATTTTTATTACATATTGCAAAAATATTGAAAAAAACGATATTTTTTCGTATAATAAAAGTGTATGTTTATGAACAAAGGAGGACGCATATGATGGATACATTTGCAGATTACATATTAGAAGAGGAAGATTTAGCATCAAAAATGGAAATAGTGTATTATTTATCAAAAAAGACAAATATATTTTTTGATAAATCAGTAGTATTTAAAACAGAACTAGTAAGAATGTTTTTAAACTATTCAAAAATTCAAGTAGATTCAAATCTTTTATTAACGGCATCCCTATTATGCAACTGTAAAAAAGTAGACAATGCACAAGATTTAGAAAAAATTCATTCATATGCAAAAGAAGGAGCAAATTACTTAAGAGGAATGGGCTTTGGAAAACGTTTTTGCAAGATATGTGAAGAGATTAATAGATATAGTAATAGCAATCCGCGTGAAAGAGAAAGTGATATATTAGAACTTGTAGATCAATTTGGAGGAATGCTTTTAGATAGACCAGAAAGAATAGGTTTTCAGCCAGATGAGGCGTTAGTTTTACTAGAACATAGAAATTTAAAAGACGAGTATAATAGATATTTAGGAACATTTATAGAATTTGTTAATTACTTAGAGAAAATACATATTAGTGAATCAGTTAATATGACAGCCTTGAGAAGGCTAGTTAAAATATATAATGAAACAGAAGAATTAACAAAATTTATACAAAAAGTAGTATATGAATATCAACCTAAAATAGATGGATTAATGCAAGAAAAAAATAGAGACATAGCAAATGAGATATTTGAAGAACATCATGTTTCAAATAATAGACCATTATTTAGTGAAGAAACAACAAAGAAAATATTGTCACATATGAATGAGAAAACAGCAGCAACACAAAATACAAGTGCTAGTAATTAGAAAATAAACAGTTATTGGACGCAGAAAAAAGTTGGAGGAATAGAAATGTACGAAATATTTGCAGATTTACATATACACATAGGAAGAAGTGAAAGTGGAAAACCAATCAAAATAACGGCTGCAAGGTCGTTAAATTTTGCAAATATAGCAAAAGAATGTGTAGAGAGAAAAGGAATAAATGTATGTGGGATAATTGATTGTGCCTCACCATATGTCATTGAAGATATAGAAAACTTTTTAAAAACAGGAGAAGCATATGAGTTAGAAGATGGAGGAATAATATATAAAGATAAAGTTTGTATATTATTAGGAAGTGAAGTAGAAACATCAGAAAAAGGTAGAAATGGGAAATGTGGTAGTGCTCATAATATCTGCTTTTTCCCACATTTAAAAGATATAAAAGGATTTTCACAAGAGATGAGCCATCACATAAAAAATATTACTTTAAGTACACAAAGATCTGATGTGTCTGGTTATGAATTAATAGATATAGTAGAAAAATATAATGGAATATTAATACCTGCACATATATTTACACCACATAAAAGCTACTATGGAAATTGTACAGATAGATTAGAAAATATCTTTAAAGAAAAATTTGATAAAATATTTGCAGTTGAGCTTGGTTTAAGTTCAGATACATATTTAGCAGATATGATTTCAGAATTAGAGAACAAAACTTTTGTCACAAATTCAGATGCTCATTCTTTACCTAAAATTGCAAGAGAATACAATAAAATGTTAGTAGAAGATATATCATTTAAAGAAATTGTGAAAGCGTTAAAAAATGAGGATGGAAGAAAAGTATTAGTAAATTATGGTTTAGATCCTAAATTAGGAAAATACCATAGAACATATTGTGATGACTGTCAAAAATCAATTGAAACAAAAGAGCCAGTTGAAGTTTGTCCAATGTGTGGAGGAAAAAATGTTACATTTGGAGTGTTTGACAGAATAGAATTAATAAAGGATAAAGAAGAAAGTAAAAGTCCAAAAACTAGACCACCATATCAATATCAAATACCATTAGGATTTATTCCAGGAGTTGGTGGAAAAACAATAGAAAAATTACTAGATACATTTGAAACAGAAATGAACATATTGCACAAATTGTCAAAAGATGATATTGAAGCAGTTGTTGGAGAAAAAATTGCGAACAACATAGTAAATGCGAGAGAAGGAAATTGCGAAGTCCACAGTGGTGGAGGAGGAAATTACGGAGTGGTTACTTTGGGAAATGGTTAAAGCGAACCTGTCCCCAATTAACTAAAATTAGTTCTAAAAAATCTCTTTATAGAATACACATTATGTATAAACTATAAGGAGATTTTTTATGAAAAAGAACAAACGAAGATTAATTTTACAAACGATAAAAGAGCATGTTTTAAATAATAAAAAAGAATATGTAATAGTAAGTATTTTGTTTGTAATAGGGATATTTTTGGGAGTATTTTTTATAAATAATGTAGGGCAAGAACCAAAAACTTTGATAACAGAATACTTGAATCAATTTATTGAAAAATTAAAAAGTACAGAAGATTTAAATTTAATAGAATTGTTAAAAACAAGTATTGGACAAAATATTATGCTAGCAATAAGTTTATGGTTTTTTGGAACGACTATAATAGGAATTCCAGTGGTGTTTGGAATAGTTGCATATAGGGGGTTTTGTTTGGGGTATACAATTGCTGCATGTATTAGTATCATGGGAATTTCTAAAGGTATAATCTTTGTACTCATGTTATTATTATTACAGAATTTATTAGTGATTCCGGCAATACTTGCATTAGCTGTTAGTGGAATAAAGTTATATAAGTCAATTATGAAAGATAAAACTAAAGAAAATGTTAAGATCGAAATGTTAAGGCACACGGTATTTTCCTTAATAATGCTGCTGGTTTTAATTGTTTCCTCTGTGATTGAGATTTTTATTTCTACTAACATTTTAAAGATGTTTATTAAATATTTTTAAACTAATTTGAATAAAAAAATAAAAAAATCAAAAAAAACTATTTACAATTTTTAAATAGTTTGATATAACATATATAGCTTATGTAAATGGATTATTTTTAAGGAATAGAGGTAGGTAGAAAAATGGAAAGACAATTAAAATACTTTTTTGATTTTTTAGAGAATGAAAAGAAATTATCAGACAACACATTACAATCATACAAAAGAGACTTAAAACAATTTAAAAGATATTTGGAATCTTATGGACTTCGTTTTGATAGAGTAAAGAAAGAAGATATAGAAGATTATATCAAAGAAATGTCAGAACAAGAACATAAAAAACCAGCAAGTATTTCTAGAAGTATTGCTTCTTTAAGATCTTTTTATCAATTTGTAGCTAAGAAAAAGAAAATTAAAGAAGATCCAACAAAGGATGTAAAAGCACCAAAAGTTGAAAAAAGAGTTCCAAGTGTATTGACAGCAGAGGAAGTAGAACTTTTACTAGAACAACCTAAAGATATAGATTTGAAAGGTATTAGAGATAAGGCTATGCTTGAATTTGCATATGCTACAGGAATGAGAGTAACAGAGATAATTTCATTAAATATAGATGATGTTAATTTAGAAGAAGGATATGTTACTTGTAGATCAGGAAATAAACAACGTAATATTCCATTAGGAAAGATGTCATTAAATGCATTAAAAGAATATATTGAAGATGCAAGAGATATATTAATTAAGAGTGAAAGTGAGCAAGCATTATTTGTTAATATAAATGGTGGAAGATTAACAAGACAAGGTTTCTGGAAAATTATTAAATACTATAAAGAACAAGCTCATATTTCAAAAGATATAACACCACATGTGTTAAGACATTCTTTTGCAACTCATCTTTTACAAAATGGAGCTGATATAAAAGCAATTCAAGCTATGCTTGGACATTCAGATATATCATCAACACAAGTATATATGCAATTTCAAGATGAAGGATTAAAAGATATATATCGTAAAGCACATCCAAGAGCTTAAAATGTAATTCATTAATGTTCATATTATATAATAAAAAGGCAGATAATTTATTTGTCTTTTATTTTTATTTATGATATAATTTGAGCAGGAAATTATAGAAGAAAGGCACGAAAAATGAAGAAAAAAGTTCTATTTATATCAAGTACAGGTGGACACTTAAGTGAAATGCTACAATTAGAACCATTATTTGAAAAATACGATTATCATATAATAACAGAACATGATAAAGCAAATGAAAAACTAAAAGAAAAATATGGAGATAAACTAGATTTTTTACCATATGGCACAAGAGCAAAAATATTTTCATATATATTCAAATATTTAATGTTATGTTTCAAAACAGTATATTTATATTTCAAAATCAGACCAAAAGTAATAATAACAACAGGTACACATACAGCAGGACCAATGTGTATTTTAGGAAAAATATTTGGAAGCAAAATAATATATATAGAAACATTTGCAAACCATCATAAAAAAACAGCGACAGGAAGATTAATATATCCAATTGCAGACTTATTTATAGTACAATGGGAAGAAATGCTAGAAATTTATCCAAAAGCAGTATATGGAGGTTCGATTTATTCATGATTTTAGTAATGTTAGGAACTCAAAATAATAGTTTTCATAGATTATTAGAAGAGATAGATAATTTGATAGAAAAGGGAATAATTAAAGAAGATGTAGTTGTACAGGCAGGATATACAAAATATGAATCTAAAAATATGAAGATTTTTGGATTAGTTTCATTAGAAGAACTAGAAAATTTAATAGAAAAAGCAGATTTAATCATTACACATGGAGGTGTAGGTTCTATTACTTTATCTTTGAAAAAAGGGAAAAAGGTAATTGCTATACCACGTTTACATGAATATCATGAACATGTAAATGACCATCAGAAAGAAATTGTAGAAAATTTTAATGAAAAAGGATATATAATAGGAATTCAAGATGTTAAACAATTAGAAAAAGCATTAAAAAAAGCAAAAGAGTTTAAACCACAAAAGTATCAATCTAATAATCAAAAGATGCTAAAGATAATTGAAGATTTTATTGATAAAATATAAAAGGGGAATGAATTTGCAACAAAGAGAGGAAAATAAATGAAAAAAGATAAAACATTGAAATCTAATAAGAAAAATGAAAAAACAGACATAAATAAGGCAAATGAAAAAGAATCAAATGGGACAGTAAACAAAGCATGGGATAAATTAGAAAAATTTACAAATTCTATTTATTTTGTTTTAATTATAGGAATTTTGATATTAGCAAAAACATTTTTATTTTATTATCATACAATTGCAGTAAATGAGCAATTATATAGTGATACAATAATTGGAACAATTAGTTTTGTTGTAGTAATAGTATGCTTTTTGTTTGTATTACCTAATAGGGCAAGAGTAGTAACTTCAATAGTTGTAGACTTTATTATAAGTTTCGTATTATTTGGAGATAACATATATTATAACTATTCAAACAGCGTCTTATCTATTGCACAAATCACAAACTTGCAATATGGCGGAGAAATAATGAGTACATTGCCAATGGTATTAAAGTTATATCAAATACTATATTTCTTAGACATAATAGTTTTATTAATTTTGCTTATAACTAAAAAAATAAGAATCTATAAAAAAGGCAGAAAAACTAAAAAACAATTGATAGGAAAATGGATAGTAGGAATAATTGGGGTAGTTATTTTCTGTATAATAGGTGTGGACTATGTAGAAAAAGGCAAAGAAAAATCTTACAATAAAGATTTGCAGATAAGAGAAGCAACAATTTTTGGATATCATATATATGATATAGAAAATATGATTACAATGAAACAGCAAACAAAATATAAAGAAAAAGAAGAAATGATGGATGACTATGAAGAGTTAAAAGAGGAATATGATGAAGAATATGGCTTAGAGAAATATCCTGCACTTAAAGGAATTCTTGAGGGAAAAAATGTAATAATATTGCAGCTTGAATCAGTTCAGGAATATGTAATAAATAAAGAATTGAACGGGCAAGAAATAACACCAAATTTGAATAAATTCATAAATGAAAATATCGAATTTTCAAATATGAATATGCAAAGTTATTCAACAACAGCAGATAGTGAATTTTCAACAATATCATCACTTTATCCAATGGAAAATGGAATGTCATTTGCGAAATATTATACAAATACATATAATACAATATTTGATAATTTCAATAATGCAGGTTATGACACATCATATATGCATGGAAATTATGCATATTTCTGGAACAGAGGAAATGTATATTCAAGAATGAATTTAGACCATTTAGAATTAAAAGACCAATTTGCAGACACTTCAGAAAATATCAATGACTATTTATCAGATGAACTGCTATATAGACAAGCAGTAGAAAAATTAAGCCAATATGACCAACCATTTTTCTCATATATTGTAGCAGCATCTTCACATACACCATTTACATTAGAAGGTTTGCAAGATAGAAGCAAAATCAATATAGATGTTGGAAAATATAAATATAGTTTTCTTGGAAATTATTTAGAAGCAGTAAATTATGCAGATTATGCTTTTGGAGTATTTATAGATGAACTAAAAGAGGCTGGATTATATGATGATACTGCAATATTGGTTTTTGGTGACCATAATGGATTAAGTATGTATGATGAGCAAATGTTAGATTTTTTAGCACAAACCGATTCTGATTTAACAGATGTAGATATAAAGTTAAGTTATACAAAAGTAGCTTGTGGAATGAAAATACCAGGAGTTAAAAATTTAACAATTGAAAAACCAGTAACTAAGCTGGATATAAAACCAACATTTAGCTATTTGTGTAATATTGAAGATGGTTTTTCTTTGGGAACAAATATGTTTGCAAGTAAAGATTTTGTATCCTTAAATAATGAAAGAATAATAAGCAGTAGATATTATTATGATGAGATATGGTATGATATTCCAACAGGTCAAGCAGTTGATTTTGAGACTTTGGATGAAGATACAAAAGAGCTATTAGAAAGATATGAAAGACAAATGAGAACAGAATTGGAATTATCAAATTCTATAAGTATAAACAATCTGCTAAAATAACTCTTATATAGCTAAGATATTATATTAAATATTTTTTGTACCTTGTTGTCGCAACCTATGATTTAAAAAGAAAAATTACATTTTTCTTTTCATAGTAAGAAGGTTACTTCAATCGCACTCGCCTTAAAGGCTCGTTTGGTCGCTACGCGGTACTGCAAAATTATTTAATATAATATCTTAGCAAAAATAAGATGAAAAATATAGTTTAGTAAAAAAGGAGAAAGGTGTCATGGATGAAGATAGATTAATTAGTCCAGAACTTGAAAATTCTAATGAAGAAAGATTAGAAAATTCCTTAAGACCAAAAACCTTAGATGAATATATTGGACAAGATAAAGTAAAAGAAAACATGAAAATATATATAGAAGCAGCTAAAAAAAGAGGAGAGCCATTAGACCATTGCTTATTTTATGGACCTCCTGGACTTGGAAAAACAACATTATCAAATATAATTTCAAATGAAATGAATTCAAATATAAAAATAACATCAGGACCAGCAATAGAAAAACCAGGAGATTTGGCAGCTATACTAACAAACTTATCTGAATTTGATGTTTTATTTATAGACGAGATTCATAGATTAAGTAAAAGTGTTGAAGAAATATTGTATCCTGCATTAGAAGATTATACATTAGATATAATTATAGGAAAAGGACCAAGTGCAAGGTCAATACGTTTAGACTTGCCAAAATTCACTTTAATAGGAGCAACAACAAAAGCAGGAGCATTAACTACACCACTTCGTGACCGTTTTGGAATAGTGCATAGACTTGAACTATATTCACCAGAAGATTTAACAAAAATAATTAAAAGATCAAGTGGAATATTGGGAGTAAAAATAGACGAAGAAGCGGCACAAGAAATAGCAAGAAGGTCAAGAGGAACACCAAGAATTGCAAACCGTCTATTAAAAAGAGTAAGAGATTATGCAACAGTACTAGGAAATGGAGAGATAGATAAAAAGATTACAAAACATGCATTAAATAAACTTGAAATAGATGAATTAGGACTAGATGAAATAGATAGAAAAATATTAGAAACAATGATAGTACAATATAATGGAAAACCAGTAGGAATAGAAGCATTAGCAACGACAATAGGAGAAGAAGTAGATACAATAGAAGATGTATATGAACCATATTTAGTGCAAATAGGATTTATTGCAAGAACAGTAAGAGGAAGATTAGTGCTTCCACCTGCATATAAACATTTAGGATATGAAATGAGGGATTAGGGGACGGCCCCAAAAATCTTCAATTAGGATTTAGGGACAGGCTTGATACAAATTAGAAGGAGCTGAAATAAAAAATGAAATTATTATTACATACTTGTTGTGCACCATGTAGTGTATATTGCATAGATAGTTTAAGAAAAGAAGGAATAGAACCAACAGTATATTGGTTTAATCCTAATATACATCCATATATGGAATATAAAGCAAGAAGAGATTGTTTAAAAGAATATACAAAAAGTATTAATGTAGAAGCTATATTTGAAGAAGATTATGGATTAAGAGAATTTTGTAAAAATACTATAAATAATTTAGATACTAGATGTAGAGATTATTGCTATCCTGTAAGACTAGAGCAAACTGCAAAATATGCTAAAGAAAATGGATATGATACTATTTCTACAACATTATTGGTAAGCCCATATCAAAATCATGAGGCTTTAATTGAAGTTGCAAATTTTATGGCTAAAAAATATGGTGTGGAATTTTTGTATAGAGATTTTAGAGTTGGTTTTAGAGAAGGACAAGCAAGAGCTAGAGAATTAGGATTGTATATGCAAAAATATTGTGGATGTGTTTTTTCAGAGGAAGATAGATATTCTAAAAAAATTGAAAAGGACAAGAAAAATTAAAAGATAAAAATTTTCAAATATAAACTATAATATTTCAAAATTTGGAAAAGAAAAAATTTTTGAAAGTATTATAAATGGAATGAACAATGAATGGACTGATTTCCAAAAGTATAAGTATTTATACAATCAAACTGGAATGATGTTATTATATGATTTAAATGTTTTACAACATACAACTAATGCAAAATTTCATGAGAAATATTCAATAAATATATTTGCATCAATTTCAAGAAATTGGGAAATATGTGGTTCTTTTGTAGCTATATATGATTATTTAACTGATCCTACATATGATGCTGCTAGATTAAAGTTTGGTTTAAAATGTAGAAATTTTGCTATTTCAAAAGAAAAATTTGAAGAAAACCCCCATGATTTAAAACAAGCGGGAGTGGAGAAATATGAAATTTCAAGTTTAGAAGACAAAAAATTAAAAGAAATAGACCAAAGTATAGGATATTTAGAAAATTTTGGAGAAAATTATACAGATGAAATATTAAATAAACTTGCTAATGATTTAGAAGGAAGTAATTTTAATGAAAAGGTAATAAATTTTATTGAAAAAATAAAAAGTATAAAAATAATAGGAAGACCAACAGATACAGACTATATAGAGATTATTAAATGGATATTGTCAAAAAGTGCAGATATAGAATTTGCTAAGATAGTAAAAGTTGCTAGTTATGCATATGAAAATACAATAGATTTACCCAGAAAAATTGTATTTAGAGTAGATGAAGATGGTTATAAAACATATTATGATTTTGATTATAAAACTAAAGAATATAAAGAAATTAGAAAACTGGATTTAAAGAATGTAGAAATGGGATTAAGTATATAATTAAAATAATTTAAGTTAGTATATAGAGGAATACAAAATCAGTTTTATGGAGAGTGTTATATGAAAGAAAATATGAAAGAAATTTTATTGAATGCTATAATTATATTTATAATATGTTTTTTGTTTTTATTTATAACTCAATTATATCAAAGTTATGAATACTATAGTGTATATAGCAAAGAAGATTTAGCAGGATTTTTTTCTATGAAAAAAGAAGTATTATTTGAATTGGGACAAGCATTATATTGGAGTATTAGGCAAATGGTAATATTTGTACCCATACTTGTAATCTTAGAAAAAACTAAAATAAAGAATATTTTTAAACTAATAATAACTTTAATTTTAACAGTTATTATTAGTTTTGTTTATATAATGTTAAATTTGAAAATTCCTTTTTAATTTGTAGTAATTTAAAAAGTAATCAAAGATTAAATAAAGAAACTAGATGAATTTTGTAAAATAGACAACAGAATAACAATTATAAAAAAATTTATTCATTATATGTCCAAAGACTTTAAAAATTAAAATTCTTGTTATATAATTTGATAAAAAAAGGAAAAAAGTTATGAATAATGTAAGTCTTTCAAAATCTAAATATTGTAAAGCAGTACAATGCAACAAAATCTTATGGTTAGATAAATACAAAAAAGAATATGCAATAGATACTGCTAATGAAGCAGTTTTGCAAAATGGAACAGAAGTGGGAAATTTAGCAAAAGATATATTTGGTAAGCACATAGATATAGAGTATCAAGAGGATTTGAATAAAATGATAGAAAACACTCAAAAAGCTATGGAGAAAAAACCAAATATAATTACAGAAGCCTCTTTCACATATGATAATAATTTTTGTAGTGTAGACATTTTGAAAAATGATGTAGATGGATTAGAAGTATACGAAGTTAAAAGTTCAACAGAAATTAAAGATATTTATTTAGATGATATATCTTATCAAGTATATATTTTATTACAACAAGGATATAATGTAAAAAAAGCAGCACTTGTGCATATAAATAATAACTATGTAAGATATGGTGATTTAGAACTTGATAAATTATTTAAAATAGAAGATGTTACAGAAATTACATTTATGAAACAAGAAGAGATAGCAAATAAATTAAAAGAAATAGATGAATTTATGCTACAAAAAGAAGAACCTAAAAAAGATATAGGAGAGTATTGTTTTAATCCATATAAATGCGCATATTGGGAATATTGTACAAAAAAATTACCAAAAGAAAATGTGTTTAAAGTAAGAGATATGAGATTAAGTAAAAAATTTGATCTGTTTTATAAAGGAAAAATCAGTTTTGAAGACTTAATATATGAAGATTTAAGTCCGAGATACTTAGAGCAGATTGATTTTGAACTAAACAATAAAAAGCCTAAAATTAATAAAGAAAAAATAGAAGAATTTTTAAACAATTTAGTTTATCCAATATATTTTTTGGATTTTGAAACATATCAACAACCAATTCCAAAATATGATGGAATAAGACCATATATGCAAATACCTTTTCAATATTCATTGCATTATATAGAAAAAGAAAATGGAAAGTTGAAACATAAAGAATTTTTGGCACAAGCTGGAATTGATCAAAGAAGACAATTAGCTGAAAGATTAGTACAAGATATACCAAAATATGCTTGTGTTTTGGTATATAACATGAAATTTGAAAAAATGGTTATAAAAGATTTAGCAGATCTTTATAGTGATTTAGAAGAAAGCTTATTAAATATAAGAAAAAATATACAAGATTTGATGATACCTTTTGAAGATAGAAGTTATTATACAAAAGAAATGCAAGGTTCATATTCAATAAAGTATGTATTACCTGCACTATTTCCTAATAGTCCAGAACTTGATTATCATAGTTTGCCAGTTGTACATAATGGTGGCGAAGCAATGAATGTATTTGCAAATTTAGAAAAATATCCAAGAGAAGAGCAAGAAAAGATAAGAAAAGGCTTGTTAGAATATTGCAAATTAGACACATTAGCAATGGTAAAAATTTGGAAAAAATTAAAGGAAGATATTGAGAAAGGTTAAGTAGAAATGATTGAAGAAATTTATAAAAAAATATTTCATAATGAAGAGGATGAATTGACAGGTGATTTTTTTGGAATACTAAAATATATTCCATTTCAAGAAGGTTTAGGAAAGATATTAGTAGATAATTTAAAGGATGAGAAAAGAAATATTCTAAAAAGAATAGAAAAACCAAAATATTATTTTTGGAATAAAGATACAAATAATAACAGAAAATATATAAATGCAATTGATAACACAGAACCAGATTTGTTAATAGTAGATGAAAAAAATAAAATAGTGATATTAATAGAAGTAAAATATAACAGTGGTCCTTCAGATAGTGCAGAAATTACTCAAGTTGAAAGAGAAAAAAATTTTTTAAAAGCAAATTTTTCTGTTAAAGATAAATATGATACAATATTTGTATATATAGCAAAAGAAAAATTATGTAATATCTTAAAGCAGAAATATAAGAAAGATGAAATATATATAATTTCATGGAGTAATATTTTAGAAACAATAAACGGTATAAAGAAGGAAAAAAATAAACCATTTATAAATGAAATATTTGAAGACATTTATAAATTTTTAAAAGTTAAGAACTTTGAAAAATTTAAGGGATTTACTAATAATATTAAGAAAGTGAATAAGGAATACTATAAATTTGAAGAAAATTAAAAAAAATTCCAATTTTGATATTATCAGGTTTTATATAAAATTAAAATATATAACTAGGTTTAAGTTTTAAAGAAAGGATGAAAATTAAGTGGATGAAGAAAATGTAAATCAAAATATAAAAAATGCTATTGAAGTATTGGCTAATACATATAACAATATTTATAAAATGTTTAATGTTATAGAAGAATATTGTTTAGAAAAAGAGTATAAGGGAATAAATATAATTGATAATAGCACAGATTGGAAGGATAAAATATATAAACCAAACAGTTTGCAAATGGAACATCTAATAAAAACAAGGATATCCTATGTATATGAAGAAAAGAAAAAAGTGAAAAATATTCAGAATAGTAAAGATGAAAAAATAAAGAGTTTTATATCAAAAGAAGTTAATATAATAGAAATAGTATTAAATGATGAAATTCCAATGATTTATTATGGTAAGATAAAATTTAAGAATGACACTTTAATAAGTAGTGGGAAAAGTCAAACAGTATCAGTTTACTATAATTTAAAGAAAAATAATCTAAAAGAAGTAGTAAATAATAATAATAGATATTTTAAGTATAAAGATGTGGAATATATATACAATGTAATTCCATTATTAAATGTAAAAGCTGTAGAAGATGTTAAAAATATATTAAGTAAAATAGAAAAAATTTAGTGAAATAGGAGAGATAAAATGGAATTATACGAAAAAAATGGGAACATATTATATATATTAAATGTATTGAAAAAATATACTGATGAGGAACATTTAATAAGTATTGCTGAAATACAAAGAAAAGTAAAAGAGATATACAATGTAGATATAGACGGAAGAACTATAAGAAGAAATATTAATTTGTTAAAAGAAAAATTAAATTATGATATAAGTACAAGACAAGAAAATGGAAAAGGATACTATATAAATAGAAATCCAGATACAGACTTTGAACCAGGAGAATTAAGAGCAATTATAGATAATTTTAGTTATGCAAATTATATAGTTCCAACTATATCAAAAAATATTATAAAAAAATGTAAAAATATGCAGAATATATATGAAAATCAAAAATTAAGAAATTATAAAATTTATGCAAATGATACAAAAACAGATAACATGGAAGTTATAAAAAATATAGAAGATATTTCGGAAGCAATACAAAATTTAAATAAAATAAAATTCGAGTATTGGAAATATGGAATAACAGATAAAATAGAAAAAGTAATTGTAAGTAAACCAAAAGTTGCTCCATATGCACTTGTATATGATAAACAAGAATTTTATTTAATAGGCATAAAAGAAGGACAAGAAAAATTTTATTATTATAGATTAGACAGAATGAAAAATATAGAACAACTAGAAGAAAAAAGAACAGTAAGGAAGACATCAAGTGAAATACAAGAATTTGCTGAATCAACAGTAGAAATGTTTGGAGGTGATAAAGAAGAAGTAGAAGCGGATTGTAGAATGTTTTTATTAGATACAATATTCGATCAATTTGGTAAAAACATAACTATTAAGAGAAAGAATGAAGATGAATTTACATTAATTTTAGATACTAATTTAATGGGCTTTAGATTTTGGGTTTTAAGAAATATAGATGCAGTTGAAGTAATTAGACCACTTAAATTAAGAAATGAAATAAAAAAAATAATTGAAGAAGTTAAAGAAAAATATGAATAGGAGTTGATATTATGAATGGGAATTTTGGTTGGGTTAAAATATCTGAAAAAATTGCAAATAAAATTTTAGAGTATAAAGAAAAAGATAATGAACTGATGGAGATAATACAAAATATTAAAACAGATGATTTAATAAATTTACAATTTGAACAGATAAAAAATGGAGATAAATTTGATAAAATAGAAAAAATAGATGGTTTTACAGCTATGAATATTATTTTTATGAGAGCTAAAAAACCAGAAAAGGAATCTAAGTTTATTGAAAAATTTGAAGAAAAGACAGGAATGGAAAAAGATGTTTTTAATGGAAAAGCAGAGGGAATACCATATTTAATTAAAGATAGACTTAGATTAACTAATGGAAAAGAAAAAGAAAATGAATTACGAAAATCTCTATGGGAACTTTTTGAAATAGCAATAAAATATGCGGATAATAATACAAAAGAAAATGAAAAAGAGTTTATAGAAAAATTTGATAATGTGTATTTGGCAAAAGAAAAATGTGATTATAAAGTTGATATACCATTTAAAAAGGGACTAGCAGCAGCTTTATATATTACAAGACCAAATACTTATGTACCATTAGATGAAAATACTACGAAATTAGTAGATAAAATATATGATAAAGAAATAAATGATGGAAAATCATATATAGAAATGATAAAAAAAGTAGCAAAATACATTAAAGAAAATAAGAATTTAGAATATAAGAATATTCCTGAAATGTCTGCTTTTGCTTTTATATCTAAATTAAATAATAATATTATGAATAATGATTGGTATGCATGTGGGTGTACTCAAAATAATGTTAATATGAAAGAAATTTTTTATGAAAAAAGTATATTTGCAATAGGTTGGGAGGATTTAGGAAATTTAAAAAATTATACTAATATAGATGACTTAAGAAAAAAAGTAGAAGAATTGCATAATGAACAACGAAATATAAATATTACTACTATAGTTAAGGAACTTAATTATTTTAAGCAATTAAAGGAAAATGATATAATTGTTTTAAAAAGTGCATCGACTAAAGGTCAAAATAGAAGTATTTCATTTACTAGAATTTTTGCTATAGGAAAAGTATTAGAAGATTTTGATGAAGGATATAAAATAATTAAAGGAATAGGTCACACAATACCAGTTGAATGGATAAACGAATATGGTGGTGGAATAGATATTGATAATTTATCATTACAAGGTGCAATAATGAAAATAAGACCTAAAGATAAGAAAGTGATAAATGAAATTATTTTAGAAGGTAAAAATAATATTGAGAATTTAAGTGATAAAAATAATACATCAAAAAAGGAAACAGAAATAGAAAAAGGTAAGAATGTTATAGTATATGGTGTACCAGGTTCTGGAAAAAGTTTTTATGTGGATAAAAAATTAGAAAAGGTAAAGCGAGAACAAAAAGAAAGAGTTATATTCCATCCAGAATATACATATTATGAATTTGTAGGACAAGATATTCCTGATGTACAGTTAGGGGTAAGATTCCAAGAAGGACCATTTACAAGAATACTAAAAAAAGCATTAGAGGATCCAAATGAAAATTATTATTTAATAATAGAAGAGATGAATAGAGGAAATGCAGAGGCTATATTTGGCGACATTTTACAGTTATTAGATAGAGATGAAAATGGAAGAAGCAGATATGAAATTAGTAATCCAACATTGGAAAACTATTTGAAACAGGACACTATATACATACCAGCAAATCTAGTAATTTATGCAACAATTAACAATTCAGATCAAAATGTATTTAATTTAGATACAGCTTTTGGTAGAAGATGGGAATATGAAGTAAAATACTGTAATCCTAATGATGATGCTCAAGACCCTAAATATATTACTTCAGTAATTAAAGGTACAAATGTTAAATGGAATGATTTAAGAGAAAAAATAAATAGAAAAATTTTAGATAAAGAAAATGAAATATATAATGCAGAAGATAAAAGATTAGGATTGTATTATATAGATAGAGATTGTTTATCCGAAGAAAATGAAGAGATACAAGATAGCGAAAAATATAGAGAAAAATTTGCAAATAAAATATTTAGATATTTGTGGTTAGATGTATTTAAAAATAATAGAGATGATATTTTTAAAAAAGATAATAAATGTTTAGAAGATTTGATAATCGACTTTAAAAAGTACGGAAAAATTGAAAATATTTTAGATGTAGATTTAGAAGAAGAGGAAAATGCTAATGAAAATTGATTACAAGATAAATGAAAATGGTAAGGAATATGTAGGAATTTATTTGAAAGATAATAACGAGTTACAAATTCGATTACCAATAGGATATAGATATAATGAAGAAGAAAAAGGAGAAAAAGAGAAAAAAGAATTTAAACAAGATATAAAAAAGTTAATGAAACTAATAGCAAACAAGACAAAAATAGGAAGTAATGAAGAAAATTTATCAAGTGATTTTTGTTTTATATCAGCAATAAAAGTATTAGAAAATTACTTACAATATGGATTATATAGGCAAACACAAAAAGAGATAAAGAAAAATGAAAAAGGAAAAGTAAATTGGAGAAAAACACTTAATTCTCAAAAATTATTATATAATAATAAAATAATATATAGAGATGTATATGTGAATAAAACAAATTATTTTGCTGAAAAAGAAATTCAAGAAATACAAAAGTATTGTCTTAGTAATATTTCAAAGGTGATAGGATTTATCTGGAATTTTTCTTTTAGTTATTTTAATATTAATTATAGTAATACTGAAATGCTTAAATTATTAAAAAAAGAATTAAAAGAAACTAACCAAGATATTAAGATAGAAATTCTAAATAATTTAATTGATTTTATAGCAAATACAAATTTTGAAAAATTAAATAAAGGAAATATCTTTATTAAATATAAAGAATTTCAATATATTTGGGAAGAATTAGTTGATAGTATAGGAATAAAAGGAGAAGAAAAAAAGAAATACTATCCCAAAGCAAGATATTATTATTTAGAAGGAAAAGCATATAAATCAAATATAAGATTACAATTTCCAGATACAATAGTAAATAGAGAAGATTTAAAATATATTTATGTATTAGATGCAAAATATTACCCAGAAGATAGTTTGCCAGAAGAATATAGTATCTTTAAGCAAGTAAGATATGGACAACATGTAAGCAAAATAAAACAAAAGAAAGTTATAAATGCATTTATATTACCTAAAAAATTAAATAATAAAAATATCGAAATTAGTATTTTCGGAAAATTATTAGATTCTGTTACAGAAAGCGAATTAAATAGTTATGAAAAAATATATGTTGTTTATGTAGATACAAGAAACTTTATAGCCAAGCCAAAAGAAGTAATGCAAGAAATGATTAAAAAATTAACTGATTGTTATGAAAAATATAGTATGTAAACAACAAACATTATATGACCAGTAATATTGAAAAACACTTAAAAATCAATATAATATAATTATAGAGATTTTAAGTGTTTTAATATTTTAAAAATAAAAAAAGAAAGGAAGAAAAAAATGCAAAAATTAAATGTTGAAAATAATTATGAAGAAATATTATCAGAAATAGATAATATATGTGGAGCAAAAGAATGTAAAGAAGTGATAGAATCATATGCAATGTATTTAACATTAAAGAAAAATAGAAAAATAGATATTGGCACATATAATGTTATAATAAAAAATCCAATAGAAAGCGAAACATCACAACAGATTATAGATGTAATATGGAAGTTACTAAAAATAAATAATATTGTGTCTACTAAATATAGATATTTAAGTGAGGAAGAAGTAAGAAATGAACAAAAAAAGGAAGATGACAAATCAAACAATAAAGATAAAAGTCAAAAACAAAAAAATAAAAAAATAGAAGAAGATATGTTAATAATAGATAGTAAAAAATTAGGTGGAAGATTATATGGTACAGAAACAAAGATAGTTGATATGATGAGAAAATATAAAGATAAAGTATTTATATTAGTTGATGCAGAAAGATTTGGCGGATGGAATATAGAAGATTTTGATAATTTTATAGTATGGAAATTAAATATACATGAATTTTCAAAAAAAGACAAGGAAAAATATATAAAAAATTTTTTGGAAAAAAATAGTATAAAAATCGATAACAAATGTATGTTACTAAATACTTTATCAAATAAAGAATATAATAAAGTAAAAGAAGAAATTTTAAATATAGTTATAAGAAGTAAAGCACATGAAATAGATAAGATTAACAATGAAAATATAAAAGAAATATATTGCGGTAAACTTAACTTAAAAAAAGAATCAAATAAAACTGCAATTCAAGAACTAGATTCATTAATAGGAATACAAGCGGTTAAAAGGCAAGTTGAACAAATTATAAATTATATTAAAGTAAATAAAGATAGAGGAAAAATGCCTATGTTACATATGTGCTTTTTAGGAAATCCTGGAACAGGTAAAACAACAGTTGCAAGAATATTTGGTAAGATGTTTGCTGAACAAAATATTTTGTCTGATCAAAATAAGTTTGTTGAAGTACATGGAAGAGACTTAATTGCAAAATATGTTGGATGGACAGCAGCGCTAACAAAACAAAAAATAAACGAAGCAGAAGGTGGAGTTTTATTTATAGATGAAGCATATAGTTTGACACCAACCTATAAAAATGGCTTTGAAAAAGAAGCAATTGCAACTTTAATAAAAGAAATGGAAGATAAAAGGGATAATTTATGTGTTATTTTAGCAGGTTATACAGAAGAAATGTATGAATTACTTAAATCAAATCCAGGATTTGAGAGTAGAATACAATTTAAAGTACAATTCCCAGATTACACTGAAGAAGAATTATATGAAATTTTTAAATTAATGGCAAAAGAAGATAATTATAAATTATCTGGAAAAATAAAAAATATTCTAATCCAATATTTTGAATATGATAAGAGAAAAGAAAACTTTGCAAATGCAAGAGAAGTAAGAAATTTATTTGAAAAAGTAAAATTTCAACAAGCTGACAGAGTTATAAAAAATGGTGAAAATGACAGATTAATAAAAAAGTGTGATATAGAAAATGCAATAAAGAAAATGGAGCCAATAGAAATAAAAAAATCGAAGATTGGATTTGCTATATAAATAAACTTAAATTTAAATTACTTTATACAAAAGTATAGAGTAATTTTTCTTTTTATGATATAGTATTATGAGAAAATATAATATAAAAAATAAAAATGCATAAAAATATATTATTAGATTTTAGAGGAGGAATTAATATGGAAAAAACTTTAAAGGTAATAATTGAAAAATGTCCACAAAATCATAAATGCCCTGCTGTAAAGGTATGCCCAGTAGGTGCATTAACACAAGAACATTTTAAAGCACCAAATGTAGATTTAGATAAATGTATTAGATGTGGAAAATGTTCAAATTTTTGCCCTAAAAATGCATTAGTTTTAGAGTAAAGTTATAAAAAGAGAATGGATTGCAATAAGAGGTGGTAAATGAAAGAATTTATAAAAAAGAACAAAATAAATTTAATAGTAATGTTATGTTATAGTATAATAACATTCATAATATTATTATTCCATGAATCATGGAGAGATGAAGCACAAGCCTGGCTAATAGCAAGAGATTTAAATATAATAGATATATTTGTACAAATGAAATATGAAGGACATCCAGTGATATGGTATTTAATATTAGTACCATTTGCAAAATTAGGACTACCATATATCTTTGTAAAAATAGTAAGTTGGCTAATATGTAATATAGCGGTATGGTTAATACTAAAAAAAGCACCATTTAACTTGATTTTAAAAATTCTGTTCATATTTAGTATGCCAATGATATACTTATATCCATCAATCTCAAGAAGTTATTGTTTAATACCATTAGCAATTACTTTAGTTGCAATATATTTTGGTCAAAGACATGAAAAACCAATACAATACATTTTGAGTATATTGTTCTTGGCTAATACGCATGTAATAATGTATGGAATGGTTGGAATTTTACTTTTATTATTCTATATTGAAGAACTAATACAAAATAGAAAAACAAATTCAAAAGAGCAAAAGAAAAAGGTATACATTAGTTTAATAGTTATAATAGTAGGTTTAATTTTGACTTTGATACCAATTCTAATAAGTATGACAACAAATACAGATGTTAGTTTAACATCTAATACAAGTATATTTGAAAATACAAAATCAAAAATGGAAAATGCTTATGGAAAAATCATGACAGGATGTTTTGGAGAAAATGAATTAATACTAAAAATAGTGGCAATAGCATTAATAATATTATTATGTTATGAAATAAGGTATCATTTTAAAAATGCTTTAGTTATAATATGTACAGAAGGATTGCAATTTCTAATTTATACATATGTTTATATGGGTTCAGAACAAAGAGTATCAACATTAATTTTATTGATGATGTTTATTTTTTGGATACAAAATGATAAAAAAGAAAAAACAGTTAATATAAATAAAAATGAGAAAGAATTAGTAAATAATCAAAAATATCTAAAAAGACAAAAAAGAAAAGAACAGTTAACAAATGTTGCTGAATACATACTTGTATTTGTGCTAATCATAAATATAGTAAATGGAATTGATGCAGTAAATAAAGAAATCAAGACAAATTATTCATCAGCATATGAAACATCAAAATGGATAAAAGATAATTTGGAAGATGACAGTATATTCATATGTACAAGTATGCCACTTTCATCAGCAATAATTCCTTATATTGGTAAAGATGTATTTTGGAGTCCGCAAACATTAGACTATTTTTCATTTACGACATGGGATGAAGATTATAGAACAGGATATAGTTTAAGAGATTTGCAAAAAAGAGTAAAAGACAATTTCGAAATAGACCAAAATCTATATTTGATATATACATATGATTTCAATGAAGAAACGATGAGTTCTCTGGAGGAACAGGGATATATTACTAAAATGTATGAAAGCAATATAGCAGAAAAAGAAGAATATGCAATTTATAAAATAGAGCAAAAATTTATGTTAGCGGAATCCATTTAAAATAAAAAATAGGAGGTCAAAAATTGGACAAGTTAGTATTAGTAGATGGAAACAGTATAATGAATAGAGCTTTTTATGGAATAATGGGAAGCAGAATGCTTACAACTAAAGATGGAACATATACAAATGCAGTATATGGATTTTTAGCAATTTTATTTAAATTGTTAGAAGATGTGAAGCCACAATATCTAGTTGTAGCATTTGACTTAAAAGCACCTACAGCAAGACATAAACTATATGAGGGGTATAAAGCAAATAGAAAAGGAATGCCAGATGAACTAGCAGAGCAAATGCCTATAATAAAAGAAGTATTAAGAGCAATGAATATAGATATAGTAGAAATGGAAGGCTATGAAGCAGATGATGTTTTAGGAACATTATCAAGATATGGAGAAAAGCAAGGATTAGAAGTAACTATACTTTCAGGAGATAGAGATACCTTTCAACTTGCAACAGATAATATAACAATTAGAATTCCACACACAAAAGGTGGAAAAACTGAAACAGACGAATATAACCGTGAAAAAATCATAGAAAAATATGGCTTAGAGCCAAAACAATTAATTGATGTAAAAGGATTACAAGGAGATTCATCAGATAATATTCCTGGTGTTCCAGGTGTTGGAGAAAAAACAGCATTATCATTAATTCAAAAATATGGCTCAATTGAAAATTTATATGATAAGTTAGAAAAAGGTGAAGATGACTTAAAAGGAAAGCAAAAAGAAAAAATTGAGCAAAATAAAGACTTAGCATTTTTATCAAAAACCTTAGGAACAATCAATTTAGAGGTACCAATTACAGATACTTTGGAAGATTTTAAGGTAGAAGAGTGGGATAAAGAAAAAGTATATGATTTATTTAAAAAGCTAAATTTTAAAAGATATATTGAAAGATTTTCTTTACAACCAGGAGAAAGTGATAATTCAGAACAAGAAAAAGACGAAATAGAAAATTTGAAAATTATAGATAAAAGTTTAGATGAAATCATAGAATTAGTAAAGAACCAAAAACAGATGATATTCTATTTAGATACTAAAACAGATGAAAATCCTGAAAAAATAATAAAAGAAAAAATATCTAGCATTGCGATTTATGATAATGTAAATAAGGAAGCTATATTTTACAATTTTTTAGAAGAAAACGAAATACAGACACTTAAAGAAATTTTGGAAGATAAAGAAATTAAGAAGATAAGTATTAATTTAACAAAAACATATATACTATTAAAACAAGTAGATATCACATTAGATGGAATATATTATGACATATCAATTGCAGCATATATCTTAAATCCAAGTAATAATAAATTAGAAATAGAAAACTTAATAGATAGATTTTTAGAAATAGATACTAGCAAGTTAGCGTCAAGAGAAGAAACAACACAAATTAATCTATTTGATGAAATACCATCAGTAGAACAAGATAAAGAAAAGTGTAGTAAATATAGTTATGCTATTTCAAAAATAAAGGATATAACTGAGAAAAAGTTAGAAGAAATAAATGCTTTAAAATTATTTAATGAAATAGATATGCCAACAGTTGAAGTATTATCAGATATGCAATGGAATGGTATGTATGTTGATGAAAAAGAATTAGAAGAATTTGGTCAAGAGTTAAAAGATAAATTAGAGATATTGACAAAAGAAATATATGAAATGGCAGGGGAAGAATTTAATATAAATTCAACAAAACAATTAGGAGAAATCCTTTTTGAAAAAATGAAATTACCTGTTATAAAAAAGACAAAGAGTGGTTATTCAACAGATGTTGATGTTTTAGAGAAATTGAAAAAACAAGATCCAATTATTGAAAAAATATTAGATTATAGGCAATTAATGAAATTAAATTCAACATATATAGAAGGATTAAAACCATATATAAATCCAAAAACAAAAAGGATACACTCATTTTTCCATCAAACAATAACAGCCACTGGAAGGATAAGTTCAACAGAGCCAAATTTGCAAAACATTCCAACAAGATTTGAATTAGGAAAAAGAGTAAGAAAGGTATTTAAACCTGAAAATGGAAAAATATATTTAGATGCAGATTATTCACAAATTGAGTTAAGAGTTTTAGCACATATTTCTGGTGATGAACATATGATACAAGCATTTAAAGAAGGGCAAGATATTCATAAACAAGCTGCATCAAAGGTGTTTAAAACACCAATTGATGAAGTTACAAAAGAGCAAAGAAGTAATGCAAAAGCTGTTAATTTTGGTATAGTTTATGGAATTAGTGACTTTGGATTAGGTGAACAGCTTGGAATATCAAGAAAATTGGCTAAACAATATATAACAGAATACCTTGAACAATATGCAGGAATAAAGGCTTTTATGGAGAATATAACAGAAGAGGCAAAAGAAAAGGGATATGTTGAAACTTTATTTCATAGAAGAAGATATATTCCGGAACTAAAGTCTAATAATTATATGGTTAGACAGTTTGGCTCAAGAGCAGCTATGAATACGCCTATTCAGGGTACTGCTGCAGATATTATGAAGATTGCAATGATTAAGGTTTATAGAGAACTTAAAAAGAGAAATCTTAAGTCTAAGATTGTTTTACAGGTTCATGATGAAATGATGTTAGAGGTTTTACCAGAGGAGAAGGAAGAGATTAAGGTTATGATGAAAGAGGCTATGGAGTCTGCAGCTAAACTTGATGTTCCTTTGATTGCTGAGATTTCGGAGGCTAATAACTGGTACGATTGCAAATAGTGATGTTGAAAAATAATTATAATTTATAATTATTACATGTACTATTTGCTAGAATAATTATATTAAATATTTTTTTGTACCTTGTTGTCGCAACCATATATTTTCAAAAGAAAAATTATTTAATATAATATTCTAGCTATACAGATATTTAAAATGTTAATAATAAAAAAACAAATTTAATTTTTTTCAACCAATATTTGGTTTTGAATAGAGGAGATAGAACAAAAAAAGGAGGAGAAAATTTGAAGAACAAAAAATTACTTATTTTTTTAGCAATAGTTGTAGTTATAGTTGTTTTTCTAATTTTTGCAAGAAATCCTATTCTAAAGATAATATATCCACGTACATATGAAGAAGCGGTTTTGATATATAGTGAAGAATATGGAGTAGATGATAATTTAATTTTAGCACTTATTAAAGCTGAAAGTAATTTTGATGCAAATGCAATTTCAAATAGAAGTGCAATTGGTCTAATGCAGTTAATGGAAGAGACTGCTAAAGATGTTGCAAATCAAAATGGGATTGAATTAGATGACGAAAATATTAAGCAAGATCTTTGTGATGTTTATAAAAATGTGCAAATTGGAACTTGCTATTTAGCAAGTCTATTAAAAAGATATGAAAACAAAGAAATTGCGTTAGCTGCATATAATGCTGGTATTGGTACTGTTGATAATTGGATAGATAAAGGTATTATTAAATCTGATGGTTCAGATATTGAAAATATTCCATATAAAGAGACGAATTATTATGTTAGAAAAATTTTAAGGGATTATGAAATTTATAATAATTTGTACTAGATATCTATGAAAAATGCAAAAAAACTTTAAAAGTTATCTGCGAAAAATGCAAAAATTTTTTGAAATATATCTGGAAAAAATGCAAAAATATTATTGACAAATAGTGTTATATCTTTTAAAATATAGTAAAAGGAGAACTGCTATGGAAAGAAAGATATATAAAGAGTTATTAAACTGGAAAAATAATAATATCGAAATGCCATTAATGGTGATTCGGAGCAAGACAGGTAGGTAAAACATATATAATAAAACAATTCTGTGAAAATGAATTTGAAAAATATGTTTATATAAATTTGTTTGAAAGTGAAAATATAGTTGAATTGTTTGAGAGAAAAATTTCTATTATAGAAAAAATAAAATTATTAAAAGTTATTTTAAAAAGTGAAAGAAATATAGATATAGACTTTGAAAATACAGTTATTTTCTTTGATGAAGTACAGGAAAGTGAAGAAATCATAAGCAGTTTAAAATATTTTAATGAATCAGAAGTACCATATAAAATAATTTGTGCAGGAAGTTTATTAGGAGTAAAATTAAAAAGAATGACTAAAGCATTTCCTGTTGGAAAAGTAGATATAATAAACATGCGGACCAATGGATTTTGAAGAATTTTTAATGGCAGCTAGTCGGAAATGATGTTATTGACATTTTAAAAGAGCATTATGATAAAAATATTCCTATGATTGATGTAATGCATAATGAATTACTTTCATTATATAGATTATATCTTTGTGTTGGTGGGATGCCAGCTTCAATAAATAATATTTTAAGTGTTGATAAAGACATTATGAATTACAACAAGAAAATAATAAAAAATATTATCAGTGGATATTTAAGTGATATGAAGAAATATGTAAAAGATGCAACTGAAACTGTTAGAATAGAAAACATATATAATTCAATTCCAACACAAATAGGAAATAAAAGTAATAAATTCCAATATAGCAAAGTAAGAAGTGGAGCAAGAAGTAAAAATTACGAAACGGCATTACAATGGTTATTGGCTAGTAAATTGGTAAATAGAACATGTTTATTGAGAACACCACAAAATCCACCAGAAGCATTTAAAGATGAAGAGATTTTCAAATTATATCTTAGTGACGTAGGAATTTTGAATTCAGTTTTAGATATTAAATTTGAGGATATTATACTTGATAAAGAATTTATATATAAAGGTGATATAGTTGAAAATTACGTACAACAACAGTTAAATGTTAATTTCGAACATATTTACTATTGGAAAAATGATAATACTGCTGAGGTTGATTTTATTATACAAAATGAAGATGGACTTATACCAATTGAAGTAAAAGCAGGTGATTCAGTAAAATCTAAGAGTTTGAATTTGTATATGAAGCAATTTAAACCTAAATACGGAATAAAATTATGTACTAAAAATTTTGGCTATGTAAATGGATTAAAGACAGTACCTTTATACGCAACATTTTTAATTAAGTAAAAGGAGAACGTAAAATGCTAGTAGAACAAATAATATTTACATTCATTTCATTTGCAATATTTGTGCTCATGTTTTTCAGAATGATAAAAAATAATGATACTACATATGTTGTTATTCTAGTTTTAGAAGCAATGGGAATAGCTTTAAACTTTATAGAAGTATTATTTGATATAAAACTAAATATGATATTTGTAATAATAAAATACATATTAGCAATTTTATTACCAATATTAATTATAATATTAGAAAAAAAAGGAATATCTCTATTAGAAATGGTAAATATTCAAAAAGCTAAAATAGCAATGAATTTAGGAGACAATAAAAAAGCAAAACAAGCATTATTAAAAATATTAGACAAAAATTCAAATAGCTATAAAGCACATTTAATGTTAGCGCAAGTGTATGAAAATGAAGGTGGAATGAGAAAAGCAATAGATGAATATGTGCAAGCAATAGACTTAAATAAAAAGGATTATGATTCATACTATAAAGTTGCAAAACTATTAGATGGACTAGACAAAAAAGAAGAAGCATCACAGATGTTATATAGCTTACTAAATAAAAAACCAGAAATGACAGATGCAAGTATATTACTTGGTGAAATATTGATAGAAAACGAAATGTATAAAGAAGCAGTAAATGTATATCAAGATGCACTAAGATTTGACCAAGTAAATTATGATTTATATTATAACCTAGGAATTGCATATACAATGTTAAATGACTTTCAAAATGCAAAAACTTGTTATGAAAAGGCGGCAGAAATAAATTCACTTTTGCATAATGCAAAATATTCTCTTGCAGAAATAGCATTAATCTATAAAGACTTAGAAGAGGCAGAAAGAAGATTTTTAGAAACAATAGAAGATGAAGAATTATCTGCAGATGCATATTATGAATTAGCAAAAATATATTTAATTAAAGGGGATAAGGAAACGGCAATAAAATATATTAATACAGCAATAGATACAAATTCTAAAAAAATAGTAGAAAAGGTAAAAAAAGATCCAATATTTATACCAATTATGGCAAAAATATCTATACCATTTAATTTAGAAGAACCAGAAAAAGAAGGAGATGCAAATAGACTTAATGAAAAAGAGATAAAAGCAAAAGAGCATTTAGAGGAAATGAGTGAATTAACTAGAAATTTGAGCTATAATGATATAAACTTATTGAAGAAAAACGGAAAAAATAAAGAAAATAGTTATTTAGATATTGAAAACGAAAAAGATAAAGAGCAAAGAGAAAGACAAGAGTAAAGGAAGGAAGAATAGTATGTTTTTTGACATTATAAAATCAATTATATTTGGAATAGTAGAAGGAATAACAGAATGGCTACCAATTAGTAGTACAGGACACTTAATATTAGTAGAACAATTTCTAAAATTTGAACAAGTATCACCAGAATTTTGGTCAATGTTTCAAGTAGTAATTCAATTTGGAGCAATTTTAGCAGTTGTTGTGTTGTATTTAAAAAAAATATGGCCATTTACTAAAAACAAAGATAAAGCAATAAAGAAAACAGGAATATTATCATTTTTTGATAAAAATATTATGAATTTGTGGGGGAAAATCTTAGTTGGATGTATACCTGCCGCAATAATTGGATTGCTATTTGATGATGTGTTTGAAGCATTATTTTATAATCCAGTTTGTATAGCAATTGCATTAATTGTTTTTGGTATAGCATTTATAGTAATAGAAAATTGGAATAAACATAGAAAAGGAGCAAGAGATAAAAACTCGGAAATTACATATAAAGATGCAATAATAATTGGAATATTTCAATTATTAGCTGCAATATTTCCAGGGACATCACGTTCAGGAGCAACAATTATAGGTGGACTATTAATAGGATTATCAAGACCAAATGCTGCTGAATTTACATTCTATTTAGCAATACCAACAATGTTAGGAGCAAGTTTATTAAAATTAGTTAAATTTGGATTGGCATTTACTGGAGCTGAAATTATAATATTATTAGTTGGTATGATCATATCTTTTGTAGTATCAATGTTTGTAATAAAATTCTTAATGAGTTACATTAAAAAACATGATTTTAAAGTCTTTGGATATTACAGAATTATCCTTGGAATTTTAGTTTTAGCATATTTTGCTTTAGTCTAATAATTAAATAATATTTTATAAATAGATGTAATAAATAGATAAAACTACTTATATATTAATATAGGTAGTTTTTTATATAGAAAAAAATTTTTATTAAGGTGGAAAATAGAATTTCTATGCAAAAAAGAAAGAAAATGAGAAAGGAGTGATTAAAATAAATAGTTTTTTAGTTGTTGGTGGGGATTTGAGAAATGTAGAACTTGTAAAATTATTAAAAGAAGATGGAAAAGAAGTTTTTTCTTATGGTATGAATGAAAAAGAAAGTTTTGAAAAGATTCCAAGGAATATAGATATAGTAGTTGGACCGATACCATTTTCAAGAGATGGAAAAACTATTAATAGTACATTTAGTGAAAATAAAATATTAATAGAAGATTTTTTAGAAAAAATAAAAGAAAAAATTTTAATTGCAGGAAATATATCATCAGATGTTATAAAAAAGGTTGAAAAATATAATATTAAAGTTATAGATATAATGAAAAGTGAAAAATTAGCAGTATTAAATACAATTGCAACGGCAGAAGGAACTATAGAATTGATGATTGCAAATACAGATGAAATTATCTTTGATAGCAATATATTAATATTAGGTTTTGGAAGAGTGGCTAAAACTCTAGCACAAAGATTGAAAGGAATGTCAAAGTATATTACTTGTGCTTCAATAAAAAGTGAAGAATTAGCTTGGATAGATGCCTTAGGGTATGAAAAAATTGATTTAGACGATTTGAGCAAATCACAAGATTTATTGAAAAGTTTAGCTAATTATAATGTGATTATAAATACAATACCTTTTATGATATTGGATGCAGAAAAATTGCAATATATAAGAAAGGATACGTTACTAATTGACTTAGCTTCAAATCCTGGTGGTATAGATAAATCGTTTGCTAAAAATCACAACTTGAAATTAATACATGCTTTAGGTTTACCAGGAAAAGTTGCACCAAATAGTTCAGCAAAATTTATAAAAGAAGTAATTTATGAGACTATAAAAAAGCAATAATCAAGAAAAAGTGGAAATAAACCACAAAACACGAATAAATAGTAAGGGGATTTTATTATGAATCAAAAAAGCTACAAGTTATTATTAAATTAAAAATAAATGAATAATAAACTTGTAACTTTAACATTATTTTTTAGAATTACTTTTTTTATTTTGTTGTTGTTTTTTCCTTTGTTCCTGCTTTTTCTTTTTCAACTCTTTTTTCTTTTCTTGATTGATGAAATCAATTAAATTAATGATGAAATCCTTTTCTTCTGGCGATAGAGTAGAAAAACCTTGTATTAGATTATCAGCCCTGCTTTCAGGAGCAGTTAAATAATTTTGCAATATAAAAGTAGGAGTAACTTGATATAAATTGCACAATTTAACTAATGTATCTATACTACCTTTAGATTTATCTCTTTCAATATCAGAAATATATCTAGGAGCAAGCTCAACAGCTTCAGAAACAGTTTCTTGAGTCATCCCCAAAGAACCAGAAAAAATAATAAAATTAGTCATTTTCATATAAATCTTTAATAAAGACATCTTTTTCTTCGAAATTATCAACAAATCCAATTTTGGCTCTTTGATTATTGGCATCCAATTCTTGAATCCATACAGGCCTATCATCATAAAAAATATCAAATTTGTCATCATTATTTAAGATATAATTTATTCTTTCATAATTCATAATTTGTCCTCCTTTGAATAAATGATTTATTTAAAGTATATCCATAAAATTTGAAAATATAACTACAGTTTAATTATTTTTTGTAATCCCTATTCAAAAAAATGTAATTCTCTGGAAATTAATTTGACTTATAAATAGTTTTAATATAAAATATTAAAGTAAAACTTAAAAGGGTATTGATTTACAAATAAAGAAATATCAAAATGGAAAGGATGAATAATTATGAAGATACAATATAAAGATAAAGAAATCGAAGTACAAGAAGGAAAAAAAATACAAGAGGTATTGTCAGAAGAAATAAAGGCAAGTGAATATGCAGTTGTTGGAGCAATATTTAACAATGAATATGAAAATTTAAACTATGAAATTCACGAAGATGGAAAAGTAGAATTAATAGATATTTCATCAAAAGAAGGAAGCAAGATATATAGAAGGACAATGGTGTATATATTAGCGAAAGCATTTGAAAAACTATATCCAAATAATAAGATGAATGTAGATTATCAATTAACAAATTCAATGTTTTGTGATGTGGAGAAATTAGAAGTAACAGAAGAAATGGCTCATAATTTGACAGAAGAGATGAGAAGAATTGTAAGAGAAGATTTACCAATCAGACAAATAGTAATGGACCGTGAAGAAGCAACAGAATTTTATAAAGAATATGACACATCAAAAGGAAGATTACAATTAGACCTAGAAGGCAATGAAAAAATATATATGTATGAATGTGATGGATATTATAACTATTGCTATGGAACAATAGCAAATAGAACTGGAATTGCAAAAATATTTGAAATTGTAAAATACGAAAATGGATTATTAATGAGATATCCAAACTCAGACAAACCATTGCAACTACCAAAATTAATTCAAACAAAGAAATTAGCATGGGCATTAAATGAGTATGAAGATATACACAGAATCTTAGATATGGATAGAGTATATAAAATAAATAAAGCAATAGAAGAAGATAGAATAAAAGACTTAATAATGTTAGATGAAGCATTACATGAAAAGAAAATAGCAAATATAGCAGATGAAATAGCAAAAAATAGAGAAGTAAAAATGATATTAATTGCAGGACCATCATCATCAGGAAAAACAACTTTTGCACAAAGATTAGGACTACAATTAAGAATTAACAAATTAAGACCTGTAACAATATCAGTAGATAATTATTTTGTGGAAAGAGAAGATACGCCAAGAGATGAAAATGGAAATTATGACTTTGAATGTATAGAAGCAATTGACATGGAATTATTCAATAATCATCTAGCAAAATTACTTGACGGAGAAGAAGTAGAAATGCCTGAATTTGATTTCCATGAAGGAACTAAAAGATACAAAGGTAAAAAATTAAAGTTGGGAAAAGAAGATGTACTGGTAATAGAAGGAATTCATTGCTTAAATGATAAATTAACAAGTAGAATTCCAAAAGAACAAAAATATAAGATATATATAAGTGCATTAACAGTGTTAAATATGGATAGATATAATAGAATATCAACAACAGACACAAGATTAGTTAGAAGAATAGTTAGAGACCATAAATTTAGAGGGTATAGTGCAAAACACACAATAGCAAATTGGAATATGGTAAATAATGGAGAAGAAAAAAATATTTTCCCATTCCAAGAAGAAGCAAATAGCATATTTAATACATCATTAATTTATGAACTAAATGTGTTAAAAGGAATAGCAATGCCATTGCTAGAAGAAATAACAAAAGAGGAAAGAGAATATGCAGAAGCAAGAAGAATGATAGATATGTTGAAATATTTTAAAGAAATACCAGAAGAATATGTGCCAACAAATTCATTATTAAAAGAATTTATAGGAGGAGGAAACTTCAAATATTAATGGTCAGTTTGGGGACAGGTTCGGACTGACCACTTTTGGATAGTTTAGGGACGCTACTTTTTGTAAAACACATTTAAACAGGGATTAAGAAATATTTCCTAATCCCTATTTCTACTGCTTAATTCAATTATCAAATCCATATTATCATCTTTAGCAGCTTTATTTTTTCTAATTGCACCACATTTTTTACATTTAAATATAATAACATAACCTTTCTTAGGATTTATTTCTAATCCAATTGGCTCTAAATCCCCATGACATTCTTCTTGTCTATCTCCTGGATTTTTATCCACATGTTTTGAGTGCAAACAATATGGACAATGATTTCTACAGGAATAGCCTAATTTATTCACTTTTTTTCCACAATTATCACATATAAATTCTTCGTCTATTTCCGTAAAATTTCTTAAATTCATTTTTATTAATCTTCCTTTCCTAAGTTATAAATTCAGATATCGCTCACAAGAAGTGGCGTCCCCAAATTATCCAAAAGTGGTCAGTCCGAACCTGTCCCCAAACTGACCACACAATTAAATTTCTCGATTTAGATTTCCGCTGGTATAATCTTTACCGTCAAAACGTTTTTTAGCTTTCACAGTTTTCAAAATATTATCAATTTGTTCATTAGATTCATCCAAAATATCAATACGAACTGAATCAACATTAAAGCTATTTGGAGAAATTGAAGTGATTTTGCTATTAAATAAGGTAGTAACTGTTTGAATATTATCTGGCATTATTGGAAATTCCATATTTAAGCGGTCTTTCAAGTAATATCTATGAGAAGTAGTACATCTAGCTTTACATTCAGGATAGCATTTATCTGTTTCACCAAGTAAGCAGTAATTCATATTTACAAGTGGTGTTCTTCCATATATAATTAATTCTTTATTTAGATAACTATACTCGCATAATCTTTGAATTGTTTTTTTATCTAATTCAGGAGATATTGTAAATGTACTAATTCCAAGTTTTTTTAATTCTAATACAGTTTCAGAATTAAAAACATTAAATGTATAATTAGTAACTAATTTAAAATATTTATCTAAATCTTTAAATAATCCATGTAACAATTTAATATTGCAGATATTAGAAATTACAAAACCTTTTATTTCGTATTTTTCAACACTTGATTTAGCATTTGCATAAAATAAGTTTTTGTAATTTCCTTTTACAATAGTAGGCATGTAAATATATATGTCAGATAATTTACTAATTTTTTTCAAAGTTGCATCATATTTTTTACTTGTAAAATATTTTAATGGAATGTACACATTATCTGCTAAAGCTAAGGATTCGTAATTGAAATCAGTATTTAGTTTATTTAGCAATACAGATATTTTAGGATTTTGTGATTTGGTTAGTTTTATATTGTTTTTTACATTTATTCTCATATCTTCTAATATAGAATCTTTTTTTGATTTAGAATTATTTTCACTTTTTGAAGTATCAAAATTTCTGTGACATTTTGCAATAGCATATGCTTCTACTTGTTCTAAGACATTTCTTCTTAGTTCGTTTAAGGTACTTAATTTCGGTAAAAATAAGTTGTCTCCTAAATCTATATCTATTTTTTTAAATTCATAAGGCGTGTTTGAAGTTTTTCTTAATTGTTGTTCAACAATTTCTTTTGTAAGAGGCTTGTTCTTAGCATCCAACGGAGTAGAGTCAATTGTATATTTGATTTGTAAGTCTTTATATAATTGATTTGGTTTAAAGCTAGTTACTTCAAAAGAAATTGGTTTATTTTTTTGAATTGTGATTTTTCCGTTTAGATAGATTTTTCTTAGTTCATGTTTGTAACTTTCTTTTGCAAGATTAGAAAGTTTTTTTGATGACATTTTATAGATATTATCTTTAAGGTTTATATTCCCTTTCATTCTGCCAATTGTAACAGTTTGACCTTTTTTTGTTTCAGTTATATTTTTTCCATCTTCCATTAATTCAGAAATGGTATAGGTTCCCTTTTCATTTTCAAGAGAGATGGTATCTCCAATCTCAATTGGTTCTTTAAGTTTAACAGTAATTAATCCTTTTGATTTGTTATAATTTTGAACTTTTCCCAAAGGCAATCCCATATTGTTAGGTTTTTCTTTGAAAACTAAATTTTTATTAGGTTCTGTATCTAAGTGCCCAGAAGATGACATACCTCTGTTAAATGCTTGAAGTAAAGCTTTTTGGTCAATTGGTTCAATTATATATTCTTTATTAGATAATGCAAGGTCAATATATTTTTTATAAATTTTAGTTACTATTGCAACATATTCAGGCGATTTCATTCTTCCTTCAATTTTTAAGCATTTGACTCCAGATTGTATAAATGCAGGAATATACTCTAAAGCGCATAAATCACGAGTACTTAATAAATATCCACTGTTAATTTTATGATTATCTTCATATAAGTCATAAGGCAATCTACAAGGTTGGGCACATTTTCCACGATTTCCGAGAACGTCCACCTAACATGCTAGAAAATAGGCATTGACCAGAATATGAAATACATAAAGCACCATGTGCGAAACATTCAATTTCAATTTTTGTGTTTTTACAAATATAGTCTATCTCATCAATAGAAAGTTCTCTGGCTAATACTACACGTTTAAAGCCTAAGTCTTGAAGTTCTAAAGCGCCATTCAAATTATGTACTGTCATTTGAGTACTTCCATGAATAGGTAAGTTTGGAAATTCTTTAATTAATTTCATTGCTAATCCTAAGTCCTGTACTATGATTCCATCAATTCCATATTCATATGCTTGTTTAGCTAAGTTAAAAGCATTTTCGATTTCGTTATCTTTTATTAATGTATTTAATGTAAGATAGGTTTTTACACCTCTGATTTTTGCATATTCAATTGCTTTTTCTAAATTTTTACCAGAAAAATTGTTGGCAAATGCTCTTGCACTAAATAAGTCACTTCCAAGATATACACTGTCTGCTCCGTTTTGGACAGCAGCTTTTAAACATTCAAAGTTTCCAACTGGGGAAAGTAGTTCCATCTTTGTTTCTCCTTTTTCTATTATTTGATATTATTTTATCATATATTTTATAAAAATGATGAAATTTGTTGAAAAAATTATATAGTTTTAGTAAACAAATTTAAACAAGATATAAAAACAGCATGAAATTAGTGAGAAAAGCATAATAGAAAAACAGATAATTATTATAAAAAATTAGTTGACTAAAACTTATGCAAATGATAAAATTATGCCATAATCAAAAGATGTAATATGGGAGGAAATTATGAATAGAAATTACAAAATGAAATTAAATGTAATAGTAATGATAACAGTAATTGTGATGTTATTAGGATGTTTTTTATTTAATAGTAATGCAACAGATGAGAATGCATTTCCACCACCAGTTGTAGATGAAAATACTACGCCAACAGAGCCTGAACCAGAACCAACACCAGAACAACCAGAAGAACCAGCTCAAGACCCAGTACCTACACCAGATCCAGTACAAGAGCCAGATTCAAATACAACTCCAAGTAGTAATAGTGGGAATGGAGGAAATTCGTCATCCGATTCACAACCAAGTTCATCTTCAAATCCACGTAGAAATAACAATTCAAATAGTTCATCAAGCAATGCAAATTTAATTAATTTAGGAATAAGACCACATGATTTTAGTGGATTTAGAAGTGGTACAACAAGTTATTCGGTAACAGTACCAGCAGATACTGAAAGTGTTGAAGTATATGCTGAAGCACAAGATAGTAATGCAACAATAAGTGGAACAGGAACAGTAAATCTTCAAGAAGGAGAAAATACTATAGAGGTTGTGGTAACAGCAGAAAATGGAACCACAAAAACATATACCATAGTAATTACTAGAGAAACAGCAGAAGATACTGAAGAGAATACAGAAATAGTTGAAGGAGAAGGACTGGCAAGTTTAAGTATCCAAAACATAGAACTTTCACCAGAATTTGAAACAAATGTATATGAATATACGGCAAAATATATAGGAGAAAATACATCTTTACAAATTGAAGCAAATCCAACTAATGAAGAATATCAAGTAGAAATAGTTGGAAATGAGAATTTGCAAGAAGGTGAAAATCTAATTACAATTTTAGTTTCAGATAGTGAGGGAAATAATGTTGCAACATATCAAATAACTGTAAATAAGAGTTTAGTAGATGAAGAAGCTTTAGCAAGAGAAAAAGCAGAACAAGAGCAAAGACAAAGAATGATTATTGGAGCGGTTATTGCAGTAGTTGTAGTAATTGCAATAATAGTATTTGTAATAATAAGGCGTAGAAGAAATAGAGCATTTGCAGAAGAATATTCAGGAGTACCTTTCTATGGAATGAATAAAGATGATAATGATAATAAAGACGATATGGAAATAGATGATTATGGAGAAAATTTTGAAGAAAAGCCAAAGGCATTAAGAAAAAAGAAAAAATTTATAGAAGATGATGATGAAGATACTAAAGAAAATAATTACGAAAATGATGATGACAATTTAGATGATGATTATAATGATGAAAAATATGAAAATGAAGAGGAACAGTATGAAAAAGAAAATCAAAAAATAATGTCAAGATTACATGATGATGAAGAAGAAAGAGCAAGAAGAGAAAGAGTTAGAGCAAAATTTTTGGATGGATATTCTAAAAATATGCAAAATAAAGAAAATAATAATACTACAAGAAAATATAACAAATTTGATGATGAAGATGATTTAAATGACAAAGCTGAGGCTTTTGCATCAAGAGTAAAACGTAATAGCAAAGGAAGAAGATTTAAGGAATAAGGAAATAGAAAAGGAGAAGTGTACTTAACTTCTCCTTTAAAATATAGAGGGGATTAGCAACATCCTCCTCTATTACCACCACAACAGCAGCAGATTAATAATATAAGGATTATAATCCAGCAACAGTCGTCACCAAATCCGAATCCACCGCATCCTCTATTCTCTGGCATAGTCTAGACCTCCTTTCGAAGTAGATAAACAACAATATGTTTTGTTTTCCTTTGTATAATACATAGTATGAAAATTGGAAAAATGTGTTACAAAAAATTGACAAAATAAAAAATTATGATATAATAAAAATAGAAATAAGGAGCCACATGAAGTGGTCGCCGGTTGAATGATTTTTAAATACACACTCTAACCTGCAAGCAGAGTGTGTATTTTTTAGTCTTTTTTACCCAATATATGTATTAATACAATAATTAAGGTAATAGCTACGATAGTTACTGATACTAGACCAGCAAATAATAATTTTATTGTTAATAATAAACATTGTTCTACCATAGACACCACCTCCTTACGTTGGTGGCGACACACTTCTGCTTTTCCTTATTTCTTTATGCATTATATACAAAATTTATTAATTAGTCAATATAAAACTGATAAATAAAATTAAAAAATTCTGACTGTTCGCTTTAATAATAAAAAGATTTGTGATAAAATTTGAACTGTTAAAGGAGAGAAAAAGGATGGCAGAAAAAACAAAAAAAGTAGGAGAAATATTTTCAGATTATAATGCAAATTCAAACATAAAATATGCAAGTGTAATGGGGCTAAATGTAATAAAAAAAGAAAACAAATTACAAGTAGCCTTGTATTACGATGAATACATAGAAATAAAAGAAATCTGGTATTTTGAAAAATTCCTAAAAGAAAGATTCCAATTCGAGCAAATAGATACAATAATAAAATACCATGAAGCAGTAAAACTAAAAGAAATAACAGAAGAATGGAGAAACATAATAGCATACATGGCACACAAATATCCTTTAATGAAGCCAATGTTATTATTAAAAAGTGATGTAGAAGTAGTAGAAAACGAAATAGATATCAAAATGCACATAAAAGGAGCAGACTTTTTAAAAGCAAAAAAGACAGATAAAGAATTGCAAAAAGTTCTAAAAAATCTATTTGGAAAAGAATATGTAATAAATATAGAAGAAGATTTATCTTTAGACGATATAAGAGAAATTAGAGAAGCAAGAAAAAGAGAAGAAGAGCAATTAATTGCTCACATTGAAAAAGAAAACGAAGAACTAAGAAAACAAAAAGAACATGAAGTAGAATACCAAGATAGTAATTACATGCCACCAGTAAATGAAGAAGGATATATCCCACAAGAAATGGGAGAATATATCCCACCAGAAGGAGAACTATATGAAAATCCAGAAATGATGCAACCACAGGAATATATTATGGGAAAACCATCTAAAGCAAAAGAAAAACACATAAAAATAAAAGACATTACAGCAAATGATGGAAGAGTAACTTTAGAAGGAAGAATTGTAACTTGTGATGTTCGTGAAACTAAATCTGGAAAAGGTATGATTATTTGTGAACTATATGATGGTACAGGAACAATGACATGTAAATCATTTTCAAAAGATTTAGCGGAAGGAAAAGAAATAGTAGAAAAAATAGGAAATGCAAAAACAATTAAGTTGATCGGAAAAGCAGGACTAGATACATATGCAGGAGATGTTACAGTTATTGCAAATACTATAATTGGAACTGAAAATAATGAAATACCAGAATTACCAACAGAAGAAGAACTTGAAGATACCCCATTAATATTAGGTCAAAGTATGAATATAACAGAAGAGTTAGTAAAGGTTCAAGATTTAGGTGTAGATGATGGAAAAGTTGCACTTCAGGGAGAAGTAATTTATACAGAAGATAGAACTTTAAAATCTGGTAAAACTCTATTTAGTTTTGACTTATATGATGGAACAAGTACAATAACTTGTAAAGCATTTTTAAATAAAGAAAATGCAAAAAAAATAATGAAAAGAATACAAAGTGCAAAAGGAATAAAAATTGCAGGAACTGCTCAAATGGACACTTTTTCGAATGAACTAACAGTTATGGCAAATACAATTGTTGAAACAGAAGGTTTGAAGAAAGAAGTAAGACAGGACAACGCAGAAGTAAAAAGAGTGGAATTACATATGCACACACAAATGAGTCAAATGGATGCAATGACTTCAGCAACAGATTTAATAAAAAGAGCAATGAAATGGGGAATGAAGTCAATTGCAATAACAGACCATGGAGTTGTGCAAGCATTTCCAGAGGCACACAAAATGCTAGGATTTGATAACCCAGATATGAAAGTTATTTATGGAGTTGAAGCATATTTAGCACCAGATAAGAATGCAGTGGTTACCAATCCAAAGGGACAAGATATTGACACAACATATTGTGTACTAGACTTAGAAACAACAGGATTTTCAGCAGTAACAGAAAAAATTACTGAAATTGGTGTAATGAAGGTTAAAGATGGAGAAGTAATAGATGAATTTAGCTGTTTTGTAAATCCAGAAAAACATATTCCAGAAAGAGTTACAGAGGTTACAAATATAACTGATGAAATGGTAAAAGACGCAGAAACAATAGATAAGGTATTTCCAAAATTATTAGAATTTTTAGGAGATTCAGTTATTGTTGCACATAATGCTGGATTTGATGTTGGATTTTTAAAACAAAATGCTAAGGCATTAGGATATGAGTTTGATTATACATATCTTGATACATTAAGTTTGGCAAAAGATTTATTTCCAGATTACAAAAAGTATAAGTTAGGAAAGATTGCTGAAAACTTAGGTATAAAAGTTGAAGTAGCACATAGAGCTTTAGATGATGTTGATACAACAGTTAAAGTATTTAATGTAATGCTTGATATGTTAAAAAAACGTGGAGCAAAGAAATTAGAAGATATAGACCAGGTAAGTAGAACAGAAGAAGCAAAAAAAGAAGAATACAAAAAATTAAAAACATATCATGCAATAATTTTAGCAAAAAATTATGTAGGATTACGAAATTTATATAAATTAGTTTCATATTCACATTTACACTATTTCTATCGTAAACCTCGTATTTTAAAAAGTTTATTGAAGAAATATAGAGAAGGTTTAATTTTAGGAAGTGCATGTGAAGCAGGAGAGTTATACCAAGCAATTGAACTTGGAAAAACTGATGAAGAAATTGAAGAAATTGCAGAATTTTATGATTATTTAGAAATACAACCAATAGGAAATAATCAATTCTTAATTAGAAATGAAATAGTAAAAGATGAAGAAGCTTTAAGAGATATTAATAGAAAAATTGTAGCTTTAGGTGAAAAATTAAATAAACCAGTAGTTGCAACATGTGATGTACATTTTATAGACCCACAAGATGAAGTATATAGACGTATCTTAGAAGCGGGACAAGGCTATGATGACGCAGATAATCAAGCACCATTATATTTAAGAACAACAGAAGAAATGCTTGAAGAATTCAGTTATTTGGGAAAAGAAAAAGCATATGAAGTTGTAGTTACAAACACAAATAAAATATCTGATATGTGTGACCAAATAAGTCCAATATCACCTGAAAAATGTCCACCACACATTCCGGGTTGTGAACAGACAATTAAAGATATAGCATATAATAAAGCACATGAATTATATGGAAACCCATTACCAGGATTAGTGCAAACAAGATTAGATAAAGAATTAGATTCTATTATAAAAAATGGATTCTCAGTTATGTATATAATTGCACAAAAATTGGTATGGAAATCAAATGAAGATGGATATATAGTAGGTTCAAGAGGTTCAGTTGGTTCATCATTTGTAGCAAACATGACAGGTATTACAGAAGTAAATTCACTTCCACCACATTATAGATGTCCAAATTGTAAATATTCAGACTTCACAGATTATGGATATAAAAATGGATTCGACTTACCAGATAAGGACTGCCCAAAATGTGGACACAAATTGGATAAAGACGGAATGGATATTCCATTTGAAACATTCTTAGGATTTAATGGAGATAAAGAGCCAGATATAGACCTAAACTTCTCAGGAGAATATCAAGCAAAAGCACATAAATACACAGAAGTAATATTTGGAAAAGGAACAACATTTAAAGCAGGAACAATTGGTACAGTAGCTGAAAAAACAGCATATGGATATGTAAAAAAATATTTTGAAGAAAGACATATACCAATAAATAGAGCAGAAACACAAAGATTGGCAGCTGGTTGTACAGGAATAAAAAGAACAACAGGTCAGCACCCTGGTGGAATTATAGTTGTACCAAAAGGAAGGGAAATATATGAATTCTGTCCAGTACAACACCCGGCAGATGATCCAAACTCAGATATTATTACAACACATTTCGATTATCACTCAATAGACCAGAACTTGCTTAAACTAGATATACTAGGACATGATGATCCAACAGTAATAAGAATGTTACAAGATATAACTGGAATAGACCCAACAAAAGTACCATTAGATGATAAGGAAACAATGTCAATATTTAGTTCAACAGATGCTTTAGGAGTAACACCAGAACAAATACATTCCCAAGTTGGAAGTTTTGGAATACCTGAATTTGGAACGAAATTTGTAAGACGGAATGCTGGTAGACACAAAACCAAAAACATTTGACGAATTAATCCGTATATCAGGACTTTCACATGGTACAGATGTGTGGCTTGGAAATGCACAAAGTTTAATAGAAGCAGGAACAGTAACACTACAAGATGCAATATGTTGTCGTGATGATATAATGATTTACTTAATGAAAATGGGATTACCACCAAATGATTCATTTAAAATCATGGAATCAGTACGTAAAGGAAAAGTAGCAAAAGGAAAAGAACCAAAGTGGGAGCAATATAAAGAAGAAATGAAAGAACATGGAGTGCCAGATTGGTATATAAAATCATGTGAAAAAATAAAATACATGTTCCCAAAAGCCCATGCAGCAGCATATGTAACAAATGCATTTAGAATAGCATGGTTTAAGGTACATGAACCATTAGCGTATTATGCAGCATTCTTCTCAATAAGAGCAGATGAATTTGATAGTGACTGCATGATATTTGGAAAAGAAAAAGTAAAAAACAAAATGAAAGAAATAGATTTACAAGGAAACAATGCAACAGTAAAAGATAAAAACATGTATTCAATATTAGAACTTGTATTAGAAATGTATGAAAGAGGATTTACATTCTTGCCAATGGATTTATACAAATCACATGCAACAAAATTCTTAGTAGAAGATGGAGCTATAAGACCTCCATTAAACAGTATACCTGGACTTGGAACAGTTGCAGCAGAAGGAATTGCAAAAGCAAGAAAAGAAGGAAAGTTCATGTCAATAGATGACTTGAAAATACGTTCAAAAGTAGGAAATTCAGTAACAGACTTGTTGAAAAATTATGGTTGTTTAAAGGGCATGAGCCAAAGTAATCAGATTAGCTTGTTTGTGTAGGAGGGAAAAAATATAAAAATGCAAGAAATATTTACAATGAAAAACATTATAATATATTTGATAAGCATAAATATAATAGGATTCCTTATAATGTGGCTAGATAAACGAAAAGCAATAAAAGGAAGTTGGAGAATACCAGAAAAAACATTATTTATAATAACTGCAATTGGTGGTGGTATCGGGACAATTGCAGGAATGTATACATTTAGACATAAAACTAAAAAATTAAATTTTATAATTGGCTTACCACTGATAACAATATTAGAAATAATATTAGGAATTTACTATTTAGTAACAAAATAGAATAGAGAAATGTTATGGTAAAAAATACCAAGCATTTCTTTTTTTGATTTCACATAAAAGATAAAAATAAAGAAAAATCAAAAATGAAATTATTGTAAACAAAACTAAATGTGAATAACTTGTGAACGCAAAATGACTATTATGAGTTATTCACAAAGTTATCCACATTATCCACAGTTAGTTATCCACAAGTTATAAAATTATAAAACAAAGAAATGGAATACATAAAATATCCGAAAAAGTATTTTTTGTAATTGCAATGAAATATTTTTGTAATATAAGTAAGAGAAAAATGACGAAAAAGTGAGCAATATAAAGAAAAACGACTATAAATAGCTAAAAATAGAGAATATTCTGCTTGTAAATGAAATTTTACTGTAATAAGTTTGTAAAAAGAAAGAGTAGAAAAAAGGAGATAAATGTAAAAGCCTGTTGAAAACTTATCCACAAAGATATTAAAATAAATTATATATATGTGGAAAACTAATTTTAAATATGTGGATAACTTATCTTTGTTAATTATCCAAAAAAATCTAAAATCATACAATATAATATGAAAAAGATAATAGATTGGAGTTGGAAAAATTATAATGATAAGCAAAATAAGAGAAATGTTAAAATATACTACAAAGAGATTAAAAAGAGGATATGAAAATGATATAAACATAGAAAAATTAGAAGAAATGAAAAGACAGGGAGCTGTTGTAATAGATGTAAGAAGTTTGCAAGAATTTAAAGAAGGACATATAGAAGGAGCCATTTCTATACCAGAATATGAAATAAAAAACAGAATGAAAAAAGAGTTACCAAATTTAGAACAAACAATGATTGTTTATTGTGGTACAGGTCATAGAAGTAGAAGGGCTCAAAAAGTATTAGAAAAAATGGGATATAGCCAAGTATATAATTTGGTAAATGGCTGGCAAAACTATTGAGATTTTAAAATTTCTATGTTAAAATTATATTGTTATATAAATAAATGTAGCAAAGAAAAGAGGTCATAATGACATAAAAGTGAGGAGGAAATATAGATGTGTCCCCAAATGGACAAAAATGTCCAAACAGAAACGTCCCCAAATGGACAAACGGAAAAATCCCCAATGAGACATATTAGGAATTTTTGTATAATTGCACATATAGATCATGGTAAGTCAACACTAGCAGACAGATTAATAGAAATGACAGGAGTGTTATCTAAACGTGAAATGGAAAGCCAAGTGTTAGATAATATGGATATTGAAAGAGAAAGAGGAATAACTATAAAATCTCAAGCTGTTAGAATGATTTACAAGGCAAAAGATGGACAAGAATATGTTTTTAATTTAATAGATACACCAGGACATGTTGATTTTAATTATGAGGTGTCAAGAAGTTTAGCTGCATGTGATGGAGCGATTTTAGTTGTAGATTCAAGTCAAGGTGTGGAAGCCCAAACACTTGCAAATGTGTATTTAGCAATAGATAATAATCTAGAAATTTTACCTGTATTAAATAAGATAGATTTACCAAATGCAAGAGTGGATGAAGTAAAACATGAGATTGAAGAAATAATAGGAATTCCGGCAGAAGATGCACCATGTATCTCCGCAAAATCAGGTTTAAATGTTGACCAAGTTCTAGAAAGAATAGTAACAGATTTACCAGCTCCAAAGGGAGATGTAAATGCTAAGACAAAATGTTTAATATTTGATTCATATTATGATAATTACAAAGGAGCATTAGCATATGTAAGAGTTGTTGATGGTAAAGTTAAAGTTGGTGATGAAATAAAACTTATGGCAACAAATAAAACCTTTACAGTAGCTGAAGTAGGATATTTTATTCCTGGTTCATATATGCCAGTAGAGGAGATAAAAGCAGGAGAAGTTGGATATATTGCAGCCAGCATAAAAACTTTATCTGATATACATGTTGGAGATACAGTTACATTAAATGATAATCCATCAGATGAACCACTTAAAGGATACAAAAAAGTTACACCAATGGTCTATTGTGGATTATACCCAATAGATGGTAGCCAATATGAAGATTTAAAAGAAGCATTAGAAAAATTAAAGTTAAATGATGCAGCCTTAGAATTTGAGCCAGAAACATCAGCAGCTCTAGGTTTTGGATTTAGATGTGGATTTTTAGGATTATTGCATTTAGAAATAATAGAAGAAAGATTAGATAGAGAATTTGATTTAGGTTTGATTACAACTGCACCATCAGTAATATATAAAGTATATAAAACTAATGGAGAAGTTTTAGAACTATACAATCCAGAAGATTTACCAAAACCACAAGAAATTTCATATATTGAAGAACCGTTTGTAACAGCAAATATTTTAACACCAAGAGAATATGTAGGAAATATTATGGAGCTATGTCAGAGAAGAAGAGGTATATATATTGACATGAAATATCTTGATGAACATAGGGTAACTTTAGTATATGAAATGCCTTTAAATGAGATAATATATGACTTTTTTGATAACTTAAAATCAAAAACAAAAGGATATGCATCACTTGATTATGAATTTAAGGAATATAGAAAATCAAATCTAGTAAAACTAGATATTTACATTAATAATGAACCAGTTGATGCTTTGAGTTTTATAGTTCATAAAGATAGCGCATATGATAGAGGAAAGAAAATGGTTGAAAAGCTAAAAACTGTTATACCTAGAAAACTATTTAAAATTCCAATTCAAGCAGCAATTGGTGGACAAATTATAGCAAGGGAGACAATTTCAGCTTTAAGAAAAGATGTACTTGCAAAATGCTATGGAGGAGATATTACCAGAAAGAAAAAGTTGCTTGAAAAACAAAAACGTGGAAAGAAAAAGATGCGTGAGATTGGAAATGTAGAGATACCACAAGAGGCATTTTTGTCAGTATTGAAATTGGATGATGAATAAAAAGAGGAGTTACAATTTACAGTTTATATATAGCTAGAATATTATATTAAATATTTTTTTGTACCTTAAAATTATTTAATATAATATTCTAGCAAATTAATAAAAAAATTAGATATGTGAATTGTAACTAAAAATAAATAAAAGGAATGGGGAAGTGTGAAAGAAAACAAAAACAAAAATTATAATTCAAAAAAAGAACAGACCAGAAAAAATGAATTTAATCAGCAAGAAAAACAAAACTTTGATGACCAAGTAGAAGGAAGAAATTCAGTATTAGAACTATTAGAAAGTGGAAAAGACATAAACAAAATATTCATAACAAAAGGAGAAAAACATGGTTCTATAAACAAGATAATAGCAAAGGCAAAAGAAAATGGAATAATAATAGTAGAAAAAGACAAAAATCAAATGAGACAAATGGCACAAAATGAAAACTACCAAGGGGTAATTGCAATAGTACCTCCTTATGAATATTGTGAAATTGAAGATATTTTAGAGGAAGCAAGCAAAAAAAGTGAAGACGCATTTGTATTAATCTTAGATGGAATTGAAGATCCACACAATTTAGGTTCTATAATAAGAACAGCAGAAACAGCTGGAGTACATGGAATAATAATTCCAAAAAGAAGGGCGGCTTGCGTAAACAGTACAGTAAATAAAGTTTCTGCAGGAGCAGTACAGCATATGAAAATTGCTAGAGTAACAAATATTTCTGATAGTATTGAAAAACTAAAAGAAGCGGGGCTTTGGATTTGTGGTACAGATATAAATACTGATACTTACTATAATGAGCAAGATTTAACAGGACCTTTAGGAATAGTTATTGGTAATGAAGGTTCAGGAATTAGTGAAAAAGTTAAGAAAAATTGTGATTTTTTAGTAAAAATTCCAATGAAGGGAAAAGTTAATTCACTAAATGCTTCTGTTTCAGCAGGAATTGTTATTTATGAGGCTTTAAGACAAAGAGAGTAGAATTCTTTTCCAACTAAAACTAAAATTAATTAGAATTAATAAATTAAAGGAGAGAAATCAAAGATGATACCAAGAAAGAAAAGAAGATTAATTTTAATAATTTCAATAGTACTAGTACTGCTAATATTATTAACACTATTTGTTTTAGTATATATAAACACAGATATGTTCAAATCAAATAAAACATTATTTATGAAATATCTAGGACAAAATACTCAAAATATGAATGGAGTTTATACGCAAATTAGTCAGAAAAGTGATTATGAAAATTCTCTAGAGCAAAGTAAATATACAGTAAATACACAAATCAATGTAAATAATACAGAAAATCTTGGTACAACAGAAGAAAATACAGATAATATAATTAATCAATTGAAAATTGTTGCAGAAGGACAAGTAGATAAAGCAAATCAATATAACTACCAACGAATGAATTTATATAACGGAGAAAATAGTTTATTAGGATTAGAATATATACAAAATTCTAATACATATGGACTACGTTTTTCAGATTTGTTTCAACAATTTCTATTAGTAGACAATAATAATTTGCAAGAATTATTTAGTAAATTAGAATATTCTAATGAAGAAATATCAAATATTCCTAATCAAATTGATTTTGAGCAATTAGGAGCAAATCAACTAGAAATTAGTGAAGAGGAAAAAGAAACACTTTCAAACAGATATATAGGTATAATTGAAAATGGTATAAGTAGTCAAAGTTTTTCTAAAGAACAAAATCAAACAATAGAAATTGATGGAAAAAGTGTACAAGTAAATGCATATTCAGTAACATTAACAAAAGAACAGTTGAACAATATGTATTTAGCTATTTTAGAACAATTAAAAAGTGATGAAATAATATTAGGAAAATTAGATACAATACAAGCTAAGATAGACCAATTTAATCAACTATCTCAAAATACTGATAGTAGTGTGGAAAATAGTACAGAAAGTTTAAGAGATTCGTTTACAAATGTAATTGATGAAACAATGTCTCAAATTAATCAAAATAACATAGGGCAAGATGAAACAACTATAACAGTATATGAAAACATGAAAAATACAGTAAGAACAGCAATTCAAACATCTGAATATGAAATAAATTTAGATTTTCTATCAACAAATGGTGAGAATTTTGTTCAATTTAGTGAAGACAACAATTCTAATAATACTACAAGAACAGTTAGTTTAACTGAAAATGATAGTGATAAAGAGTTAATAATTAGTACGGTTGAAGGAGGAAAAGAGAGTACTACTACTATAAGACAAGATAAAGAAGTTAGTGGTAATACAATGAAAAAGAATATCTCTGCCAGATATGAAGATTCTGATAATCGAGTAGAAGCATATATAACTCAAAATTATCAAACTGTAACTCAATTTGATGAACAAATGACTCTAGATAACGAGAATTCAATAAAACTTAATGATTTAGAACAAGAACAGTTACAATCATTAATGACAACAGTTTCAGAAGGCGTTAATGGTAAAATGACTGAACTTCAAAATGAAATAAATATGCAGGAAATACAACAGGTATTAGTAAATGTTGGACTATTAGAGGAAACTCAAGATATGCAAGTTACACAAACTACAGAAACAGAGAGAAGTAGATATAATTCTCAATTTGAAATGTTAAGAGGAGAAAATTTAGAATCAGAGAGAATATTGAATGCGATAAATGCGTCACAAAACTATATTAGTAGTTTAGAAGTAATTTCAAACACAGAACTTAGAATAGTTTTAAATAGAAATGAGAATAATCCAGATGTTGTTACTACATTACAAACATTTATTGATGAGCATGGAAGAGAAAACTATAATATTGATGTCGAGTATGATGAACAAACAGGATTAGTCAATAGCTTATTATTAACTATTGTTACTGAAGAAAGATAATTTTTGAATATCTAACTAACATATTGGATAAAATCAACATATATTATATCAATATATGTTGATTTTTACGTATTAAAGAAAAACATCTAGGAGGAATGGATATGCCAATAAAATGTAAATTAATTGGAAATACACCAATGATAAAAATAAATTATGAGTATAATGGAAAGCAGAAAAGTATATATACAAAATTGGAATATTATAATTTGACAGGAAGTATAAAAGATAGAGTTGCATATTACATTATAAAAAATGCAAAAGAACGTGGAGAATTAAAAGAAGGAATGCCAATAATTGAAGCTACAAGTGGAAATACAGGAATTTCTATAGCAGCTTTAGGAACATATTATAATCATCCAGTATATATCTTTATGCCAGATTGGGCAAGCAAAGAAAGAGTAGAGTTAATGAAAAGTTTTGGAGCTAATATAATCTTAAAATCTAAGGAAGATGGCGGATTCATAAGATGTGTAGAAGAAGCTAAAAAATTAGCTGAAGAAAAAAATGCATTTTTATCAAATCAATTTGAAAATAAAGATAATTTTCAAGCACATTATGAGACGACAGGAGCTGAAATTATAGAGCAAATACCTGAATATATAGGAGGGGTTGTTTCTGGAGTTGGAACAGGTGGAACACTTATGGGTATTGGTACAAAATTGAAAGAAAAATTTAAAGATTTGAAAATAGTTGCAATAGAGCCTGATAAAATGCCAATAATATCACAAGGCAAGAAAATAGCACAACATAAAATTGAGGGTATTGGTGATGACTTTGTTCCAGATTTAATTGATAAAAGTAAAATAGATAAAATCATCTTAATTAATGATGATGATGCAATTAATATGTCAAAGAGACTAGCAAAAGAGTTAGGATTAGGAGTTGGAATTTCTTCAGGTGCAAACTTTATTGGAAGTGTTTTATTAAATGAGAAATTAAAAAATTCAGTAGTTACAGTTTTTGCAGATGATAATAAAAAGTATTTATCAACAGATTTATCTAAAGAGATGGATGATAATATAGATTTTATTTCTAATAAAATAAAGTTACTTGATTATGAAAAAGTATAAAGTTGAAAAACAATTACAAAAATGTTATTAAAAATGAGATTATAAATAATAAAAGAAAGCAAATAATTAGATACTTGTTTTCTTTTTTGCTCCTTAAAAATATAAATTTATATATGTATTTTGAAAAAGTTACACATTTAATTTTTTATCATTTTTATTATTTTTAATATCAATTGAATCATCTTCATAAATATCAACATCTTTGTATTTTGCTAAATCCATTTCATCTAATGAATTTTGAATACAACTAACTAGAACATTATTAAAACTCATATTTTCTTTTTTAGCAATTTTTCTTAAAGTTTCATTCATTTTTTCTGGTAAACGAATACTAAGTTTTACATTACTTTTCTTATATTTAGAAATTTCAAACATATGATACCTCCAAGTAAACATTATAATTTTTTTTATATTTTGTCACAAAAATGTAATAAAAAACACCACACAAAAGTATTGCATATTTTTCTGGCTAATGATAAAATGTTTATGAAAGTGTATATAAAACCATACAAAAGGGAAAATAAATTATAGGAGGAACTAATGAGATGAAAAATACAAAATTAAAAAAATCTAAAATTGCTCAAAAAGGTATAACTTTAATAGCACTTGTTATAACGATTGTTGTTTCTTGTGATAAGTTCAAAAAATATAGTATTATCAATAGATTCCTCTTTTTAATAAACTCAAAATATATAGTGAAAAATATTAAAACAACACTTTTCAGTAGTGTTGTTTATTTTTAATTAAAAAACAATTTGGTAAAAATGCCAAAAAAAATGAAAAAAATCATTCTGAGTAAAACGTACAAATTGCACAAAAGTGAGAGTAAAAGTTTGTATAAAATGTCAATAGAAAAAACATACCACAAGAGGTATAATAAGGACAGAGATGAGGGAAAAGTAAATACGTTTAACCTCATCTTTTAATACGCAATTGAAAAGGAGTAACAGAAATGTTTAACAAAAAGGAAAAAGAAGAAATTAATTATGAGCTGTTATTCAAAAAACTTTACTATGCACAGGATATTGTAGATGCAGAACTGTCCTGCAAAGCCAAAGAGGAAATCGCAACAAATTGTGGTGTTTCACCAATCAAGACTTTAGTTGCTCTTCACAAGATAAAAAACGAAGTTAAGTTTGCAACAAAAAACAATGAGGTGTCCGAATTGTTTGAGAAATGGGGTAAAGAAATTGCAAATTCAGAAATAGAAAAGCAAAAAGAAAAGTGATAAAGAAGGGAGTTTTATGTTAGTAGATACAGAATATGTTTTTGGAAAAGAAACTGAGCGTATAACAGAACTTTGCAAACAATATAATGTTGCTCTGGACAGAGTACACAAATGTTTTCTTTATCTAAAATCGAATAACGACTACAAAGGGCAATCTGATACGGCATTAGCAGATTATTTGGAATGTCAAATAAAAATGTTGTATTATAGTGCTACAAAAAATCTTATAAATATAGTAAGTGCTTTAATTAAGATAGAAAGGACAGAAGATGAAAACTCAAACACATAATGATTATGTTCTTAGAGACTGGACAGTTTCTAAATATCAGAAGAAATCGGATTCTCTCGAAGATAAAATATCGAAAATGAAAAGGATGCGGTTAAGAACGAAAATATTTGAAGCAATGTTGGTGTTTAATACAGGTTTTTTATTCACATCACTTGTCTTTACAATATTTTTCCATTTTGAGAAAGATATAGTTGTTTTTACATTATGGATAGCAGCAATATTTTCTATTAATGTTTATAGTTACAGATATACAAAAAAAGAATATTTTAGGATAAAAAAAGGAATTTATAAAAAACATCAGGACTAAGGAGAAATCTGAATAATGGAATCTAAAGATAAAGAAAGGCAAAAAACGTCAAAGGCAAAATACAGAAAAAAATCAACCACTTCTCTTACAATTGAATTTTACAAAAATACAGAGAAACCTCTTATTGATAAGGTAAATTCACAGCCGAACAAAAGTGGATATGTAAAAGGACTGATAAGAAAAGACATAGAAGAAGATCCAGAACAATAAATATGGCAAAAATAAAAAAAGAGTCGCCGTGGGATAATTGTGAATATGCCTTGTTTCCATTGGGAAAGGGTATGCCAATATGTGCCTATGGTGTAGAAATTCCGAAAGGCGAAGAACCTTCACTTAAATATTTCTATCATTGTTTCAAAAACGGTAAATGTAGAAAAGAATTACAGGACAACAATAAAAGGAGCGAAAAGATGGGCAGCTTGGTAGGAGCATTAAATAAAGGAAAAGTCAAAACAAATATAAATATATCAAAGATTAGACCTAATCCTCAAAACAAATATGCGATTGATGGAGATGAGGTACGTTCTATCGCCGAATCAATCTACGAACACGGTCAACTGGAACCGGGGATTGTGTATGCTGAAACATCAGAGTATGATGATAAAGATTATACTTTAATATCTGGCGAAAAAAGATATAGTGCAATTACTTTACTTGTTAATGAAGGCAAGCATAATGGCGATATGGAAGTAATAATCAACGATAAGCCGGAAAATGATATTGAAATGAGAGAGTTGATTAACGATGCTAATCTACAGAGAAAAAAGGATCACAAGACTCTTTACTTTGAAATTAAACAAAAATACGAATATTATCAGTACCTGAAAGAAAATGGAAGAAAGCCGGAAATGCACAAAAGGGATTGGACGGCAAAAGCACTTGGTATTTCAAGCCGTCAGGTAGATAACATCATTAAGAAATTTGAAGGCGAAAAAAATACTGATTCAAATTTGGCAAGTGGTAGAAAAGATTACAACAAAAACTTTGCTCAAAAAATAAAAGAAAAATATAACTTTGATACAAAGATCAGTCAGAAGTCTATTACTTTTAACTGCGAAAATACAGAAGAATTGAACGACTTATTATCTCACTTTGGAATAGATATGACATATGATTATCAAGGAGAATAAAATGAAGGTTATAAACATAGTTACACAAAAAGGCGGTACAGGAAAGACTGAAACTGCCAAAAACCTTGCCTTTGGATTGGCTGAAAAAGGTAAGAAAATTCTTTTAGTGGATTTAGATCCGCAAGCCAATAGTACATCAGCTATACTCAATAAGAAAAAAAGAACAGATATTAAGTCCCTTGATCTGATGTGTAATCAGTATGACGAACTAATAAAAACATCGGAAAAGTCTACCGGACTTGAAGGTTTTGAAATACTCAGCTCACACTTCAAAAAAAATGTTGATGAATATGATGTCAGTGATGTGTTATTACAACCAGCTCTCATCAAAAAATCTATACAAGAAACTAAATATAAAAACTTGGATATAGTACCATCATCAATATCATTAATTGAAACAGATATGAAGCTAAAACAAAGTGCAATGAAAGTGGACACGAGGTTAGATGCAGCACTTCAACTTATTTCCGATGAATATGACATTTGCGTAATTGATAATAGTCCGGTAATCAATGGAATTACCGTTAATGGAATTACTGCTTGCATCAACGAAGGGGATATAATAATTATTCCTATAAAAATTGACGAAGGTGGTATTGCAGGATTTGTTCAGACCTACGAGCAGATGAAAGAAATACTTGAATATTCCCCAACATTAGGCTTTGATTTCAAATTGCTTTTCACTATGAGAAACAGAACTAATGTTGAAAAAGAGACAGAAAAAAGGCTGAGACATCTTTCAGGCAACAGATGTTTTGAAACAACTATCAGGTATCAGGCAAAGCCGGTAACAAATGCTTCGCTTGAAAACAAGGTATTAATTGCCGACAGTACAAGTAATGTGGCAAAAGATTACAGAAATCTTGTGGAAGAGATATATGGACTAATATGATTCGAGGAGAATAAAAAATGAATGATATAACAAATCAGACATTTACATATGATGCAGCAAAAGATAAAATAGCAAACATTGTATTGGAAATGAACTATGCACCTTCTGGTGAAGAATATGCAAAAAGTCAAAAAACTGCTCAAAAAGTAGTTATGTTGATATTTGTTCTCACTCTGATTCTTGCTTTTATAATAAATATGTTATTTAACGACTTTTATCGTACTATGGATTTGAAACGTACAATAATATGTTTATTAACATCTTTTGCAGTAGTTACTATTTTTGCAGTTATTATGTTGAAAAACAGCAGTAAAATAGCAGAACTGTTTAGCAAAGAGTATAAAAGTTATCTCCAAAAATACGGAGACAAACAACCTATAGATGAATACTTCCAAGAAATCAGTAAAATTATTAATTCAACTGATTGCATAATAAAAGAACGTACACGCCCTAATATTACAAGAATAACTACAAAATACGAAGGAGAAAGCAATAACATCAAAGAAATTTGGACGGAAGTCGTCTGTTACGAAGGAATTAGTAATAACGAACCAGAATATTCTATAAAAAACATAATATTTTATCAGAAGGCTTAAGACAAAGTGATAAAATTATTTGCCCTCATTACGATGGTAATAGATCATATTGGTTTGGTATTCTTTCCAAATGTAATTATCTTTCGTATTATTGGAAGACTCTCAATGCCACTATTTGCTTATTGCGTAGCAAGAGGATATTTTTATAGTAAGCAAAAAGGTTCTGTTTCCAAATATGTAAAGAACTTGTCGATTTTTGCTGCTATATCACAACTCTCATATGGATTACTATTTGATGGTACTAACATAGGTGCAACTTGGTTAATATCTGTGCTAATACTTATTATTCTTGATGTGTCAAAGAAGAAAGTACACTATGTTTTATCTATTATAGCCATTGTCGGTATATTAATCTTGTTACAAAAATTTCTTAATGTGGATTATGGGATTTATGGAATCATAACACCAATCATAATGTATAAGTTTTTTATAAACGAAGAAAAAATCTGGATAGGAGCTGTTATACTTCTTCTATTAATCATTTTCTACATATTGGTAGAAGATGCTATGAAAATACAGATCTTTTCACTATTTGCGATTATTATAATTTGTGTTTCAAAAAAGAAGGATAACAAAATCAAACTACCTAAAACTCTATATTACGTGTTCTATCCATTACACTTGTTAGTGTTTAAACTTATAACTTTACTTTAAAATCAAAATTTGGCAAATTTGCCAAAAAGAAAGGGATTATATTATGAAAATACCAAAATATATAGAAACGGCACTACAAAGAAGAGTACGAGCTGCTTTCAATTTTCTGTCCGCTGATGATGTGATTTCAGAGTTTATAGAGAAGAATAACATTGAAATTGATACGGAAGATTATGGCTGTGGGGTTGATTCTTTGTTGAATCCAAGAGAAAGTGCCGAAGCAATCAGAAATGCTATTCTGAATAAATAGGGAAGTGAGCAATTATTGAAGAAAAGAAAAAATTATGCAGATATAATCATCAAAATTACATCATATACAATTGCCATAATAATTGTTTTTTATACTATACAAAATGGAGCAGAAAGTAATTATCAAGATTTATTTATAAGAATAGGAAAGATTGTATTGATAGCAATCTCAATATTGTTGGTGATCTGGATAATTTACAAAATTATTAAATATCGAAAAGATAAAAATAAAACTGATTCAAGAAAGGAACAACACTATGATTAAAACGAAAGAAAAGGTAAATAGCCAGAGCGAAAATAATTTAAAATCAGAACCATTGTCTTCAAAACTTAAAGTTGGCAGTATTTATGCGTTAAAATGGGATGTAGAAACAGAAATAGAAATCTTGTGTGAAGGTACACCATTAAAAGTATTGTCTATAGATGAAACAAATAAAACTGTTGAATGTGAGGATTATCGAGGTAAAAGTCATTTTATAAAATCTCAATCTCTTAGTGCTGATGAAGAAATCAAAAAATATCCTAATCCATTTAAGATTTTACTATGGAAGATAAATAATTACCTATCGGGTGATACATTATTCCATTTGGCAAGGGCTGGAGCGATAATTTTCTTCTGTATTGGAGTTTCGTGTTTTTTTATATTTAATAACTCTTCATTAGACAATGCAACAGAAAATATAACTCTTTCTGCGATGACAATATCAGCATTATTTATAATATTATGTTGGCTTGATATTCCTATCTTTAAAAATTTACTCTTTATAAAAGAAAATCTAAAAGAACTAAAAATATTGTTTAACAAAAAAGGAGCAAAAGCCGGGTCGGAAGCATTTACAAATGATAAAGGAGAATCACTATGATAGAAAAGCAATTAAAAGAGGAGCAAAAAATATAATTAGGTGGCATATATCCTTTATGTGTGGATATAGAGGACAATGGGGAAAAATTGTGCAAAGGTACGCCACTAAAGGTAATATCTATTCTTGACGACAATTATAATTTGAAATGTGAAGATTATAGGGGCGTGAAACATTATCTTCATCACAGTTATTTGTCTTCTAATAGAATTGAAACATATCCAAGTCATTTCAAAGTAACTATGATGAAAATTCGTAATTTTTTTGTGGATGAACATAGCAAAGCATTAATTCAAACAATTGGCATATTTATGTTTTTCTTTGCTTTAATTGGAATGTTATTCTTTACTTTTATAATGAATTATACTGGAAGAAGTACATTTACAAATAGTGAACAAATATTTATTTATTGTTGTATTGGTATTAGTTTATTCTTGACAATAATAAGAATAGCTGTAAGCGGTATTGAATGTAATCCAGTATATACAAAAGAAAATCTAAAAGAACTAAAAATATTGTTTAACAAAAAAGGAGCAAAAATTGAATAAATATCTCGACAAAAGAATCAAAGGTAAAATAGATCAGGAATTATTTAACTTACGCCAAGATTTGCGATGTGATGATAAATGCCATATGGCAAAGACATCCTTCTTCACACGGCGTATAAATAAAATCAAAACAAAACGTCAGCTTGTAGATTGGCATATCAATAGAATAGAAAAAATGGCTAAATCAAAAAATGTTAATCTCACTGATGAGCAAAAAAAATATATCAATGAAATAATTGAGTATAAAAATATCAAACTTGAAAACGGTGAAATGGCATTAAAGGAACTTATAAAAATCAATCAAAAAACAATGCAAGTTTCGTTTCTTTACTCAATTATGTGGGCAAACATAAACTTATTGGAATGGATAGTGATTTTCTCTGTTATAGCAATTATTGCATTGATTAAGAACTACATAATTTAGAATATTGACAAATACAAATTAATTAGTTAATATAGTATTTGGAAAATTGAAAAGATGTTAGGGTTATTCCTGACATCTTTTTGTGCTTAAAAAAAGGATGTGATAGCACACAGACAGAAAAGAAACTTTAAGAATACATCATCAAAGGAGAACAACGCAACAATGCCCAATAGTAAGAAGATATATTTACAGTTTGCAAAGGCTCTGTTGTATAATGAAAGGACTATTTACAGAAAAGATAATAACGGTAATCCCTGTAGATTAGTAAATGTTGGATTCCCATACGGTTCAAAATATTTCGGATGCTATATCACATTAAATGTGAATAAAATCAGGGAAAGTCCTTTTAGTAAAAAAATGGTCAGTACAGATCTTTACGAAGCTGCTAAATATTCGATTTATTATTTTGTAAAAGAAACGGATGGTGAAAGGAAAAAAGAAATAATAGAAAGACTTAAGGGAGATGGATTTGAAGAACACAAAAAACTAAAAAATGTGTTGGTAAAACAAATACCAACACTGGAACTGAAAGAAGAGTTTGATTCTTGGAGAAATATAAAACAGGAAGAAAACGATCTGGAAGAACCAGATATTTGTGATTAATCAAAATTTGGCAAAAACGCCAAAAAGAAAGGAATATTTTATTATGTTTAGAAAATTGAAGAAAAAAATATATGATTTATACGTAAAATATATAAATAAGGCATCTGAGTTACAGGAAGAAGTGAAAAATACTCGGTTTACTAAAAAGATGCCTAAGCTCATTGCTACCTTCTGTGGAGCATCACTTGTAACTGCAATGTCACCTATGACAGTTTTTGCAGCTTCAACAGCAAGCATAGACAAATTTGTTGCAGAAATAGGAAAGTGGCTGATTAAGATCGGCGTTGTTGTAGCAATGGTCGGCGGTGTAATGTTCGCTCTCGGCTGGCAACGTGAAGACTCGGAAGGAAAAAGCAGAGGATTGCTTACAATAATGGCTGGATTTATGGTTGCAGCTATTGGTGCAGCTCCGTCAGCTTTCGGATTTTCTGCTTAATAAATAAAAAAGCGGAATATAAGGGTGGTGATGAACAATGAGTTGGATTGAAGATGCTCTGAATACGTTAGTTGATAATATAAAAAATGGTGCTGGTACTGCTATATCAAAAATATATACCATTGACGGATTACGCTTATTTGGAGTTGAATTTTCAACAACAGATATGGCTGGCACAATTCAACAACTTACAGACTTCTCAAAAACCAGTAATTTATCTATTTATACGATTGGTGAAACTATAAATACAATAGTTGTTCCGATTGCTTTATCGTTACTTACTCTATTCTTTATGATAAGCCTTATAAAACGGTTTACAGAAATCGAAAAGGTTTCGTGGGAAAGAGTGCTTTTGTGGGGGTGTTATTTTTTCCTAATAAAAGCACTTATTGAAAAATCTTATTCATTGCTGACAATTGTAATGAATATTGTAAATGGTGTATATACATCTGTTTCATCCAGATTAGCCGAAACCGCAGCACAAACTTCTATTGCACAAGCAATTATTGACACATTCAATCAGATGGACGGGTTAGGTGATGTGCTTGTTGGCTTTGTATTATATTTAATCCTTGCGATTCCTTTTATTGGAAGTATAGTTCAGATCTGGGCACAGGTACTCTTGAGAGTTGTCAAGCTAATGCTATGTATGGCTTTTTCACCTGTACCAATTTCAATGGCGGTAGAAGGAGAGACATTCAGAGGAAAAGCAATTTCGTATTTTATGTACGCTGCCGGTGTTGGATTTGAATCTATTGTTATATTAATCGGCTCTTGGGTATATGGCAGAGGATTGGCTGATGTGGCAACCAACGGATCATCGCCGTTTAACACAATAATCGGTATGCTGATTATGAACGCACTGTTTATTGCTGTTATTCAGTTAAGCCACGAGTTTTCTGAAAGGATCTTCGGAAGATCGTAAAGGAGTGATAACAATGGATGAAATAGAAATTCAAATATTCGATGAAATAAATGATTATAAAGAAAAAATAGGCATTATGACATTTAGGCAATGGCTATTTGCAGCATTAATTGTCGCTTTAGTTGTTCCCACATATATAATATTGCCAAGAGTTACATTTATAACTGAGGACATAGCCAGTTATATTGTAATTCTTGAAGCCGGAATTGTCGGCTTTATAGGATTTGTAAAAATTCACAATCTCCCTGCTGAAAAGATTATGCCGTTCTGGTATCGTCATTATTTTGTATTTGGAAAACCAATCAAATATATGACAATAAAAGAATACCAGAAGTTATTGGAAGAGAAGAAAAACAAGAATAAAAAACAATCCTCAAAGATTGTTCCTATTGAAAACAGCAATGGAGAACTGACTCCAAAACAAATCAAAGCCAAGGAAAAACAGGAAAAGGAACTTCAAAAAGCCAAGAAAAAATACGGTTATCTTTTTAAAGACAAACCGACTGTTTCAGAGCCTGATAATGATATTTCACAATCTGATAATCTTTCGGAAACAGTAGTAAATTCAGATAAAACGACTTCTGAAAATAAAACTGTTATAGAAGATAAATTCAAAAAAGATTATCAAAAAACAGAAGAGATAACTGCATCTTCTACTGCTGACGAAGAAATCAAAAATACAGAGAATACCGCTATTAAAAACGATATTCCTGTATCAGAAGACACGAGCAATACAGAGATTGAAGACAAGGAAGAAAGAATTGTTGAATCATCAGAAGAAGAGGATGTACTCAACGATAAGCTGAAATCTCTTTCCGATGACGAAAAAAAGGTGTTGTTAAAATTACTTGGAAAATAACCCAAAAAGGAAATATGAGTTATATTTCTTGAAATATCATTTAGAACATTATAATGCCAAATATATAAGGGTGTTTTGTAACAAACACCCTGTACTTCCGACTAAAGTTATCTTGTATACCGGAACGAAGAGAAAATTGAAATATCAAACCGTTCCCGGTGAGACAACTTTATGCGGAATGTTTAGAGAATTAAATGAAAATACATTTTATTCAATCCCACAGTTGATAGAGAGATATAAGGAGTGAGAAAAATGTTATTCAAAAAGAAAGACAAAGAAAACAATACAAAAGAAAATACAAAACCGGAATCTTCTGAAAAACAGAAGAAAATCAAAAAAAGAACAACGCTTGCAATGCCAAAAATAACTCCACAGATAATGGAGTTATTTTTTAAAGAAGCTGATTTAAAATCGGGGATTATGAGAATTGACGATAATCACTATAGCGTTTGTTATGAGTATAGTGATATATCATTTTCAAAAGCCGGAAGCGAAATACAAGAAAGTATTTTTCTAAAATATGTAGCTTTTCTTAACTCTCACAATGTAAACGAACACATACAAATTATTCATACAAGCACAATTGAGGAAACAAAAGACTATAAAAACAGATTTATATATCAGTGCAAAGACAACTATTCCGATAACGAAAGGAAACTCACGGAAGAATTTAACGAGCTTATTTCCAGTGTGATTGGACATCAGAACGAAGTATTGTGTGAGACACGGTTGATTGTAATAACGGTTGAAGCTGAGAACTTAGACGAAGCAAAAGACCTGTTTATGGAATATCAGCTCAAGCTGGAAGAAAAATTCAAACTCTTCGGATCAAGAGTAAGAAGATGGAGCATTAACGAAAGATTAGAGCTTTTATATAATGTGTTCCATATCCATACATTGAAACAAGATATGCCAGAGTGTGAAGACCTTATAAATGACGAGGTAAATGAAGAACTCTGCATTTATGATGTTCTTTCACCACAAGAGGACATCAGTTTCAAAGAAAAAAACTATATTTCAATAGGCAACGAGAAATATATTAAAGTGATGTATGTTGATAAGTTGCCCAAGAGCATTACACCTCAGTTTTATAACAATCTGACAACTATTGATGATGCGAACATCATTGTCACAGAAAACATTAACGCAACAGATCCGTCAAAGGTTATAAAAATGCTTGATAAAAAAATCTCCGGAATGAAGGATGAACGTCTTGCAAAGATAAAAAGAGCGAACAAGAACGGATATGATTATGCTGCAACACGTGACGAGAAGTTAGAGGAGAGATTAGCAGATGCTTTGGCTTTGAGAGATGCACTTACAAAGAAAAAGCAAAAGCTATTCACAAAAAACATCTTAGTTTGTATTATTGCAAAGAGCTTAAAAGAGCTGAATCAGATTACGCAAAAAGTAAATAAAATTGCTTCTGAAAGCATTGTTACAATGAGAACACTTGACTGGCAGCAACTTGAAGGAATGATTAACTTGTTGCCGTTCGGTCATAATACTTTACAATTTCAACGCAGCCTTACAAGTGAAGCAACAGCTACATCAGTACCGTTTAACAGTAAACAACTTCTACACGAAAAATCAATATTTTATGGTATGGATATGGTATCAAAGAATATTGTATTCGCAGACAGGAAAATGCTTATGAACGGAAACGGAGCAGTGTTGGCTACATCTGGTTCAGGTAAATCATTCTTTGTCAAAACAAATATTGAACAAATCCTACTTAGGTATCCTCAGGATGATATAATCATTGTAGACTATCAATCTGAGTATGCTAAAATCATAAATGATTTTAACGGTCAAACAATAAAAATGTCTACAAGTGCCGGAACGCATATTAATCCATTTGATATTTCACTTGAATATGTGGATGATGAAGAAGATCCAATCAAAGCCAAAATGGAATATGTACTGGCATTTATAGAAAGTATAGTCGGTGGCTCAGGATTAACAGGTGAGCAGAAATCCATCATCGACAGATGTTCAAAAATACTATACGAAGACTATCTGGAACATCCTGATGACGAAGCGTATGAGCCAGATTTTCCAAAATTCTACGAACAGTTAAAAGGATTTAAAGAAGGCGAAGCCCAAAATCTTATGCTTATCCTTGAAAGATATGTAAAGGGTGGAATGGACATATTCGCCAAGCGTACAAATGTAGAAATACAGAATCGGCTTGTTTCGTTTGATCTTTCTAAACTTACAAAAAGTATGAAGACAACAGGTTATCTTGTTGTTCTGGAATACATTATGAATAAAATATCCAAGAACAGAAACGAAGGCAAAAACACTTGGATTTTTATTGATGAGTTCCACATTATGCTTGATAATAAATTCTCAGCCGATTATATCGAGAGAATTTATAAAATAGCAAGAAAATACGGAGCATTACCCACAATCATCACACAGAACATTGAAGATGTGCTTCGCTGTGAGCAAGGCAGAAACATATTGTCTAATAGTGAATTTGCAGCTATCCTAAAACAAAAAGCCTTAGATTTGCCGCCTATATGTCAAATCTTTGGAATTTCTGATGAGGAAGCTCAATATGTTACCGATTCACCGGCAGGGCAGGGGTTAATCGTTTACGGTGAAGATATAGTTGCATTTAAGCTGAAAGTTCCGGAAGACTATTATATTTATGAGCTTAATCAAACATCAACCTTGCAAAAAGCAAGAGTGTAAGGATGTGAGAGTAATTGAGTGATAATTATAATAACCTTAGTAGAGACACCGGATCAGCAAAAGCTGATGAAACCATAAAAAAAGCTAATATTGAAAATGCAGCACTAACGATCACGAATGACATCAACAAATGGTATTCAGATAAAAGAGTTCAGAAATTAGAATCTCGACTGGAAACCAATATCGAACAAGAGAATACAGACGGAATAACAACAGGTGTTAATGAAACAGATGGAGTTCAAACAAATGTCGGGGAAAACGACACATCAGGAACTGACACTCAAAATTCTGATAGTAATATAAATACCGGAGTACATTCAAATTTTGGCAAAAATGCCAAAACCGCTGTAGATGGTAACGAAAATCCGAACGAATCAGAAAATGAACATTTTAACAATCCTGCTTCTGCGAATAAGAATAATGATTCAAAAATAAGAACAAAAGTTGGAGAGGATCTGACAGAAACAGATATTGAAGGTAATGGCAATTTCCAAAAGAATAAAATTCAAACGAAAGTTGCACATACCAAAAGAAATTCAAAAATTGTTTCTAAAGGCATAAAAACAAAGCAAGTAATTAACAGAGGTTCTAAATATCTTGCTCAAAAAGGAAAACAAATACAGACAGCAAGTGAGGGAAATATTGGAGAAGCCTTTTCCTCTGATTTGAAAAGTTTTTCAAAAAGAGGAGTAGGGAAAATTGCAGATTTGTCAACAAGAAAACTCAGACAAAAAGTAAGATCCACTCTCTTAAAAGTAACGGTTAGAATAACAAAAGCTGTAATTAATGCCATTGTCAGCTTAATTAAATCTCTGATTCCATTATTAATTAAGGCATTACCTGTTATTCTGATAATTGTTGTCGTTCTTCTTGTTGTGGTTGGATTATTTAGTAGTAGAAGCTCCGTTTTCGGCGAAAATGCGGAAGACAGTGTATTGAATAGCTATGTTGATTATATGGATAACATCGAAGAGGAAATTAGTTCAACAGTTGACTGGAAAGCTCCTTGTGCTGTTATCTATGGGCTTGATATGGATATTCAATACGATAACGCCGAGCAATACATATTAAATCAATTCAAAAAAGCCAATTTGTATGTTGAAAGTTCGGAAGTATATGATTATATAGACTGGCTTAACGATAATTACACAGTCGTTCAAAACTTTTACGAACAAAAAGGACTTCGAGATAACGAAAGGACTTTGCCAGCGAGTACAATAGACATTATTTGTGAATATTACGAAACAGATGGATTTATGAAGCTGATTGATGAAAAGAGAGGTGCATCGGTTAATACTGGTTCTGTTTCTGGATCAACCGGAGACGGAACAATAAGCGAAAAATTCAGTTATCCAACTTCATCCAGAAATATCTCAGCCGGATTTCCAAATTATTCTTCCGGTAAATATCACGGTGGAGTAGATTTTGCAGTTGCTACAGGCACAGATGTATGTGCAGCAGCCGATGGTAAAATTATAGTAGCCAAAGAACTTAACTACAGTTATGGACACTATATTATTGTAGATCACGGAAACGGTATTTCTACATTATATGCACATAATTCTAAATTACTGGTAGGTGTAGGTGACACTGTAAAGAAAGGTCAGGTTATAGCCAAAAGCGGTTCGACAGGTAATTCTACCGGACCTCATTGTCACTTTGAAGTTAGGGTAAATGGCAAAAGAGTCAATCCACTTAGTTATTTAGAATAACATTTAAAGGCAAGCTGAAATATGCTTGTCTTTATTTTTTACTTGACAAACCGACTGCTTATAGTTATTATAGTATTTAAGGAATAAATGTTTTTAATAGTAGCAAATGATGTAAAACATACAAACTGCACAAAAAAGAGAGTAAAAGTTTGTATAAAATGCCAATAGAAAAAACATACCACAAGTGGTATAATAAAGACAGAGATGAGGGAAAAGTGAATACTTTGCCACATCTCTTAATTTATTTTAAAGGACTTTATAAAATGAAGGGAATACAAATCTCTCTTACAGGAGAAGAAAGAACAGCCATAATAACAGCCGTAACTTGTTATATGGAAATGATGCAAGATGGAGATGATGGAAAAGAGGTTATAGAGGAAGAATTAAATAATGGTCTTGGCAGTGGATTATTTAAACTATATAAAGGTTTGATTGGAGCAAATGCTTATAAAACATATGCAAAAAAGAAAAGGTGAAGGATTAACCCTCACCCATTGGCTAACTTGTATATTGCATCTACAGCTCGTACTTGTGCTTCCGGACAAAGCCGTTCATTCATAAGGACATTTTCAAGAGATTGTATAGCTGTCTTTTTCACATCTGCGTGTCGTTTGGAAACAATAATGATTGTTGTTTCCATCGCATCAAGCCTTTTGTAATCCAAAATAGGCTTGCCAAGAGCGGAAGTGAAATCTCCAACGGCTTTTGCAAAAGCATTTGATGAAGAAATAGATTCGTTGAATAAATTAATACCTATTTCCTCAAGAGGTAAACCGGAATTGTACAGATCTAATTCGTTTCGCATAATAAAAACCTCCAAACAAATAAAATTGGTTTATGGACGAATGTGAAAGAAATTCTTTCAAAAATAAGTATAACTTATTTTTGCTAAAAAGTTTATTGATTTAATAAACAAAAATTAAGAAAGAATATTCAGATCATTAATGCAGATTAACGAAAACACAGATTGACATTTTTTGTGCAGAGTATCTGTTACATTGTTATCGAAAGGATGTGATAACAATGTCAGAAGATTTAAAAGATCTGATGTTCCCAGAGGGAAAACCAGAACCAGATGAGTTTATAATTGCATTAACAGAACTTGCAAAACAAATAAATGAATTAAGGAAGGAAAAATAATGAAGGTAAAATACGAAATATTACAATTAAAGGATAGCGAAGAGAATCGTTATAAACGATTCTTTGACTCAAAAGACTTGCCAAATGGAATTGATGATGTCAAGGCTGAAAATTATAGAAAAGTATACGAAAATGAGATTGACACAGAAGCTGTAGATCTTAATGATAAAACCGCAATACTAAATACTCTGGAATCTCTGTTTACAGAATTTAACACAAAAGAAAAACCACACGATTATGTAGGACATTCTTTGAGTGTAAGCGACATTATAATACTTTCACCAAAAGACAGTGGTATATCCAGAGGATATTATTGCGAAGGAATTGGATTTACAACATTATCGGAAAATTCCTTATTTATTAACGAATGGAAAAATAATAAAATAAGAGAAAATTCTAACGAAGTTGATAAACTACAGCTTGACGAAATTGAAAAAGATATTTAAAGAAGATATTTTGAGGATAAGAGATTATGCCAGAAATTTTGTTTAAAATAATTGACGGAATTGAAATTGTAAATAACTGTGTTATTGTCCGTACAATCATTGATGAGAAAGAGCATTATTACGAGAGTGATTTCCTTAGTGAAGTTTATTCAAAAGAAGGGCAAAAAGGATTGGATCGTGAAATAATAAGACTGTTATACAGCAAAGCCCAATTACACAGAAAAGATAAAAGCCTTAGCCGATATTACTATGCTCTTACTAAAGCACGAGAAACTGATATTTGCAATCAATATCTTGATATGATAAATGGACATTACTATAAATTAAGCGAATATGATAAGACCGTGCTGAATAACGGCGAATCGAATCCAAATATTTTTTCGTACAAACGAACAGTACAAAAGTTAAAAGATGAGCTGTATACAAGTGTTGCTGAATATTGTAGCGAAGATATAACAAAATAAACGGAATATTGATTTTTGGCAAATTTGCCAAAAACAGAAAGGACTATGGATATGACATTAAGAGAAGAATTAGCAAAAATGTCTCCGCACGATAAGGTTTGTGTAAGAACCCTTAATGGAATATTTTGTAACGGTAAAGTCAAAAAAATTAAAAAGACAATGAATTATTATATGGATTATGATGTGATAAAAAAGGTTGAAAGTTATGATAGCAAACCTTTTTACAAGTCCTTGGTAAAATCCATAACAATCTACATTTAGACACTTACATTGTTCTCCTAATAATACACCCCTTAGCACACTCGGCTAAAAAAACTACATAGCTTATCTGACCTATAGCTATGATGGATAGTAAGTAAGGTTATACTATCCACTCTTTTTATAAAATATTCTTACAAATACTGACAAAAATCGAACTTAATGATATAATACAAGAAGAAATTTGTGATAGGAGAATGAAATGAGTAAAAGAAAAATAAGTAAAAAGCAACAGCAAATACTATTGTCAGTTATATTTATTGTTGTAATTGTTATTGCTGGATATTTTGGAATAAATACAGAAAACAAAGATTTTCAGAATACAACCACAATAACTGAAACAACTCAAACATATTCGGTTGACTTAGATCATATTCCAGAGTTTTCCGGAGAGCCATATGTAATTATCAATAACAATGTGCCGGATTTTGATGAAGATGATTACACAACCGAGCCATTTGAAACATACAGCGAGTTGGATGACTTTGGACGATGCGGAGCTGCATATGCAAATATATGTCAAGAGTTAATGCCAACCAAGGAAAGAGAAGATATAAGTGATGTCGAACCGACTGGTTGGATTCAGGAAGAATACGATGGAGAATACTTATATAATCGCTGCCACTTGATTGGACATCAGCTTGCCGGGGAAGATGCTAATGATAAAAACTTGATTACAGGTACAAGGTACTTAAATGTAGAAGGAATGCTGCCTTTTGAAAATGATATTGCAGATTATGTTGAAGAAACAGATAATCACGTTCTTTATCGAGTAACACCTATTTTTGATGAGAGTGATCTTGTAGCCAGTGGTGTACAGATGGAAGCGTATTCTGTAGAAGATTCCGGAGCTGGAATACAATTCAATATATATTGTTATAATGTGCAGCCAAATGTAAGTATTGATTATGCTACAGGAGAGAGTCAATATATTAATTAACAAAGAAAAAAGGAGAGATCAAAAGATGCAGAACAATGTAAAAACACTATGTAACAAATCAAATAAGGATATTAACCTAAGTTTTAATTGTATAACCGATATGGGTAATAAAATAACCTTTGAGGTTACAGGAAATGTCCGGTAATCATCAAATAAAAGAAAAGTACAATAATTATTCAAGCGGAATAATTGCATATAATAAACTAATAGGCAATTTATAACTTGGCAAATTTGCCAAAAATGAAAAGAATTACAACAGGAGAACTTTATATGACCGACGAAGAAATGGATATGCTTGATTTTTTAGAAGCAATAAAGAAAACAAAATTCTTAAATCTAATAAAATCAACATTAGAGGATGAGAATGTTCCTGAGTTTGAAAAAGATGGCTTGAAAATATATATCCTTTGTGATGAGATTTTTGAGATTATTAATAAGTATGTTGAATTTAGCAATCAAGAATTAGAGGATACACCAGTAAACAGAAAAACAAAAAAAACTGTGTGGAATATTTATTTTTGGTAAAAGCCGGATTAGAACAACATATGAAAAATATAAATATATCTTAACTATCTAATGCACAAATCGAGAAAATATGATATAATTAAATATATTTTTATTGGAAAGTAGGTAAGGATATATGAACAACAACGAAATATTGAGAATGGAATTTATATTCGATTCTGAAAAATTAGAAGAAAATAAAATGACAGAAGAACAATGCTTGAACGTAATCAGAAAGTATGTTTCAAAATATAAAATAACTGAAATTTCAAAAGGAGTTTTTGATAGCAAAGATATAGAAAATACAGATCCATTTGTGCATATGGTAATGAATTTACCTTATACTGATTGGTTTCTTAAGGTTATTAAAGAATGGAACTGGTACATTGACGGAGACAAAGAAGACTGTCTGAATGCTTATTATAGGACGGTAGTAAAAAATGCCTAAAAAACGGATGATGATTAATTTTGATCTGGATACAAAAAAATATGAAAAGATAACAAACAGACCATCGCCAACAGCATATTATCAAATACGTCAATATATGGAAAAGAACGAGTATGTTCATCGCCAAGGTTCTTGCTATATATCTAAACAAGCGATAAGTAGAGCTGAGGTATTGGCAGATGTTAAACGCTTTTCCTTAAATAATAAATGGTTCAACCACTGTGTTAAAGAACTCGATCTGACAACAGTTGGAAGAACATTATCTATAAAATTAGAAACACAAACCAAGGATAATATGTTAGAGAATGTTGAACAAAACAACAGTAAGGATTTTGATATTAACGAAAATTCAAAGAACAATAAACAAAACGAATTTGAAATGAATGTTGAGGACGGTCAGACCTCTAATATAGAAGAGGATTTGAATATCGAAAAAGAATAGCATAACGAGGTTTTTACAATGACAACAGATAAATCAACAGACAAACTGTCTAAAATTACAACAATGTTTATACTGTGGGTTGTTCTTATGATTATAAGTATTTTCGTTGTTAGAAAATTAGACAATACCGAATCAAGTAGTTTTATATTTTCTATTGCAGAAATGTCCAATTCACTGGTTGAAGGCTTAGTTGGATCTATTAATAATGAGTTAATACGGAATGATATAATACTTTCCGAGCAAACAATGTCAAATATAATCTTCGCAGTTAAGGTGTATTGGATGTCAAGTACACTAACAGGGTATTGTGTACTCACATATATTCTTGGAATTGGTATATTCCAGCTCGCATTAAAAATAGTTTTCTGTCCATTGATTACTCCATTCGTGATGCCCATAGTGTTTTTGATTGCAATTATCACTTTTATAAAAAATATTGTATTGCTTACAAAACCAGTACACGTAAACTCAAGGAAAATGACAGAGCATCATAGAGGAGACAGTATTTATGATACAGCTTGTTGAAGATGACATTGTTTTTGCTAATTGTGACATTATTGTTAATGCTGCGAACGGCTGCGGATATATGGGTGGAAAAAGATGTGCAAAAAATGTTCATAAAGGCACAGCAGAACGCTTAAATTTTGTCACAAACGGGAGAATTGAATCTTTATCTAAAAAAGAAGCAAGAAAACATATTATTAGTAGATCCCCGGGAACAATTTTTGTTACTGATGGATGCGGATTGGATTGTAAAAAAGTTATTCACGCAGTAACAATGCGTTATCCGGGTTCAAGGAGCAAATATGAAACAATTGAAAGATTAATGATTGAAATTTGTGAATATTGTTATGACTATGGTTTATTCCCAAAATATAAGACAATTGCTATGACAATGTTAGGAACCGGCGTTGGAGGATTAGATAAACAGGAAGTTTTTAAAATCATTGAAAACTCTTTAAAATATTTTAAAAAGTTAGAGCTTTTTATATACACATTGCCAGCAAGCGAAGAACGATTGATTATAAGAAAAAAAGAAATAAAACAAAGGCAAAACGATATTGAAATCTTTAATTCAAAATAAATGAAAGGAGACCGAGAATTGAAAACAAAGAAAGAAGTAAATAATTTAGAAACAAATGCAGTGTCAGATGTAACGCCAAAGAGCAAGAAAAAACTGAACAAGAAACAGAAGGTTATAATTTCTGTTGTTTCAGTGATTGTGGTTATTGCTCTTCTTGTTGGTGGTTGGTATTTGTACGAATTGAATACAAACAAATGGGAAGTAAAACAAGAGGAAATTACAATCGAATATGGTGAGACATACGAGCCGGAGCTTACTGAACTTGTAGATACAGAGAAATATACAAATGTAACAACGGACAACACAACGATTGACTTTAATACAGCTTTTGAGGTTGATCTTCAAAATAAAGAAGACAAAGCATATATTCCTGTAGGAAGTTATGATATTTCAATTAATCACAAAGTTGAATATAAATTATTTGGGCTTATTTTGTTTTCATTGGACGATACGAAAACAGTCAAGCTCAATGTGGCTGATACTGTTGCTCCTGTATTTAGCGAAGATGTACCTACTGAGGTAGAAGTTTACAAAGACTGCTCAATCGAAAATATTGAAGAAACATTCAGTGCAACAGATTTGTCAGATGTTGAAATCACAGTTGATAACGAAAATGTGGATTATGCTACAGTTGGAGAGTACGCAACCAATGTTTACGCAACAGATGAAAGTGGAAACGTAACATCTAAAGAAATAAAAGTCATTGTTAAAGAACCGACAATTACTGTTGATCCGATAAATATTAGTTTGATAGTTGGAGAAAACGCAACAATAACGGCAACCATTAGAGGTAAAGAACAGACGGCTGTATGGTCTTCGTCAGATGAAAGTGTTGCGACAGTTGATGAAAATGGCAAAGTTACAGCAGTAAAGAGTGGAACTGCTACAATTACAGCCAAAGCAAACGATGTAGAAGCATCAACTACGATTTCTGTTACAAACAAAAGCTCATCAAGTAATAGCAGCTCAGGAAATCGTACAAATTCCAATAATACTTCTTCCTCAGGAAGTAATAGCAGACCATCTGAATCATCATCGTCAAGCAAGCCTAACAGTAGCTCTTCAAATAGCAACAGTTCTTCTGGTAACGAAACCGTAACGCATTGCACAAATAATAATAACCATAGTTCAAGTTGTGGTAATTTAGGAAGTTGGTATAATAATAAATCAGAAATAGAAAAACATTGGAACACAGTAAGAAACGAGTTAATTGAGGAATATAATAAAGGGAATATTACTTGGGAAGAATATATAAGCAAAGTTCCAAGTGGATATGAATGTTGGAGCTGTTCTTATTGTGGTAAATTAACAGGCAACTTTAAGTATAGATAATATTTATGATTTAGTTATTGACATATTATGTAAAACAATTTAATATAGAATTATAAATTGGAGAAGTCTAAAATAAATGGCTTCTCTTTTGCAATAGAAGGGAGTAGGTAAAAGAAAAAATATAGTAATAATTAAAAAAATTAAGAAAGGACAAATTATTATGAGTAAATTAAAGTTTAAAAGTAAGATGCTAAAGAAGATGGTAGCGTTTATTTTGACAGTTTTAATGGTTATAACAACAATCCCATTAACAACTTTTGCTGCCGGTATGAATTTAGGCGATGCTGAAAATAACACTAACATTCCTATTTCTGTGTCAATGCATTATGGACACGAATTGCATACAACAACTGTAAACGGACAAAGTTATCCATTGTTTTGTATTGAGTATGGTAAATCTTCTCCAAACAGTTCAACACTTGAAACTCAAGGAATACCAAGTGATAGTCGGGTGCTTGAAGCTGCAAGATGGATTTTTGCCGGATACTATATGAAGCACGGAAATAGTATTAATTGGCTTGATATGGCATATGCTCAAAAAAAGGCTTGGTCTGTACTGGGATGGGAAACTTCTTGGAGTTTTTCATCAAGTGGATATAACGAATGGATAGCAAATGCAGAAGCCAATATGAGGAATCTTAACACATATCCATCGTTTGATAGTAGTGACATAACAAGTTCAGAGCCATATTTAGCTGGTTCAACACATACAATTACAGACATAAATGGCGTGCTAAAAGATTATCCAGCATTCACACAAGATAGTAACGGTGTAAAGATTGTTCACGAGAGCAATTCTAATACAATTACAATTACAATAGATAAAACTTGTAATTCAACATCATTTATGCTTACGCAATTGGTTGTAAAAGAAATCACAGGAGATACTAACAATTGCCTCTTGTATTCTCCGGCTTCTGGCGGAACACAAAGGTTATTGTACAGTGCATACTATGATCCAATTGGTTTAGATTTTAGGGGACGTATAACACCTCTTGGTGACATTGAACTTACAAAGCAAGACATTTATGGAGCAAGTATTGATGGTACACAGTTCGGTTTATATACAGACAGAGGATGTACCAATCGGATAGCAACAGCCACATCAAGTGGTGGAAAGGTAAAGTTTGAAGATTTAGCTCCTGCAACATATTTTGTTAAAGAACTGAAAGCAAGCGAAGGTTTCCTTATTAATGATGAAGTAATATCTGTTACAGTAAATAGTAACCAAACATCGACTGAAACAGTAACAAATACTGAACCTACAGGAACGATTAATCTCACAAAGACGCTTGATACAACAAAAACAAACGGCAGATATGGTGATGTTAATATTAAGGAAGCAGAATATACACTTTATGCCGCCACAAGAATTGCAAGTAAAAACGGATCTAAAGTATTTTACGAAAAAGATGCCGTAGTCGGAAAGAAAACAATTACCCCCAATGCCGATGGTACAACAGGTACAATATCTTGGGATAAATTACCTTTAGGTTCGTATTATATTAAAGAGACAACAAATCCAGTAGGTACATTTACAGATAACAAGACATATAATGTTACCCTTTCGTATAAAGATCAGGTAACACCGGTTATCATAGATAACAGCACAGAAAGCACTGATGTTGTAAAATCTATGAAAGTTAAAGTATTCAAAGCAGGAACTAACGGTACTGCCGGTGAAATGATTGGTCTTAAAGGTGCTGAGTTTACAATTAAGTTGTATTCCGATTACCAAAAGGCATTAGAACAGGGATATTCCTATGAAGAAATATGGGCATATAAAGATAATGACGGTAACTGGAAGGGATTAGACGAATCAGGAAATATCGTTGATGTAGATGCAAGCAGAGCTGATAAAGCAAATGCAGTAGCACTCACTTATGATGTATTAACTACAGGTGAAGACGGAACAGCTACATCCGATTATCTGCCTTATGGTAAGTTTATTGGAAAAGAAACAGTGACACCTGTTGATTACTCATCAGGTTCAGACTTCACATTTTCTATTACAGATGACGAAACAGAAGTTGAAGTTGAAAATAAAGTAAAATACATCGCTATTAACAACACTCCTTTTGAAGCACCTGTTAAGGTAGTAAAGAAAGATGCAGACAGTGGTAAAACTGTAACATTGTCTTCTGCTACTTTTAAAATCAAGGCAACAGAAAATATCTATGATACCGGTAGCGGAGAATTGATATATCCAGAAGGAGAGTATATTCAGTATAAAGTCGGCAGCAATAAATTCTCCGAATTTATGACGAATAGTGATGATTTTGTAGTACCAGCCGTTGGAGAAATATATGCAACAACAAATGATGAAAAAGGTACTGTAACAACACCATTCAAACTTCCGGCAGGTAACTATGAAGTTGTTGAAATTACAAATCCCGAAGGATTTTTAATTGCAGAGGACAGCGTTCCGTTCACAATAACATCTATTTATGATTATGATAAAGATGTGGATGGTGATACAGTTGTTACTGTGACGGTTGAAAATAAACAGCCAAAAGCTGAAATTGTAATAAACAAATCTTTCTATGAAAGAGAAAACATTGATAAAACGCTCATAGAGGATATTGATTATACCAAGATTGGATTTGAGCTTACAGCGAAATCAGACATTATAGATATGGCTGATGGCAGTGTAGTTTACGAAGCTGGTACGGTTATAGGCGATGTGTATTATCTAAACGCAGATGCAACACTTACTATTGATAACCTTTGGATAGGTGATTACACATTTAAGGAAGTATCAACAATAGAAGGTGGCGTTTTAGATGATACTGTCTACGAAGCATCCTTTACTGTAGAAGACAACACAACAAAAGTATATACTTCTACTTTTAACATTGAAAACTATACTACAGAAGTTGATATTTCAAAGGTAGACATTACCGGTGAAAACGAAATTGAAGGAGCAGAGCTTACTGTAACAGATAGTGAAGGTAATGTAATAGATAGCTGGACTTCAACAACCGAAAGCCATAAAATTGAAGGATTAGAAGTCGGAAAAACATACACCTTGCGTGAAGAGTATGCACCGGACACTTATGTTGTAGCCAGCGAAATTCAATTTACGGTAGAAAACACAAAAGACATTCAGAAAGTAAAAATGGTTGACAAACAGGTTGCTGTAAATAAAGTTGATGTTGACGGCAATCCTGTTATAGATGCAGAATTAACAGTTACAAACACAAGAACAAAGCAAATTGTTGATAAATGGACTACTACAGAAGAAAGTCATTTTGTCAGTGGTCTTATCGAAGGTCAAACCTATGTAATTTCTGAAACTGTTACGCCGGATAATTATGTAACGGCAAGTCCGGTAGAATTTACTGTCAGCACAGATAAAGAAATACAGTATGTTTCTGTTGTTGATAAGCAATTAACGGTTTCAAAAACGGACATTACAACAGGCGAAGAACTGGAAGGAGCAGAGCTTACCGTAACAGATAGTGAAGGTAATGTAATAGATAGCTGGACTTCGACAACAGAACCTCATATTGTTACAGGTCTTTCAGAAGGACAGACATATACATTAACTGAGGTAACTGCACCATATGGATACGAACTGACTGAAAGTGTTGAGTTTACTGTTAGCACAGAAAAAACCACACAGAAAGTAGTTATGAAGGATGCACCAATCTTGGCTTCTGTAATGGTAAATAAGGTTGATAGTGCAACAGGCGAAAACATTATCAGCAGAGATTTTGAATTTACTATTTATTCTGATCCTGAATGTAAAAATGAAATTACTACAGTAACTGCCAATACAGAGGACGGAACAGCGTTATTCGCAGACCTTAGGTATGGAACATACTACATTAAAGAGACAAAAGCACCGCTTGGATATGAGTTGTCAGATGAAGTGGTTGAAGTAATCATTAATGATGAAGGTGTGTTTGCTAACGACAAAGAACTTTCAGAAGAAAACGGAGTTTATTCTTTTGAATATCAGAATACACTATTGCCGTCATTATTCACAGGTGATAACAATAGGGTAATGATGTATGTAACAATAGGAATTATTGCAGTAATCTTTATTATTGCTATGATTATCATCAAAAAGAAAGCGTTTAAGAAATAACTGATTAAGGCTACACGGAAGGTAAATTCCTTCCGTGTAGATATAAAGGTGACGAAAAATGAAAGGAAATAAAACATTTAAGAAAATATTGCTCGTTATAATGGCTCTTGCTGTTTTTCTTACACCAATAACCGTTCTGGCTGAAACGCATTGTACAAATAATAATAACCATAGTTCAAGTTGTGGTAATTTAGGAAGTTGGTATAATAATAAATCAGAAATAGAAAAACATTGGAACACAGTAAGAAACGAGTTAATTGAGGAATATAATAAAGGGAATATTACTTGGGAAGAATATATAAGCAAAGTTCCAAGTGGATATGAATGTTGGAGCTGTTCTTATTGCGGTAAATGGACAGGTAACTTTAAATATCGTGACACAACCGAACCACCAACCCAGCATACTCACACTTGGGATGAAGGTGTAGTAACAAAAGAACCGTCTTGTACTGAAAAGGGAACAATCCTATATACTTGCTCTGGATGCGGTACAACTCGGACTGACATTATAGATGAGCTTGGACATAATTATCTTGCTACAGTAACAGATCCTACTTGTACAGAAGATGGATATACAACATATACTTGCTCAAGATGTGATAACTCTTATGTTACGGACTATGTGGATTCTACAGGTCACAGCTATGAATATGAAGCAAATAACAACGGTACACATACTAAAATATGTACAAAATGCGGAATAGAAACCATTGAAAACTGCACAAAGGTAGTACAAGGTGAATATTATGTTTGCTCATATTGTCAGGCACAGTATGAGCTTGTAAATCCCACAGATCCTACTACACCAACCGAGCCGGTAGATCCAACTGAACCCTCATCAGAGGACGATACAACCAAACCGAGTGAACCCTCATCAGAGGACGATACAACCAAACCGAGTGAACCCTCATCAGAAGAGGATACAACTAAACCAAGCGAACCCACTTCTGAGGAAGACACAACAGATCCTACTGGTGACACTACAGACTCAACAAACCCCTCTGAGTCGAGTTCTGAGCCGTCAACAGACGAAGAGCCAAGTGAAACAAAGCCTGTAACAGAAAACCCAACAGAACCAAACACACAGCCTGTTACAGATGATGAGAAAACGACTGCTACAAGTCAAAATGAGAATATAGACAATACAACTACTGAAAATCAGAAGACAAGTGTAAAGAATAATACATCGCCTTCTGTAGATAAAGGAAGTAAAACAGAAGAGAGCATTGCCGGTGATAACTCAACTACAGTTAATGGCAATACATCTGAAACAAGTCCACAAACAGGGGACAATAACAACATTCAAATGTATGTTGCTGTTATTGTATTGACAACTCTGTTTGTATTTGTAGTAGTTGCAAGAAAACAGCTTAAAAAGGTTATTAACAGATAATACTTATGAAAGCACAGTAATTTCGGTTACTGTGCTTTTTTGAAAGAAGGTGTAACTTATGCAAAACGAAGATATAAAACCGTGCGGATATGATTGGATCAGCTTTCTTGCGAACGAAAAGGTTGTTGAAGTAACAAACGAAAGAGATTTTAATACCTTTAAAGAATTTTTAAAACAACACGAGCTGACCGGTATTTTAAATGGTATTAATGAGTTTGAGGACTGGCAGAACCTTGCAGTTATCAATAATAAAAATCCAAACTATTTTCTTTTTGAGTATGATAATTACAAAGGGATAACCTTTGATGATAATAAAGAAAAAAGTGTTTCTTGGTATGGATGCGAACCATTAAAAGCAACAGATCTATTAAATGACAAAGATATAGAACATAATCTTGATAAAGAACAGGATATTGAATATGAATTATAATTTTGGCAAATTTGCCAAAATTAAGAGAAAGGGACTTTTATATGAGAGTAAGATTAAAATACACAAGCAATCCTAATATGCAAGAATTTATGGGGCAGAAAGGCGAATTGTCTGAAAACGATAAGGGTGGTTATCTGTTTCAGATGGATAATGGATTAATTATCAATACAAGCGAAACTGAACCTCATACAACGCTTGGAAGTGTGAATTATCCGGAATCTCCGTCTGTGTCATTTAGAACCTTAAGCGGAAGTACATATGATTTTGAAAACATCGAAAGGGAACGTCTTGTTGACGGATGTTTTCGGGAAGACAACCACTATTTAGGATTTGAAAAAGAAGACTTTGACAGGGAATATTAATACAGATATGTTTTATAGAAAAGCATTGACAAACAAATTGGTGCAAGCTATAATGAATAGCGGAGATGAGAAAAAAGAATATTTTTACTTGTCTCCTTTTGTATTGTGAGGGTATGTGTGCATCTTACCCTTATATTCTCTTTTTTAGGCAACCAATGGCTATTATTAAAAACATTTATTCCTTTCGGTGTTATATTAATATAGTTGTTGGTTGTTCTTTTATAAGTGTAAATATTAATTTTTAGTGAGGTAAACATTTATGGCAAACAAAGTGACAAGGGAAAAAAACATATTACGAAGATTGTTTTGGTTGTAAAATTAAGTATGAATTCAATGAACACGGTCATAGAACTTTAAGAGAAGTTCTTAATTGCGATTCTTTTAGAGAAAAAATTAAATATTCTCCTGATGGAACAATTGAACTGGATCGCATAACAGAAGTTATTTTATAAAAATATTTTCATAAACTCTTGAAAAAGTGAATATTCTGTGGTACAATGAATATAATAAAAAGAGACATCATTGATGTTAAAGATGAGAGAGTTCCTGCTTTAGTGGAAGATTAAAGATGAGAGAGTTCCTGCTTTAGTGGAAGATTAAAGATGAGAGAGTTCCTGCTTTAGTGGAAGATTAAAGATGAAAGGGCTACATTCTGTATGTAGCTCTTAATTATTATAAGGAGCAAATATGAAATTAAAAAACGGACAACTTATTATCTATGAAGTAAAGAAAGAATATCTAGAATATTTAAGCAAATTTGATGATAATGTGAGAAGAAAATCAGACAGAAGATATACAGGAATATTAGTCAGTGATAAGGATGTAGATTATTGTATTCCACTTACCTGTCAAATTAAAAATAGAAATAAAAAACTTACTTTTAACATAAAAGACAAGGAAGAAATAATTGCACAATTAACTATTAATAATATGATTCCTGTTACAGATAATGTAATAACTATAGTTGATATTTCCAGAGATAAAGACAAAGATTATTTGAACAGAGAAATTGCATATTTAAGAAAAGATGCCAATTTAGAAAGTATCATAAAGAAAGCAACACACATCCAAAAGGTATTATATAATCCTAAAAGTTACGATTATAATTTCTTCAAAAAATTATGTGGAAATTATCAATTTCTTGAAGAAAAGTGTGTCGAATATGAACGAGTACAAGCATTGTTACCAGAATTAAATCATATTACTAATAGAGATGATTTGTTCTATATTTATGATAATCTTAATAATCAGGATGATTTTGAAGCTGTGGCACAGGCTCTTGATACTCCTGTCAGAAGTGCAACTATTCAGGATATGAGTAAAGACGAAATAAATGTTGTATTAACAGCACGGAGATTAAACCAGAATAATTATGATATTAATAACATACCGTTTATTGATTCAACAATAGATAATCGGGAGAATCCATATATTTAAGAGCAAACTGAAATATGTTTGTTCTTTTTTTCTGCTTGACAAGGCTATTCAATTTAGTTATTATAGTATTAAAAGAACTTGACAAGTAATTTATAACTAAACTTTCTTTACAGCCTATGCACAAAAGAACAACAAGAAGGTAATAAATTAAGAATATAAAAAAATGCAAAGAAGCCAATATAATAATTAATGGCTTCTTTTTGCGGTTTAAGAAAGGAAATGTATTATGGACAAACAAGAAAGAGACAGATTGTATGAGCAGCAAAAGAAAGAATATGGCGAATACTTAATGAGTAAATCACAAGAAGTTGATAGCCAATCTTCGATTACCAATATATTAAACCATTATGGAATACAGATTAATAGAAACGGACAATGTCTATGTCCATTTCATCAGGACTCAAAACCATCAATGGCGGTAGAAAGAAATGACAAATATGTACATTGTTTTGTAGATAATAAAACGTGGTATGCGGTTAATTTTATAAAAGATTATGAAGCTCAGTACGGAAGAGGGGAACTGGGATTTTATGACAGAATAAAAATGGCTATTGATATTCAAGGATTAAATATTGAACTTTTATCCTTTAGAGATTATTTCAATATGGGTGCTAAAGTTCTGAGCCGACAGGATGCAAAAGAAACACAGCATAGAAATATAATGCAAGATGCAGTTGATTTGGCAAAGTATTCTTTGACAATAGAAGATCGCTTTGCTGAAAGAGGTAAGGAATATCTTGCATCAAGAAAAATCTCACAAAAAACGATAGAAAATTTCAATATTGGAATAGAATTTAACAATCGAATACCGCAAATACTTACAAACGAAAGAGGTTATACAACACAGCAGTTGGTTGATGTAGGCTTATTGAAAGTCTATGACAACGGAGAAGTGAGAAATGTATTCCAGCAACGTGTTCTTGTTCCAATCTGCAACGAATTTGGCAGACCTGTAGGATTTGGCGGTCGTGTCCTTGACGACAGAAAGCCAAAATATCTTAATACCAGTGAAACAGAGATCTTTCACAAGAGTGATATATTATTCAACTATCATCAAGCAAAAACATTTGCGAGAAATAACGAGATTATATTAGTAGAAGGATACTTCGATGTTATTTCTACATACGAAATGGGTATGAGAAATGTTGTTGCTCTGATGGGAGTGGCATTATCCGACAGACACATAGAAATGATTAAAGACTTGAATTGTGAAGTCAGTTTGTGTTTGGATAATGATACAGCCGGAAGAAACGCAATGATAAAAATCATCCCCCAGCTCTTGAATAACGGCTTGACTGTAAATGTATATGATACAAGCGTACTTGGAAATCTGAAAGATTTTGGAGATTTCAATGAACAGGGAAAAACAAAAGAAGAAATTATTGAAACAAAAATAACAGGATTTCAATTTCTTCTAAAGCATTACTATTTTGAAAACAGACCTGTGGATGTAGAAAATGTAAGTAAAGTATTCAAAGAATTACAAAAAGATGGACTTATTAATAATTCTGTTGACGAACTCAAGTATAAAGAATATGTTGCAGAAAATTCTTCAATAACAAAAGAAGAAGTTGAAGACATCATTCATCCTAAAGAAGTAAGCAACCGGCTTGAAAAAGCAATGCAGATAAGGTTTATTCGAGCAGTCAAAAGAGAAGTGCTGAATATTGCTACTAAAGACAACAATCTTACTCTGATTGACTTTATTCAAAACGATAAATTGACGGACAATGACGTTCTTGTCGGAATGAATGACGAAAAGTATTGCAGCAATGACGGCAGACATTTGGATCTTAAAAGATTTACAACGGATTACGTTATGAATCTGAAAGAATATAAAGAGATGGAGAATGATCTGCCAAAAAAGTTTGAAAAGATGCTCAACAACGTCTGGACATATGACGAATTGAAAAATCCGATTCGGGTATGGCTCACGAATGAACAAAAGAGCATCGTTTTAGATCAGTATGTAAATTCTTTTCCGGAAGAAGAAGCGAGAAAAGAGTTTGAAGATTATCCCGAACTTTATACCAAACTCTTTATTGCAAATGACGAAAACGATTATGAATTAATTGCAAAGCCAATGTCAAGTGTGTTAAGGGAAAGATGGAAATTAGAACAGTTCCATCTTGGACGTATGGCACTTGTTCCATATAACGCTTGTTTTCCATCTAATTTGACACTTGAAGATAAAAAGCGAATTAGCAATGAATATATAACTCTTACTAAAGATAAAGATGGCAATCCTGTTTACTATTTCAAATCATTAGTTGTATTCAATAACTCTAACGAAAAGGGGAAAATTATTTTTACTGAGCAAAACTTTATAGAGCCTAAAGTCGAAGAAACAAAAGAACCTGAAAAGATCGAACCTATACCGGAAAAGGTCTTTTCAAGGCAAACAACACAAAAAGAAGAGAATAAGCAAAAATCAAATGTAATTGATTATTTTACCAGTAAAGGTCAAAGACAAAGAAACCAGCAAAGTATAGCAATAGTTATTCCTCTTGTAAAAAACGAATATCTCAAGACAGCAAAAGGAATATATATTGTAAATCCAGCTAACAAGCAAACAGCAATATTTCTCGAAAACGGTCATTTCAAATTCAATGATGATACTATAGAATTTGACATTAACCATCAAAACAGTATTAGCCTTTATAATCTTGAAGAAGCTGCTAATCTCCAAACAAGAAGTTTCGGCAAAAGGTTAGAAAAAAATCAATTCCTGCAAGATTATAGAAATATGTACTATAACAAACAACAAAAAGAAATGGTGCAAGAGAGGAGCGTGTAATTATGGCAGAAATACAAGTAAAACACGATACCGATAATGTTTTCAGACAGTTGCAACATCTAATGGAATTACTCTTTAGATGGCTTATGAGAGTTTTACCGCCAGCTCTCAGATCCGTTGCCAGTAAGTTCTATAAAAGGCACATCGAAGGCATTAAAGCTGTCCAAAAGGATGGACCGACAAAAGAGATGGAAGGGGCATCTAACCTATCATACGAAGAAGTTATTGATATTTTGGAGAAATGCCAAAGAGACGGAATACAGGCTTTTGCATATGAGTTCAAAAAAGGTTACGCTGTCGATGAAGACGGCAACAAAATAACAAATGATGATTTAGGAAAACGACAGTCTATTAGCAAAATGGAAGAAATTACAAAAGCAAATAGACAAATCACAAAATATAGACAAAGACAGGCGAGGTTTCCTAAATTATTTAATCGAATCAATGAGCAACAAATACAAAAGTGGGAAAACCGAAGAGAGAAGGCAATTCAGAGACACGAAGGTTATAGATATAACATTGTCTTTAATAAAAGCCGTATAGGCTATATGAGCGACAGGCTGGCTGAAATAAAAAGTAAAAGACTTGGAATAACAAAAGACGAGTTTTATACTGAACATCCGGAAGCAAAAGAGGTTGTTGAGAGAGCTATAGATCAAGGTCTTGATCTTAATATCGAAGAATTAGGAGATTGGGCAAAAGAATTTGTTAATGAGGGCGATACTGATATTAGCAACTTCAAAGACGATTATTTCACCCACACAATTTCTCTTGAAGACCATACAAAAATCTATAATGAACTTAATGATAAGGCAATTCCTTATGGTGTTGAATTAAATAAAGGTGGAAGCAATCTAAAAGGTGACACAGTAAAACTGTATATTAATGCCAAGGATTTTGAAGAATATCGAAAGCTGGGTACTCTTGATAAGGGTGTGCTGCAATCATTTGGAAAAAAGGACAATTCAACAAAGATCTATAACATAACACGAAAAGAAGAAAAAGAAACAAAAGATATAGTATTGCCACGCAGCTCAATGGATCATTATATTGATTTGTTCAAAGGCAAAGACTTCACAATGAACCTTAACGGAAGAAGTGATAAAACTTTTATTGTAAGTATGACTTTAGATGATGCAAAAGAGGTTTTGGACTATGAAAAAAAAAGAGACAAAGTACAAGAAAAGTTAGACGAAATTCACCACGAGAAAGAATTAGAGACACTGGAAGATCAGATTAATAAGATCGAAGATGCCGATAAGATTAAGAGTGGTGATGCAAGTAAAAACAAAAACTCTATAAATAAAGGAAATATTGATAAAGTTCCTACATTAGTAAGTTATGATACATTGAGTTCAGAAGTAAAAACAAATCTCAAAGCCGCATACAATCTGTCAAATGATGAAGAAGCAAGAGAATATTTTGACAATCGTAAGTTAGAGTTGGGAATTAATAAATACAACAGCAAGCTCGGCGTACTTATTACCGAAACAGACAAAGAAAAAGATGAAGAAAAACAATACTTTGTCTATAATGATGAGCAAGCTATTAATAATGTTGTAGATCCAGCGAAAGTCAAAAACAATAAAAACGAAAAATCCAATAATACTGATTCTAAGACAGACAACAAAGAACAGCCAATGCCGGACGAAGAATCCATTGATGATAACGAAATGGAACTAAATATGGATGAGGAATAAGCAAAGAAGGTGATTTTATATGCTTGTAAAAAGGAAAGAAAAAAATTCTTTCATAATACCAATATTGATATTTGTGCTTGTCTTTTATGTTGTAATTCGGGTAATGACTCAAATTGATGTAAACGGCGGTAAGTTTGATATTACTATGATAAACGAGGTATTGAACAATATATACAAGCTCAATACACCGCTGTCACTTACAGCAAAAAATGTAGGTATATCTGCCGGAATAGCTCTTTTTGCATTAATGGTATATTCCTCTTATAAGATGAGTTATAAGAAGAATATACAGGAAAATACATATGGTAGTGCGGAGTGGCAGTCTCCATCAACATTAAATAAGAGAAAAGATAAAGATATAGCAAATAATATTATACTTACTTCTACAGAACAGGTAAGTAAAAATATGAAAGTAAGCCACTTAAATAGAAATATTTGCGTGGTTGGTAGACCCGGTATGGGTAAGTCTAAGTTCTTTTTTGAACCAAATATACTTAACGCCACAGGAACTTTCATTGCAACTGATCCAAAAGGTGAGCTGCTTAGAGACTGTGGCTATGCCTTAAAACAAAAAGGTTATGATATAAGAGTATTGAATCTCGATCACAAGGAAAAATCTAATCATTATAATCCTTTTTTGTATGTTCGTAAGGTCTATAAAACTATGACCGATGAAGATATAGAAAAGATAGGAGAAAAGGAAGCAAGTCAGGAATCACGGCTAAAAGAAGATGACGTAATGACACTTATCAATGTCATTATGAGCAATACAAAATCAGAGCAAATTCAAGCACAGACAGGTGATCCTTTCTGGGAAAAAGCTGAAATACTGTTTTTACAGTCATTGTTTTATTATATTCTTGAAGAGTATAAAGATGATCCGTTACAGCAAAACTTTAAAACAGTAATGAGATTACTTAGACTTGCAACTCCTGATAAAACAGGTAGATCACTTCTTGATGAGCTATTTATTAGATTTGAAGAGGAATATGGTTCAGAACACATTGCGGTTAAGCAGTGGAAGCACTTTAAAGTAGCATCAGCATCACAGAAAATGACAGCAACTATTGTTATGACAGCAACAGCGAGGCTTGGTTGTTTCAACATAAAGGAAATCGAGGACTTGGTTGCTACAGACAATATGGAGCTCGAAAGAATCGGTATGCCGATTGATGAAAAAGAGTTGCAGGATATTAACAAAAAAACTCCTAAAAAAAGCAAGAATGGTAAAGTTGCTTATTTCATTATAACCAAACCATCAGAACCAACATTCAATTTTATTGCTGCAATAATGTATACACAAATTTTTCAGATTATAGATGATAATGCTGAAAAATGTGGTGGCTCGTTAGCAACACCACTTGATATGTATTTAGACGAGTTTGCTCAACTTGGAGAAATACCAAATTTCTTACAGGAAATTGCTTATGTTCGTGGTTTGAATGTGGGAATAGTTGTATGTTTGCAGTCTCTGTCTCAGCTCAAAGAACATTACGAAAAGAACTGGGAAACCTTGCTTGACTGTTGTGATATTACACTACTTCTTGGTAGTAACTCGAAGGAAACATTGGAATACTTTGTTACATTACTTGGTAAAAAGACTTGGTACAAAAAGAGTTCCGGAAGAACATTTGCCAGACAGGGAAGCAGTAATCAGAATTGGGATGTTGTTGGTCGGGAACTTGCTACTATTGATGAACTTAAGAATCTGGGATATGGTAACTGTGTAATGTTTATATCAAATATAGGAGCATTTTTCAGCAAGCTATATGATATAAAGAAACATCCATATTATCCCCTTATGTACGATTCTTGGGTGCCGGAAACAAAGAAATATTTTTACGACCATAACGGCAACAAATCTGACAATGAAGACGAAGAATTGGAAAATATTATGAAGGAATTGGGATTTGATAATTATAGTGTAATTCCAAATCCAAAAATTGAAGAAATATCCGATAGTGAACTCAAACAAATTGATGTTATGGATATAGCGATACCAGACGAATTAATCGGTAGTAGTCAGAAAGGATGAGATAATTGAAAACTTTTAAAGATTGGAAGAAGGAAGAAACAATCGCTGAATATTTACAAATAGGTGATATTGTTGACAATGAAATGTACGAGCATTTCTTGAATATATTACCACCAATAACAAGTAGAAACGATATGTTACAAGTAGGTGGAATGATTGATGTAGAAAAAGACGAAAACGGAGTTGATAAACCCACATATATTACATTTACAAAAGACACAGAAAGTAATGGATGGGTATATCGAGGAGAGTGTTTTGTGAATGGAACAATAAACAAAAATCCAAACCTTAAGTATTCTAAAGAGTATATGAGTTCGCTCGATAAAGAAAAGAAGTTCAGTGACTCGGAAAAAGCAAGATTCGATGTATTGCTACATACTTCTATTGAACAAATGAAAGAAGCATTTGGTGAAGATAGCACATCAGTATTGTTGCAATTAGGGTTTACACACGACGAAATGACTAAATATTATGATTACAGCAAAACAGATCCAAAGAGAGAGTATGAGCTTCTTTCAAATGTTATAAAAAAAGTGTATTCTGGCGTTGAAACTTCCTGTCACGCAATATCTATTCTTATTACCAATTTTGAATTTAATGAAAATGATTTTAAATCGTTTGGTTATGAAAAAGAATATGCTGAATATAAAGAAGTTGATAAGTCATATTGGGACAACGAAATAGAATCCGAAAACAGAAAATACAATGCAATAGTACAAGACGAGTCAGTTTTCTTAGAAAAAGAAGAGGATATTGAATACGAATATTAAATTTGGCAAAATTGCCAAAAAAAAGAAAGGAAATAAAAATGAAAAAAGAATTTACTCTTTACAATATTTTAAATGCAAAAGAATTAATTAAAAATAATTCTAAATTAAATGATGATAACTTTAAATTTAAACGATTAAATTCTAAGAATAAAGAATATTTTGTGTTAAGCAAAAAATCGTTTAAGAAATATAATGAAACTTGCGATACAAAAATAGTCGGAAGTATTAGAAAAAGGCAGAGAAGATATAAGGATTATGAAGATTACAATGAGCTTGTGTCTGTAAAAACCGGAAAGAAAATATTTGGTAAAGCTATACTTGATATTCTTGATAATTCAGAAAAATATTATGACGTAAAAGAAGTTAAAAACAGTTATACTTACGGTTATGCGTGGGTAGGAAAGAATAACTTTTTACAAGTTAAGATATTCAATCCTTTATTAATCTTTCTTCCGTTGCTTTTAGCAGTTATTATTGCTTTGTTATTGTCTTTCTGTCACAACAATCCAATTGATGAACCGTTTGACATTGTTGATGGAACAGAAATATCAAATGATGATACAAACAACAATGACGTAGAGGATATACCGCTGTGCTATTTTGAGCCTTTTGATGAAACCACTACGCTTACAAAAGACAATAAAGAAATTGTGCTTAAAAATCTTGAAATTAACGAAGGAAAATATCTGTGTTCATATGAAATCATAATCGACGGCAATAGTATACATACAACGGGAGCAATATTACCTAACAATGCAGTTAAATACGATTTATGGTCTCAGCTTGACGAAGGTAGTTATACTCTTGTGTGTAAGAGTACAGAGTATGATTACGAAACACATCAGCAGTACAGTGGACATTATAACTTAACAACAACACTTGTTGTTGAGAAATAAATAAAAAGTCACGCGGACTTAAAACGCAGAAAGGTAGGAAATTATGAAAAAAAACAGTAAAATTATTAAAGGAATTGGAGCAATAATGGCATGTGCGTTATTGCTAACACCAACAACAGCATTTGCTGCATCAACAAATCCAGATACTAACAAGAGTTATGAAAACTCTATTGCATCAACACCAGAAGATATTGCAATCTTAGATGATAGTCAATATTCTGTGACAGGAAAAGACTCAACACAAGACAAGAGCTCAAAATATTCAAAAGAGACAGTCTCAGAAGAAGTATTTGAAAGTAAATGTGATGTGTATGGTACTATAGCCGAAGGAAGCAACGTGTATGACCCCGACAATCCAAATGCCGACGAAGGAGGATTTGTTAACGGACAGGTTGTTATAGGCGTTCCAGTGGAAATTGTGATTAGCGGTATTCCAGACGAACAGGGATATTATAAAGGTGAAGGAACAATTAAAGTTAAGGGAAATATAGCAGGCACAACTGTTATTAATGTTATTCCTGATGAAACTGTAACTCTTTCACAGAAAGGCAAAGAGGATATAATGGCAAGTATTGAACAAACTTATGAACAATTTGTTATTGAAACATCTCCTCTGTCAGGTGAAAGAGTAAACAAGAATGTTACAGCAGCTTTTAATGATAAAGCTACTTCATTGGTGGAAGTCAAAACAAATCAAGCAACAGCAGGAAGTTGGTCTGGTGAATTTACATATTCAATCTATACAACAAATATTTAATAATTAAGGAGTGATTTATTTGAAAAGAATATCAAAATTATTAGCTCTTTTTCTTTCTTTTACTATAATAATAACATCATATTTGACAGTTTATGCTACAGAATATAACGAAACAGGAGAAGGAACAAATACAACTAAAGTACAGCTTACTGTTGATAACAGTAATGTTGCTGTTGGTGTGCCTGTTGAAATAATTATTTCAGGTACACCTAATTCTTCAGGAGAGTATATAGGAGAATATGCTATTAAAGTAACAGGCGATATAAATGGAACTGAAGAAATTACAGTAATGCCAGAAGAAACTTGTTTATTGAAGCAAAAAGGAAAAGATGAAGTCGCAGCATCAATTACTCAAAGCAAGATCACGTTTAATTGTGATGATCTTATCAGCAATAACACAGCTAATGGCAAGATAACTGCACAGGGACTTACAGCAGGAAGTTGGTCTGGTGAATTTACATTTAATATTTATATGGCAAATAATATTAATGAAACTAAATATGTTCATAACGCACTATTTTATTCAGATAATCATTTGTATTCCGGAGCACGAAACAATATAATAATGTATGACATAGATGATAACAATGAACTCACAGAAAATGAAGTTTTTAATATAAAAACTGAACCGGGTCAAGCAACTTATATTGTTACAGGCTTTGCTGAAAAAGATGAATTCTTATATGCCAGTGTGAGACAAGAAGTTTCAGGAATGAGTTATAATGAGAATAATGAAACAATAGGGGATTTATACATATTTAATAAAAACGATTTATCTCTTGTTAATAAGATTGATTTAGGATGGAAAGGCAGCAGAGTAATTATTAACGATAATTTAATGATTGTAAATCTTCAAATGAAGGGATATAACATTTATACTCTGGATAATCCTACAAATCCTCAGCTTATTTATTCTTACGTATGTAATGGTGACCAAGAATTTCAAGACGGAGAAATAGTAAGACACAATGAAAAGATATATTATGTAAGTGCAGGTTTTGGATTTGGATTGTATGTATTTGATATAACAAATACAGTAAATAGTAAAGGAGTTGAAGCTCCTATAAGAGTAGGTTATATGCCGTTTTCGTATTACAAGAATTCAACTCCGGTATTATCTGGTTTGCATATATATGATGTTGTTGTAAATTATCCATATATATATTGTTCTATTGCACCTACTTCAACGAGTTCATTAAATACTGAAAAAGATGTAAGGGGAATACTTACAGTTAATTTAGAAGATGTTATTAAATACACTGTGAGCAGTAAAATTCCCTTTACTGTAACAGAAATCCCTGATGAATATAAAATTTGTCAAGGTATGAGTGGTGACTTGCAACCAACATATATGGCTTATTATAATGGTTATATTTACACATCTATAGGCTATAGAGGAATAGGAGTGTTTTCTATAAAAAATAATATTCCTGAATTTGTGTCTTTAATTGATACTTCCAATCGAAATATAAGACCAGTGTGTGTGGATAGCAAAAACGGAATTTTATATGCTGGTTCTGGTGTATCCGACCCATATAAAAGCATTTTACATTTTGATATTACTTCTTTTGAATAAGTTGTCAACAATCTTGTGATAGACTTTAATTGTAATATTTATAAAAATTTAATAAAATAATATAAAAGGGGATTAAGTTCCCCTTTTATATTTATTTAAGGGTGAATTTAATGAAAAAATGTATTATTAATTTTATATGGTGGATTATTGTGTTTATAGCCTTAGGTGTTTTAATATATGCCGGAATTATGCTTTATAACTCGTATAAGGAGTATAAAGAGGTAGATGATACCAATAATGAGATTATAAGCATTTATACAGAAAACGTCTCAGAAGACAGCACAGAGGATTTTTCGATAGATTGGGAATCGTTATTAAACATAAATTCTGAGATTGTGGCTTGGATCAGAATACCAAATACGAATGTCAACTATCCTATAGTACAAAGTGACAACAACAATCAATACCTGAGACGTAACATATATGGCAATTATTCTTATGGCGGTTGTATATTTGTTGACAGTGCAATTGAATCTCCTTTTAATACTGGAAACACAATCATATATGGGCATAATCTGAATAACGGATCTATGTTTTCAAATCTGAAAAAATACAAAGATGAAGATTATGCAGCAACACACAAAGATATTTATATTTATCTTTCAAATGGAGAACAAAAACAATATAAAGTATTTGCTTTCAGTAAAGTAAAAGAGAATAATTATGATATATATAACAACTCAGTCGATGATCTTAGTGCTTATTATGAGATTATAAGCAAATATAATCAACTTCCTCTTGACGAAAATATTGATAATACAAAACCAATATTGACATTATCTACCTGTACTAATGGAAACAAACAGGATAGATATGTCATACAGGCATATTTGGTACGATAATAGCGAAAATATCGCCTGTGAGCCAAAATAAGAGCATTTTATATAAAAGTAAATAATCTTATCGTAATACAAACAAAACAGTATGTAAGGGCAAACAGTAGGCAGTTTGAAATTGACGTGTTTGTCCTTTTTCTATTGTTAATAATTATAATTATTAACAATTTGTAAATTTATTAATTAATATATTGTATTATTAATAAATATAGTTATTATAGTATTATAGGGCTATTTATAAATTGAAAAAGTCAACAAAAATGTTGGCTTTTTTGCGTGCGAAAGACCAACTATAAAAAGTCAATAGTTTTTTTGAAAAAAATTTTAAAAATTTTTAATATAAAAAATGGCATCACA
>CALXCF010000004.1 GCA_944386755.1 uncultured Clostridia bacterium | reverse complement strand
ATCATTGTCCTTTTAATATTAGCTGGAGTAAGTATAGCAACATTAACAGGTGAAAATGGAATACTAACAAGAGCAAACGATAGTAAGACAAAAACTGAAATTGGAGAAGAAGAAGAGGCAATAAAGTTAGCATATAATGGAGTAATGGCAAATAATTTAGGAGATGGGGTAACTGCAAAGCAATTAGAAAATGAATTGCAAGCTAATGGATATAATGCAACAGCAACTGGAGAAAATCCAATAGTTATAACATTTGGAGCACCATCAAATAGAGTATATGAAATAGATGCAAATGGAAATATAGCAGAAGCAAAGCTACCTGTAACATTAGAGCAAGCAAAAGATAATAGTATGTTGACAAATGATACAGATACAAAAGTAACAGTATCAGACGGAACAGTAACAGTACCAGCAGGATTTAAGGTGGCAGAAGATAGTGGAAATACTTTAGATAAGGGAATAGTTATAACAGATGCTCCTGATGGAGAAGAAGGAAATGAATTTGTATGGGTGCCAGTCAGTCAAGAAAATTTTAATACACAATTTGTAAGAAGAGCAGGATATTATAATAAAAATCCACAAACATTAACCACAAGTTATGGAGAAGCAGATGGAAATAGTGAAACAGGAGCTAATACAAATACAGGAGTAACAGAAAGTGAAACAACAAAAGCAGAAGTAAAACTAATGTATGATAGTGTATATAATAATGAAGGATTTTATATAGGAAGATATGAAGCAGGAAGAGATAGTACAGATAGTAATAAGGTAGTAATACAAAAAGGAGCGAATGTATATAATAATGTAGCGTGGTCAAAAAATAAAACAATGAATGAAGAAAGTGTAGTAGAAGGAACTGAAAGCAATCCAGATGGAGCAATAGAGCTTGCAAGAAATTTTGATACAGCAAATGAATATAAAACAGTAACAAGCACACTTTGTTATGGAGTACAATGGGATGCAACATTAACATGGATTGATCCAGATTATACAGGATTTGCAAAGGATTCAAGTGGAATGGGATGGTATAGTGGTGTAAGTGGAAATGCAGAACATAAAACAGGAATTGATTTAAAAGAAGGAGATAGTGTAAAAAACATGACAAAGAAAATATATGACTTAGCAGGAAATGTAAGAGAATGGACAATGGAGTCCTTCGTCACTGATATTCGAGTTTATCGAGGAGGCGATTATCGCGGTTCAGGCTCTCTCTATCCAGCTTCTAACCGTAGCAACAACGTCTCTCCGTCTGGCAGCTTTTCATACATCGGTTTTCGTGTCACTTTATATTTGAACAGCTGAACGCTAAAAGCGATAAATTAAAATATACCAATAAATTGGTTTTAAAAGTAAAAATTTGAATAAAAGTCTTAACGGCTTTAGACGTTAAGAAGGGATTTTTCAACAATTCAAGCAAAAGTCTGTTTGAAAAACAGATTTTGCATGAATTAGGAAAAATCCCACTAACGTGGCGCCACTAACGTGGCGTTTTTTGTGCTTTTTAAAGCACAAAAAATGACACGAAAATTTTATAGAAAAGTGGTGATAAAATGGGATTCTACCAAATGATGGAACTATTACAAAAAAGGGAAAATGGAAAAATAGTGATGTGCAACCTAGGAAATTTTTATATAGCTATAGGAAAAGATGCAACATTACTAAATAATTTATTAGGATTAAAAGTGAGTTGTATAAAGCCAGAAGTATGTAAAGTAGGTTTTCCATTATGTGCATTAGAAAAGTATACAGAATTACTGGTACAAAAAAGGTATAGCTTTATAGTGTATGATTTTGACCAGAAAAAAGAAGAACTAAAAATATTAGAATCTTATGAAGGGAAAAATAAGAATAAATTAACAAACGAAAATATAAATTGCTATATTTGTTCCAAAAGTACACAAAAATACAAAAGGCCAGATAAATATATATTAGCCTTGTCAAAACTATATGAAGAGGAATTAGAAAATAATGATAACATTTACAATAAAGCTGAAAATGCAACAGAAAAAGAAAGAATAGAAGAAAGAAAAAGGAAAAGAAAGATATGGTTTCAAAACAAGAACAAGAAAACAAATTAGCATTAATACCAAAATCAGAAAAATATATAGAATATATGTTAGATGTAATGATAAAACTACCAAGAACAGAAAAATTCAGTATAGGAACAGAATATAAGCAAAGTATGTATAAGATGTTAAATAAAGTAATGATATTAAATAAAACTAAAAATTTAAATAATGAAAAAGAAATAATATCAACATTAAATGAAATTGATGCAGAATTAAATACACAAAGAATATATTTAAGAATAATGAAAAAATATAGATGGATAGATGCAAAGAAATTTAAGGTATCAATGGAATTAATATATGAAATAGGGAAAATATTAGGAGGACTAATAAAATACTATGCCAAAAACAATAAGAAATAAATATTATGAATATTTAACATATGAAAAGTTATTAGAAGCACATAAAAAATCAAGGAAAGGAAAAGGCTATAGGAAAGAAATAATTTTATTTAATTTAAAACAAGAAGAATATGTAATGTGGCTATTAGAAAAATTACAAACAAAAACATATAAACATGGGGGATATAGTGTATTTTATGTAACAGAACCAAAGGTAAGAAAAATAGAAAAATCAAGATATATAGATAGAATAGTACATAGATGGTTAGTAGATAATTTTTTAGAGCCAGCATTTGTACCACAATTTGTAATCACATCATATGCATGCTTGAAAGGTAGAGGGATGCACAAAGCATGTTTAGATGTACAAAAAGCAATGAGACATTGTAAAACAATATGGAATGAGTATTACATATTAAAAATGGATGTAGCAAAATATTTTGATAATATAAATAAAGAAATATTATTTAATATCATAAAAAGAAAGATAAAAGACAAAGATTTATTGTGGATAATAAATGAAATACTATATGCTCAAAAAAGAGAAAAAGGACTAGAAATAGGAAACTATACATCACAAATGTTTGCAAATATATATTTAAATGAAATAGACAAATATATAAAGCATAAATTAAAAGTAAAATGGTACTTTCGTTATCTTGATGATAGTGCGATTCTAGTAAAAACGAAAGAAGAAGCAAAAGAAATATTAGAAAAAATAAAAGTTTATCTAAAAGAAAATTTACAATTAGAACTAAATAAAAAAACACAAATATTTAAAAACAAACAAGGAGTAAATTTTTGTGGATACAAAATAAATGAATATAGACTAAAGATAAGAGATAAAGGAAAAAGAAAGCTAAAGAAGAAAGTAAAAGTTTTAAAAGAAAAAATAAAACAGGGTAAAATTACAAGTAAAGATGCTAAAAGGTATTTAGCAGGACACATGGGATATATAAAAATAGCAGATACTTATAGCTTAGAAAGCAAATTGTTTTATAGTTTAAAATAATAAAAATATAATAGGGATAAATCGAAAGTCCTACAACACTAATAATCGAGTTAATCGAGGAGGCAATTATAACAATTCAGGCTCTAACAATCCAGCTTCTAACCGTAACAACAACAATCCGTCTAACAGCAATTCTAACATCGGTTTTCGTGTCACTCTAATACAATTTTGAGATTATATATTTCAAGGAATATATACAGTAAAAGTATTAGTATTAAAGAGATTTATTCCTTCCTTTAAAGGTAAAAATGTATCAGTAAAATAGGTATTAGTAGAATAAATAATATTTTCGAACATATTTATTTTACGAAATTAAAATAAAGTGCATATAAAAATTTATTAACGATAAAAAAGTTTTAGAAAAGAAGGAAAATTATGAATACATGTTTTTTTATTGGCAGAATAATAAGCGATATAGAATTCAAATTTATAGTGGATAATAAAAGTTATTATGCAATAGCTATATTTCAAATTGAATTAAACAATAAAAGTGTAATAACAGTAAAAGGATATAATAAAATAGCTGATATCTGTTATTCAAGATTAAGAGAAAATAATATCATTTTAATACAAGGATATTTAGATAACAAAGTTGAAGTTAAGATAGAAGAAATAAAAAAGATAAACAATTAATAAAAAGTTTAAAAAATCATGTTTTTATCCTGAAAACCTTAAATTATAGCTTGACATTTCTAAAACAAGAGCATATAATAGGTACAACAAAATAGTTACAGTGAAAAAGAAAAAATATGATAACATTTATTTTTAGAGAATTGGTGATGGTGAAATACCAATAATAAATGCATATGGGGAGCTTTGGAGTAACATGCCAAATTAAGGTGCTTAAAACTTCAATTAATTTTAATTAAGCTAAGTTTTAAGAATTAGGGTGGAAACGCGGAATATAACTTTCGTCCCTAGCTAATCAAAATTATGCTAGAGGTATGAAAGTTTTTTTAACTTTCATATATTAGCAAATAAATTTAAGGGAGGAATTTTTATGTTAAAATCAATGGACACACTAGTTGCACTATGCAAAAACAGAGGATACATTTATCCAGGATCAGAAATTTATGGAGGACTAGCAAATACTTGGGACTATGGACCATTAGGTTGCGAATTAAAGAACAATGTTAAAGCAGCGTGGAGGCAAAAATTTATACAAGAACAACCAAATATAGTAGGATTAGATGCAGCAATCTTAATGAATCCAGAAACTTGGGTAGCATCAGGACATGTTGGAGGGTTTTCAGATCCACTAATTGACTGTAAAGAATGTAAAACAAGACATAGAGCAGATAAACTAATAGAAGAATGGGCACATGAACAAGGAAAAGACATGATTGCAGACGGAATGTCTGATGAAGAACTAATTAATTTTATAAAAGACAACCAAATACCATGTCCAAAATGTGGAAAAACAAATTTTACAGATATAAGAAAATTCAATTTAATGTTTAAAACATTTCAAGGTGTTACAGAAGACAAAACTTCTGAAATATATCTAAGACCAGAGACGGCACAAGGTATATTTGTAGACTTTAAAAATGTTTTAAGAACATCAAGGAAAAAGATGCCAATGGGAATTGCACAAATAGGTAAAGCATTTAGAAATGAAATAACACCAGGAAATTTCACATTTAGAACAAGAGAATTTGAGCAAATGGAATTGGAATTTTTCTGTAAACCAGGAACAGATTTAGAATGGTTTGAATATTGGAGAAAATATTGTAAAAACTGGTTGTTGAATTTGGGAATCAAAGAAGAAAATATTAGATTAAGAGATCATTCAAAAGAAGAACTTGTATTCTATAGTAAAGCAACAACAGATATAGAATTTGCATTTCCATTCGGATGGGGAGAACTATGGGGAATTGCAGATAGAACTGACTATGATTTATCACGTCATATGGAACATTCAAAAGAAGATTTAACATATCAAGATGCAGAGAATGGAGAAAAATATGTTCCATATTGTATAGAACCATCTTTAGGAGCAGATAGAATGGTATTAGCATTTTTATGCAATAGTTATGATGAAGAAAAAATTGATGAAAACGACACAAGAGTTGTACTACATCTACATCCAGCATTAGCGCCATACAAAGTTGCAGTATTACCATTATCAAAGAAATTATCAGAAAAGGCAAAAGAAGTATATACAAAATTATCAAAGAAATTTATGTGTGACTATGATGAAGCAGGAAGTATAGGAAAAAGATATAGAAGAGAAGATGAAATAGGAACACCATACTGTGTAACAATTGACTTTGATACATTAGAAGATGATACAGTAACAATAAGAGATAGAGATACTATGGAACAAATAAGATTAAAAATTGATGATGTTGCAAATTGGGTAGAAGAAAAATTGGTTTTTTAGGGATTTAGGGACAGATTTATTATTATATCAGGATAAAATTTGCCCAAACACTTGAAAAATTTAAAAAAATATAGTAAAATAGGTATGTCAAAAATGACATGCCTTTTACTTAGCTTCAAGTAAAGCACCTAAACTTAAGCTCAGTTAAAGGAATAAAACAAAATTAGGAGGTGTAAAAATGACAAAGGAAAGAAAACAAGAAATTATAAGTACTTATAAAAGAGATGAAAACGATACTGGTTCACCAGAAGTTCAAATAGCTCTTTTAACAGAAAGAATCAACGAATTGACAGAGCACTTAAAAATCCATAAAAAAGACAATCATTCAAGAAGAGGTCTTTTAAAAATGGTTGGTAAAAGAAGAAATCTATTAAATTACTTAGTAAAAAAAGATATTAATAGATACAGAGCAATAGTTGAAAAATTAGGATTAAGAAAATAATTTTTACAAAAGCCCCATGTTTATTAGACATGGGCTTTTGTAAGTATAAAATTAAAAAATAAGTTTAAAATAGGTAAAGTAGCTTGTATAATATATTAATACAAATATTAATACATTATAGAGGTTACAATCTATTTAAACTTATTTAGAAAAGAGAAAGGAAGTAATAAAATGTTTAAAACATATGAAACAGAATTAGCAGGTAGAAAACTTGTAATAGAAACAGGAAAAATGGCAGGATTAGCCAATGGAAGCGTATTAGTACGTTATGGAGATACATGTGTATTAGTAAATGTAACAGCATCAAAAGAACCAAGAGAAGGAATTGATTTCTTCCCACTATCAGTAGATTTTGAAGAAAAATTATATGCAGTTGGAAAAATACCAGGAGGATTTCTAAAAAGAGAAGGAAAACCAAGTGATAAAGCAATATTAACATCAAGAGCAATAGATAGACCATTAAGACCACTATTTCCAAAAGATTTTAGAAATGATGTTGTAGTTGTTGGCACAGTTCTTTGTGTAGAACAAGATAATTCACCAGAAGTTGCAGCGATGATAGGTGCAGCAACAGCTTTAGCAATTTCTGATATACCATTTAATGGACCAACAGCAGCAGTAAATGTTGGATTAGTTGATGGAAAAATAATTATAAACCCAACAGAAGAACAAAGAGAAAAATCAGATTTAACATTAACAGTTGCAGCAACAGAAAAGAAAATAACAATGATAGAAGCTGGAGCAAATGAAGTTCCAGATGATGTAATGTTAAAAGCAATCAAAGAAGCGCATAAAGAAATAAAGAAAATCTGTAAATTTATAAAGAAAATTCAAAAAGAAATTGGAAAACCAAAATTTGAATATAAATCATTTGAAGTTGACCATGATGTATATGAATTTGTTGAATCTAATTTTAAAGATGAAATGAAAGAAAAAGTTCAAGAAGCAGATAAAGAAACAAGGGATAATAATATCTCAGAATTAACAGAAAAAATTGAAAATGCTTATACAGAAAAATTTGGAGAAGAAGCATTTGAAGAACACAAACAAGACATTGGAGAAGCTATCTACAAAGTTGAAAAGAAATGTGTAAGAGAATTGATATATAACGAACATAAAAGAGTAGATGGAAGAGGATTAGATGAAATAAGACCACTATCATGTGAAGTTGGATTATTACCTAGAACTCATGGAAGTGCATTATTTACAAGAGGACAAACTCAAGTATTATCAGTTGCAACTTTAGGAATGATAAGTGAAGAACAAACATTAGATGGAATCGACACAGAAGAATCTAAAAGATATATGCATCACTATAACTTCCCAAGTTACAGTGTAGGTGAAGCTAGACCATCTAGAGGACCAGGAAGAAGAGAAATTGGACATGGAGCATTAGCAGAAAAAGCATTAGTTCCAGTATTACCATCAAAAGAAGAATTTCCATATGCAATAAGAGTTGTATCAGAAGTATTATCTTCAAATGGTTCAACATCACAAGCAAGTATATGTGGAAGCACATTAAGTTTAATGGACGCAGGTGTTCCAATAAAAAGACCAGTTGCTGGAATTTCAACAGGTTTAATAACAAATCCAGAAAATGATAAAGACTATGTAATGTTAGTAGATATACAAGGATTAGAAGATTTCTTTGGAGATATGGACTTTAAAGTTGGAGGAACTGAAAAAGGTATAACAGCAATTCAAGTAGACATTAAATGTGATGGATTAACATATGACATTATAAAAGAAGCATTTGCTAAAACAAGAAAAGCAAGAGCACATATATTAGAAGATGTAATGCTTCCAGTAATAAGTGAGCCAAGAAAAGATATATCTAAATATGCACCAAGAATAGTAAGCACAAAAATTGATGTAGACAAAATAAAAGATGTAATTGGAGCAGGCGGAAAAACAATCAATAAAATAATTGATGAAACAGGAGTAAAAATAGACATTGAAGAAGATGGACAAGTTCTTATATATTCAACAGAAAAAGATAAAGCACAAAGAGCATTAGAAATGGTAGAAGACATAGTAAGAGAAGTCGAAGTAGGCGGAATTTACTATGGAGAAGTTGTTAGAATAATGAATTTCGGTGCATTTGTAGATTTAGGTTTTGGAGAAAAAGAAGGATTGTTACACATCTCTCAAATTTCTAAAGAAAGAATAAAAAACATAGAAGATGTACTTCATGTTGGAGATAAAGTAACAGTAAAAGTAACTGATATAGATGACCAAGGAAGAATTAACTTAACAATGAAAGGCTTAAAACAAAAATAAATAGAGAATCCCTATAACTAAAGAACAAGGAGAACTTTTATGCCAAAAAGACAGAAAACTTTAAAAAGTAGAATAGCATATTCTATAACACTGATAATTTTACTTGTATTATTATATTTTGCGTATCAATACTATCAATCAAACAACTTTAATGATTTTATAAGAAGTGAAACAAACTTATATACTTCAAGTTTCAAAAGAGATAAAGAAATAAAATATAGTGATACACGAAGCTATAAAATAGAATCACCAGACTACAATGACGCAATGTTCTATAAAACAGTACAAGTAGAAAAAAATACTCCATATAAAGTAACATGTATGGTTAAAACAAGCGATGTTGAAGCACAAGACATGCTATCAGGGGTAGGAGCACAAATTGCAATAGAAGGAACAACTGAAAGATCTGTTGCAATATCAGGAACACAAGAGTGGCAAAAACTAGAGTTGATTTTTAATAGTAAAAATAGAGAAGAAGTAAATATCGGATTTAGATTGGGAGGATATTTAGGACAAGCAAAAGGGCAAGCATGGTTTTCAGATTTTACAATAGAAGAAGGAATTACGAGCAAAAACGATAACAATTGGAAATTTGCATGCTTTATATTTGAATCAACAGATGTAACAGTAAATGGACAAAGAATTCAATTAAGTGTAACACAGAGTGATATTAATGATATAAAAAATACTTTAAACAGATTTCAAAACTCATGTAAAGATTTATCAGAAGGAAAAATGACAGCGCAAGTAGATATGTATCAAGTAGAAACACCATTAACAAAACTATCTTATGACAATGAATTTGGGTATTATGTTGCACCAGAAGATGTAGAAGAACAAATAAAAAGCACCATAGCAGAAGGCGATTATGACCATATATTTGTTGTAATAAGATTGCGGAGATGAAGAACATGAAAATGACATCCAAGTAAATGACTGGATAGGATTAGGTTCTATGGATTATTATGGAATAGGATTTTCAAATATTAGATTACCAAATGATTCAAGAAGTTATATATATAAATACAATTCTAGAGTAAATACATTTCCAGAAGAAGTATTTTTGCATGAATTTTTACACTCATTAGAAAGAAATGCACAAGAATATGGCTATGATAGACCAGAGTTACATGACTATGAAAAATATGGATATGAAAATGAAAGACTAGAAGGGCAAAAACAATGGTATACAGACTATATGAATAAAGAAATAGAAACAACAGAAGGAAATATTGGTTTACCAGCAGAAATTTATATTTTGAAACCAGCTAAAAATAGTGATTTTGATTATTCATATAAAATGGAAGATGTGTTTAAACAACCAGAAAATATAATTGAAGAAATAATGGAAATTTTTGATAATTTAGGAAGAAAAATCAAATTGATATTAAATTAGTATAATGCAAATGATATATTTATATATTTTTCCGTAATCCCCATTCAAGAAAATGTAATTCACATACGTTCAAACATTTTCTAGAAAGGTCCCCCCAATATACTTCAAAATATCTAAATATATCATTTGCTAATATATATAGTAATAATTAAAAAGAAGAAGTGAGATTAAAGAATGAAAGTAACAGAATTTGATTATGAACTACCAGAAGAACTAATAGCACAAACACCAATCAAAAAAAGAGACGAATCAAGATTAATGGTGCTAAACAGAGAAGAACAAACAATAGAACACAAAATATTTAAAGACATAATAGACTATTTAAAACCAGGAGATGTGCTAGTAAGAAACAATACAAAGGTAATTCCTGCAAGACTTTATGGAAGAAAAGAAACAGGAGCAAAAGTAGAATTTTTATTACTAAATAACATAGAAGGAGATATCTGGGAGTCAATTGTAAGACCGGGAAATAAATTGCATGTAGGTGCAAAAGTTATTTTTGGAGATGGTATTTTAGAAGCAAAAATATTAGAGGTAATGCCAGGAGGAACAAGAAAAGTAGAATTCAAATATGATGGAATATTCAACGAAATTCTAGATAAAATCGGCCTAATGCCATTACCACCATATATACATGAATCTTTAAAAGAAAAAGATAGATATCAAACTGTGTATGCCAAATACGATGGCTCAGCAGCAGCACCAACAGCAGGTTTGCATTTTACACCAGAATTATTAGAAAAAATCCAAGATAAAGGTGTAGAAATTGCAAATGTAACATTACATGTAGGAATAGGAACATTTAGACCAGTTAAAGAAGATACAGTTGAAGCACACAAAATGCACTCAGAACATTTCTATATTAAGCAAGAAGATGTTAATAAAATAAATAAAGCAAAACAAGAAGGAAGAAGAGTAATAGCAGTAGGAACAACATCATGTAGAGTATTAGAATCAATTGCAGATGAAAATACAGGTATGGTAAAACCAATTGAAGATGACACAGAAATATTTATTTATCCAGGATACAAATTTAAATGTATAGACGGATTAATAACAAATTTCCATTTACCACAATCAACACTTTTGATGCTAGTATCAGCTTTAGCAGGAAAAGAATTTATAATGAAAGCATATAAAGAAGCAGTAAAAGAAAAATACAGATTTTTTAGTTTTGGAGATGCAATGTTCATAATGTAAAAGTGGCGTCCCTAAAGTGACCAAAAATGGTCAGTCCGAACCTGTCCCCAAACTGACCAAAAAAGGAGGAAAGAATGAAACCAGCAGTAACATATGAATTATTACACGAATGTAAACAAACAGGAGCAAGAAGAGGAATAGTACACACACCACATGGAGACATACAAACACCAGTATTTATGCCAGTTGGAACACAAGCAACAGTAAAATCAATGACACCAGAAGAACTAAAAGAAATGGTAGGAGCACAAATAATACTATCAAATACATATCATTTATATTTGAGACCAGGAAATAAAATTGTAAAAGAAGCAGGAGGACTCCATAAATTTATGAATTGGGATAGACCAATTTTGACAGACTGTGGAGGATTCCAAGTATTTAGTTTAAGTGATTTGAGAACAATAAGTGAAGACGGTGTTGAATTTAAATCACATTTAGATGGAAGTAAACATTTCTTTTCACCTGAATCAGTTATGGAAATAGAAGAAGATTTAGGTGCAGATATAATAATGTCATTTGATGAGTGCTGCCCATATCCATCAACTTATGAATATACTAAAAATTCAATGGAAAGAACAACTAGATGGGCAAAAAGATGTAAAGCAGCACACAAAACTGTTGACAAACAAGCTCTATTTGGAATAATACAAGGAGGTTTTTATAAAGACCTAAGAGAACAAAGTGCAAAAGATCTAATAGAACTTGACTTACCAGGGTATGCAATAGGTGGAATAAGTGTTGGTGAGCCAAAAGAAGAATTTTTGGATATTTTAAGATATACAGCACCATTAATGCCAAAAGATAAGCCAAGATATTTAATGGGAGTAGGAACGCCAGATTACTTAATAGAAGCAGCAATTGCAGGAATCGATATGTGTGACTGCGTATTACCAACTAGAATTGCAAGAAATGGAACAGCAATGACATGGAATGGAAAAGTAGTAGTTAGAAATGCAACATATGAAAGAGATTGGGGACCACTAGACCCAGAATGTGATTGTTATACATGTAAAAATTATACAAGAGCATATATAAGACATTTAATAAAAGCAAATGAAATATTAGGAGTAAGATTATTATCAATTCATAATCTTAGGTTCTTGACTAATTTGATGGAAAGGGTTAAAATAGAAATAGAACACGACAATTTAGGAACATTCAAAGAAGAATTTTACAAAAAGTATGGATACACCAAGTAAAAAGAATAAATAAAGGTGGGATACAAATGAATCTAATCGAAGAAAGCTTCCAAGCGAAGGAAGAAAAAAAGAAAAAAATGACTACAAAAATTATATTAGGAGCAATAATAGTAGTAGTTTTAGTCATAATAGGAATTGTTTCATATCTAATGTATGTACAAAGTACAATACTAAGACTAACAATTGATGGTCAGTCAAATGAACAGGTAAAACAATTATTAGTATTTGAGGAGGATGGAACAATTTATGTCCCAATAAAAGAAATAGCAAGTTATTTGGGATATGATAGTTTTAATGGAGAATATAGTGATAGATCAGAAAGTCAAAGCAAATGCTATGTACAAAGTAAAGATGGGACTGAAGTTGCAAACTTCACATTAGGTTCAGATACTATATATAAATTAGATTTAACACAAAATAATGGCGATTATGAATATGTACAAATTAAAAATCCAGTAAAAGCTATTAACGGTGTGCTATACACTACAACAGAAGGAATGCAAGAAGCATTTAATGTAAGTTTTTCATATGATCAAGAAGCAAATAGAATAACAATCTTTACATTACCATATTTAGTACAATTCTATACACCATATGCATTAGATTATGGATATGCTGAAATAAGTGAGGTATTTGCAAATCAAAAAGCAATATTAGATGGCATGTTAGTAGTAGCAAATGATAGAGCAATGGGAGTTGTTAATACAGATGGAACGAGTGTATTAGAAGCACAATATGATAATATTACATATTTGCCAAATATAGGAGACTTCTTAGTAGAAAGTAATGGTAAAGTTGGAGTACTATCAAAAAACGGACAAACAAAAGTAGATATAATTTATGACAGTATAACATTAATGGATAGTAATGCAGGTTTATATATTGCAAGCAGAGATAAAAGATATGGAGTTATAGATACTAATGGTGTTATAAAAATATATATTGAAAATGACCAAATTGGAATTGATATTTCAAAATTTACACAAAATAACATAAAAAGTAAGTACTTATTAGCAGACAATCTAATACCGGTTAAAAAAGGAGATTATTGGGGATTATTTGATAAAAACGGAAATCAAGTGGTAGATTTTGAATATGACAGTTTTGGATATGTGGCATCAAACAGTAGAGATGCATATAGTTTATTAGTTATTCCAGATTATAATGTGATAGTAGCTGGTAGAGATGATAAATATACATTATTAAATTCTTCAGGAGAAATGTTATTTGGATTAGTTGCAGATGATATATATATGACAATTAGTGGCGGAGAAAAACATTATTGGATTAGTGTAAATGATAATTTAATTAATGCAGAAGAATATCTAGAATCAAGAGGAATAAGAAATCAAAATAGTAGTTCAAGTTCAAATACTACAAATTCAAACAATACATCTAATTCAGCACAAAACAATAATAATGGAACAAATGAAGAACAAAATGTAGAAGAAAATAATCAAGAACAAGGAGATCAAGAGCAAACAATAGAAGAACAAGAAATGCAATAATATTTAATAAAAAAGCAGATTAAGTATGGATAGGATTACTTAATCTGCTTTAATTTTGATTTCGACCACCCATTCCAATAGAAAAATTTTCAAAAATGTTGTATAAATATAAATAGTGCATAAAAGCAAATTTGAATAGAAAAATCAAAAACAAAACAGAAAGGAAATTATGAAAAACATAGAAATAATAAGCTCAGGAAGCTATTTACCAAAATTAGAAGTAAATAACCAACAATTAGAAAAAAAATTAAAATTAGAAGAAGGATACATTGAAAAAAGAACAGGAATAGAAAAAAGATATTATGCTAAAGAAGAAACAATAGAAGAAATGGCAAAAAAGGCAGTAAAAAATTTAATAATAAAGCTAGAGACGCAAAATAAATCAGATAATTTGAATGAATTAGATGAGATTAAATTAAAAGAAGCAATACAACAAATAGACTTAATAATAGTAGCAACAACAACCCCAAACTATTTAATGCCAGGAATAGCAAATAAAATACAAAAGGAGCTACAAATTGAAAATGCTATCTGTTTAGACATATTAGCAGGATGTAGTGGATATATAAATGCATTAGATATAGCTAGAATGTACTTAACAACAGAAAAAGCACAAAAAGCATTAGTAATAGGTGTAGATAAATTATCAGAATATACAGAAAAAGAAGATATAGGAACATCAATAATTCTATCAGACGGTGCTGGAGCATTACTTTTATCAACAACAACTAAGGAAAAAGTCTACATGTCAAACATAAAAGCTGAAATAGACGAAGATCAAATACTAACATGCAAAGTAAATGAAAAAATAAAGATGAATGGTAAAGAAATATACAAGTATGCAGTAACAAATACAGTAAAAAATATCAATGAATTACTAGACAAATCAAATGAAAAATTAGAAAATATAAAATATATTGTGCCACATCAATCAAATACAAAAATAATGAAATCAATGATGTCAAGATTAAAAATTGATGAAAGCAAAATGTATATAAATATAAAAGATACAGGAAATACATTTTGTGCAAGTATACCAATAGCATTAAATGAAATGTTTGAAAAGAATTTATTACTTGAAGGAGATAAAATAATTTTGATAGGTTATGGCGGAGGACTTAATACTGGTAGTATCTTATTAGAAATTTGAAATGTCTCGTTGGGGACGTTTCCTTCTGCGACAAAATGTCTCACTTGGGACATATCTTTAAGTTTATTAAAATATTGTCTCATTAAGAAACGTCCCTAATGAGACATAGAGAGGAATGATTATAAATATGAAAAGAGCATTTTTATTCCCTGGACAGGGAGCGCAAACAGTTGGAATGGGAAAAGACATTTATGAAAAATATGAAGAAGCAAGAAAAATATATGACAAAGCAAGTGAAATATCAGGAATAGATGTAAAAAAGATTTGCTTTGAAGGACCAGAAGAAGAACTAAACAAAACAGAAAACACACAAATAGCAATATTAACAACAAGTTTAGCAATGTTAGAAGTATTAAAATCAAAAGGAATAGAAGCAGATGTCGCAACAGGGTTAAGTTTAGGAGAATATGGAGCATTAATATATGCAGGAATAATCTCTTTTGAAGATGGAATAAAACTAATCAAAAAAAGAGGATATTATATGGGAAATCTATTACCAAAAGAAGAATATGCAATGGCAGCAGTAATAGGCTTAGAAAGCTCAAAAATAGAAGAAATATGCAACAAATTACAAGAACAAGGAAAATTTGTAGTACCAGCAAACTATAATTGCAGTGTACAAACAGCAATATCAGGAGAAACAGATGCAATAGATGAAGCAATAGAATTATTAAAGATGGCAGGAGCTAAAAAAGCAATTAAGCTAAAAACAAGCGGACCATTCCACACAATGAAATTAGAAGAAGCAAAAAAAGCATATGAAAAAGAATTAGAAAATGTAGAATTTAATGTATTACCATTAAATGAACAAAAAGTAAGAGTAATAAAAAATTTAGATGGAACATATTACAAACCAGAAGATAATGTTAAAGAAATATTAGCAAACCACATAATAAGTCCAGTTAGATTTGATAAAGCAATACAACTTATGAAGGATGAAGGAATAGAAGAATATATTGAAATAGGCCCAGGAAAAGTTTTAACAGGATTTATCAAAAAAGATAACAAAGAAGCAACAACATACAATGTAAACAGCTTAGAAAGTTTGAGTGCAATGGGGACGGCCCCAAATTGCATATAAAAGTGCAAAAGGGACAGGTTAAAAAATTAATAATAAAAGATAAATAGAAAGGAAGAAAATTATGGAGGAAAGAAAAACAGTTTTTGTTACAGGAGCATCAAGAGGAATAGGAAAAGAAGTAGCATTAAAATATGCAGAAAATGGTTATGATGTAATCATAAACTATGTATCAGACAAAACAGATGTAGAAGCATTAGAAAAAGAATTTAAAGAAAAAGGAGCAGATACATTAATTTTAAAAGCAGATGTTTCAAATCCAGAAGAAGTACAAAATGTTGTAGATAAAGCAATTGAAAAATTTGGGAAAATAGATGTACTTGTAAATAATGCAGGTATCACAAGAGACAATTTATTAATGAGAATGAGTGAAGAAGAATTTGATAAAGTTTTAGAAATAAATTTAAAGGGAACATTTTTAGTTACAAAAGCAGTTACAAAATACATGATGAAAAAAAGAAGTGGAAGTATTATAAATCTTTCATCAGTAGTAGGAGTTGCAGGAAATGCTGGACAATGTAACTATTCAGCTTCAAAAGCAGGAATTATAGGATTCACAAAAAGTATTGCAAAAGAATTAGCATCAAGAAATATTAGAGCAAATGCAGTAGCTCCAGGATTTATAGAAACTGATATGACAGCAGTATTATCTGATAGTGTTAAAGAATCAATACATAATCAAATACCATTAAAAAGAATGGGAAGTGCTAAAGAAGTTGCAGAATTAATATACTTCTTAGGCTCAGAAAAAAGTTCATATATAACAGGGCAAGTTATTAATGTTGATGGCGGAATGGTAATGTAGTTTAAAAATTCGAAAATAGAAATATGAGTACATAAAATAAAAATGAAGAAAATCTCCTATTTTCATAAGAGATTTTCTAAATGAGAACTAATTACAAGTCATACTAAGCATCAATCTGTTTAACGAAAAACAGAGTGAAATCATTTAACTGAGAATCACCATAGTGATTAACAAGTGACTCTTTGCAACCGAGCTCAATAAGTACTTCAGAAACTTTAAGATTAAAAGATAATGAGTACTTATCGGTCGGCAAAGAAAAATGAAATTTTGCTGGTAACTCCTCGTGATGCTGAAAAGCAACAGGGACAATCTGATTAAGAATTAGAATTTTATCAGAATCCCTTTCGTTCTCATACCGCTCACGAAGAGCAATTGCTCTTTCGTAAAATGTTAAGTTACTCATAATGCAATACCTCCTTGGGTTTATAGTATGAATAAATTATAACATAATTGACATAAGAAAATCAAGAGTATCATGTTACATACCATTTTTTATAATTTAATTATTGATAATTTATAATAAATACAAAAATAAAAAAGAAAGGAAAAGATGAAATGGAAAGAAGAGTTGTAATTACAGGATTAGGTGCAATCACACCATTAGGAAACAATGTAGAAGAATTTTGGAAAGGCATTAAAGAAGGAAAATGTGGAATAGACCAAATAACAAAATTTGATGCATCAGAATTTAAAGTCAAATTAGCAGCAGAAGTAAAGGGATACAATCCAGAAGACTATTTTGATAGAAGAGAAGCAAAAAGATTAGACCTATTTTCTCAATATGCGATGGTAGCTTCAAGAGAAGCATGGAAAGATAGTGGTTTAGATAAAGAAACAGAAAACATGGAAAGAGTTGGAGTAGTAGTAGGTTCTGGAATTGGTGGAATACAAACAATAGAAACAGAGAATAAAAAATGTAATGAAAAAGGACCAGATAGAGTATCACCAATGTATATACCAATGGGAATATTAAATATGGCAACAGGAAATGTGGCAATTGATATAGGAGCAAAAGGTGAATCAATGGCAATGGTTACAGCATGTGCTTCAGGAACTCACTGTATTGGTGAAAGTTTTAGAATGATTAAACATGGATATCAAGATGTGGTTTTAGCAGGAGGAACAGAAGCAGGTATAACACCACTTAGCATAGCAGGATTCACAAATATAAAAGCACTAACAAAAGCTGAAGATAAAAACAGAGCAAGTATTCCTTTTGACAAAGAAAGAAGCGGATTTGTAATGGCAGAAGGAGCTGGAGTAGTAGTATTAGAAGAATATGAACATGCAAAAGCAAGAGGTGCAAAAATATATGCTGAAATAGTAGGATATGGAGCAACATCAGATGCATATCATATAACATCACCTGCACCTGGAGGAGAAGGTGGTGCAAGAGCTATGAAACTAGCTATGGAAGAAGCAAATGTAAAACCAGAAGAAATTACATATATAAACGCACATGGTACATCAACACACTTAAACGATAGTTGTGAGACACAAGCAATAAAAACAGTATTAGGAGAAGAAAATGCAAGAAAAGTAATGGTAAGTTCAACAAAAGGACACACAGGACATCTTTTAGGAGCAGCAGGAGCAGTAGAAACAATTATTTGCTGTAAAGCAATAGAAGAGGGATTTGTGCCAGCAACAATAAACTACAAAGTACCAGATGAAGAATGTGACCTAGACGTAGTGCCAAATGAAGGAAGAAAAGCAGAAATAAAATATGCAATATCAAATTCATTAGGATTTGGTGGACACAATAGTAGCTTATTATTCAAAATGTCCAATTAGTGTCCAATTGGGGACGTTTCCGTTTGGACATTTTTGTCCATTTTGGGACACATCTATTTTAAAACATAAGGTAAATATTGAATAATAAAAGCCTTTTCAACAAATGAAGTATAGTATAAAATATCATATAAGAAAATCAAATCTTATCTATGAAAGGATGATAATAAATGGATTACAAAGATATCAAAAAATTAATTGATGATATGGGAAATTCAAATTTAGATTCATTAGAAATAGAATTTCCAGAAGGAATTAAAATAAGTATGACAAAAAATACTGGAAAAGAAGTAGTAATTACAACTGGAGGACCTAATGTAATAGAAGGAAGTGCACCTATGACTCCACCAGTAGTTAGAGAAAATAAAGGAACATCTTTAGTAAATGTACAAAATAAGGAAGAAGAAAATTACAAAATAGTAAAAAGCCCAATGGTAGGAACTTTTTATGCAAGTTCAGCACCAGATAAAGACCCATTTGTAAAAGTTGGTGACAAAGTACATAAAGGTCAAGTTCTATGCATTGTTGAGGCAATGAAATTAATGAATGAAATTGAATCTGAATTTGATGGGGAAATTGTAGAAATTTGTGTTAATAATGAAGATATAGTTGAGTATGGAAAGCCTTTATTTAAAATAAAATAAGCAAAATGGTAATTGTTTCAAAAAATTGGTTCCCCTTTTAAGGATATCCACCAATTTTTTTAAAATCAATTACCAAAGAAAAATCCGTTTTAAAATAAAAAAGATTAACTTGATAAAAATAGAAGAAAGAAGTGAAAAAATTGTTAAACAAAGAAGAAATTAAAGGAATAATACCACAAAGAGAACCATTTTTAATGATTGATGAAGTAGAAGAATATACACCTGGAGAAAGTGCAGTAGCATACAAAAATGTATCAGAAGATGAATACTATTTTAAAGGGCATTTTCCAGGAAATCCAATAATGCCTGGAGTATTGATAGTAGAATCTTTGGCACAAACAGGAGCAGTTGCAATACTTTCTATGGAAGAAAATAAAGGAAAAAATGCTTTATTTGGAGGAATAGATAAACTTCGCTTTAAAAAACAAGTTGTACCAGGAGACAGATTAAAATTAGAAGTTAAAATAATAAAGAAAAAAGGACCAATTGGAATTGGTTCAGCAATAGCAACAGTTGATGGAAAAGTTGCAGCAAAAGGAGAGCTTACTTTTGCGATAGTTTAAAGGAGAGAGTTGAAAAATAATTACAATTCTTTTCTAACTATTTGAGCTTGGAGAAAGGAATGAGATTAAAATGTTAAAAAAAGTTTTAATAGCTAATAGAGGAGAAATTGCAGTAAGAATAATTAGAGCTTGTAGAGAAATGGGAATAAGAACAGTAGCAATATATTCAGAAGCAGATAAAGATGCTTTACATGTTAGACTAGCAGACCAAGCAATTTGCATAGGACCTGCACCATCTAGCAAAAGCTATTTGAACGTGAAGGCAATATTAGAAGCAGCTTGTTTAACTGGTGCTGATAGCATACACCCAGGTTTTGGATTTTTATCTGAAAATGCAAACTTTGCTAAAATATGTGAAGAAATGGGTATTAAATTTATAGGACCAAACTATAGACTAATCGAACTATTGGGAAATAAATCAAAAGCAAAAGAAACAATGAAAAAAGCAGGAGTACCAGTAGTGCCAGGTTCAGAAGGATTAATAAAATCTAAAAAAGAAGCAGTAGAAATAGCAGAAAAAATAAAATATCCAGTAATATTAAAAGCCTCAGCTGGTGGAGGCGGAAAAGGAATACGTATAGCCCACAATAAAGAAGAACTTGAAAAAGCATATAGCTTAGTAAAACAAGAGGCAAAAATCTCTTTTAATGATGATAGTATATATATAGAAAAATTTGTTGAAAACCCAAGACATGTTGAAATCCAAGTATTAGCAGATGAACATGGAAATGGAATACATCTTGGAGAAAGAGACTGTTCTGTACAAAGAAGAAATCAAAAAATAATTGAAGAAACACCTGCAAGCATTATAAATGATGAAACAAGAAAGAAAATGGGAGAAGTAGCAGTAAAAGCAGTAAAAGAAATTGGATATACAAATGCAGGAACAATCGAATTTTTAGTAGATAAGAACAAAGACTTCTATTTCATGGAAATGAATACAAGAGTACAAGTAGAACATCCAGTAACAGAAATGGTTACAGGAATAGACATTATAAAAGAACAAATAAAAATTGCAAGTGGAGAAAAGCTAGCGATAAAACAAAAAGATGTAAAAGTAAATGGACATAGTATGGAAGCAAGAATAAATGCAGAAAACCCAGACAAAAACTTTATGCCATGTCCAGGAACAATAACAGGATTACATATCCCAGGAGGAAATGGAGTAAGAGTAGATACTGCAATATATAGTGGATACACAATTCCACCAACATATGATTCTATGATAGCAAAAGTAATTGTACATGGTAAAACAAGAGAAGAATCAATTGCAAAATTAAAAAGTGCTGTTGCAGAATTAGTTGTAGATGGAATAACAACAAATGCAGATTTTATATTAAAAATCCTAGATAATGAAAACTTCAAGAAAAATAACTATGACACTTCATTTATAGAAAAAGAATTTAATTTTTAGTGATGGTCACTTTGGTCAGTTCAAGTTCCGACTGACCATTTTTGGATAGTTTAGGGACGCCACTTCGATAAAAAAAGAATATAGATAGAGAAAATCTATTTATGTTCTTTTTTTGCATATAAATTAAAGTTATTTATCAAAAAATATCAATGTGGAAATAAACCACAGATTTTTAATGAATTTCAAAGAAATAAATGTTATAATGCTTATATAACATTAAAAGAAGTTTTTTTGATATAAAAAAGAATTGACAAAAAAATAAAAAAATAACAAAAAACCATTTACATTTTAAAATTTTTTGTATAAAATAGTAAAGAATGAGAAGAAAAACGTCGAAAACAAAAGAAAATTTAAGAAAGAAGGGGTAATATCAATGAAAATATTGATGTTAACATGGGAATACCCACCAAGAGTGGTAGGAGGAATTTCAAGAGTAGTACATGATTTATCAAGAACACTATTAAAAGATGGACATGATGTAACAGTAGTAACATATAAAGATGGAGATGTACCATACTTTGAAGATGATAAAGGAGTCAAAGTATATCGTGTGGATAACTTTATGATAAATCCAAATAATTTCATAGATTGGATAATGCAAATGAACTTCAATATGATAGCAAAAGCAAATGAAATTATTGCAAAAGAAGGAAATTTTGACGTTATACATGCACATGATTGGTTAGTTGCATATGCAGCAAAAACACTAAAAAATTCATATAACATACCAATAGTTTCAACAATACATGCAACAGAAGCAGGAAGAAACAGTGGAATACATGATGAAACACAAAGATATATAAATGATACAGAATGGATGTTAACATATGAATCTTCAGAAGTAATAGTAAATAGCAACTACATGAAAGGCGAACTACAAAGACTATTTGGACTACCATATGAAAAAATAAATGTAGTACCAAATGGTGTAAATTTAAGTTTATTCAACGGAGTAGAAAGAGACTATAATTTCAGAAGAAGATATGCAATGGACAATGAAAAAATCATCCTATTTATGGGAAGATTAGTATATGAAAAAGGAATACAACACTTAATTGCAGCAATGCCTAAAATACTAAATGGATACCATGATACAAAACTTGTAATTTGTGGAAAAGGCGGAATGCTAGAAGAATTACAACAACAAGTAAGACAAATGGGGATAGAAAACAAAGTATATTTTGCAGGATATATGCAAGGAAAAGATGTACAAAGAATGTACAAAGCAGCAGATATATCAGTATTTCCAAGTACATATGAACCATTTGGAATAGTTGCGCTAGAAGCAATGCTTTCAGAAAATCCAGTTGTAGTATCTGATATAGGTGGATTAAATGAAATAGTAGAACATAGAGTAAACGGAATGAAAAGCTATTGTGGAAATCCAAATTCAATTGCAGATTCAATATTAGAATTGCTATATGACCATAAACTATGTGCTGACATTACAAAAAGAGCAAAAAATAAAGTAAGAAATGAATATAATTGGAGCAAAATAGCACAAGATACACACTTTACTTATCAAAAAGCAATTTGTCAATCAATGGCAGAGAAACAAAAAAGAGAATTGGAACAAGAAAGAGCAAGAAAAACAAAAAAAGCAAGAAATACGGAAAGAGAGATAACAAATTTATTAAGTTTCAGAAAAAGACAAGCATACGCATAGAACAGGGAACAGGGATTAGGGGACGGTCCTAAAAATCCCTGTTTTTTGTATTTTTAATAGCTATATAAATAATTCATCAATTAAAACAGGGATTTTTAGGACCGTCCCCTAATCCCTGTTCCCCTTTTAAAAATTTTTAAAGAATTTTCACAATTTCTACAAATTTAGCAAAAAAATGGTGTATAATATAGAAGCAAAGCAAAAGATTTGCACATAAGGAAGGACTGTGAATAAATATGAAAAAATTCAAATCAGGATTTGTAACATTAATAGGAAGAACAAATGTAGGAAAATCAACACTATTAAACTTACTTGTAGGAGAAAAAGTTGCAGCAATAGCAAATAAAGTACAAACAACAAGAACAGCGATAAAAGGAATAGTAAACAGAGAAAATTCACAAATAATATTTATAGACACACCAGGCATTCATAAACCAAAGACAAAACTAAATGAAACAATGATAGAAACATCATTTGGAAGCCTTGCAGACAGTGACTTAATATTATTTTTAATTGAAGCAACCAGTGACGAAATAGGTAGAGGAGATAGAAGAATTCTAGACAAAATAAAAGAAGCAAAAAAGAAAACAATTTTAATAATTAACAAAATTGATTTAGTAAAAAAAGAAAAATTATTAAGTCTAATTGATTTATATAGCAAAGAATATGACTTTGAAGCAGTAATACCAATTTCAGCAACAAATATCAAATACAAAGAAATAATATTAGAAGAAATCGAAAAGAACCTAAAAGAAGGACCTGCATATTATGATATAGAGGAATATACAGATCAGACTTTAAGACAACTTGCAGAAGAAACAATTAGGGAAAAGGCTTTAAAACTATTACAAGATGAAGTACCACATGGAATTTATGTTGAAGTAGAAAAAATGAAACAAAGAAAAAATAAAAACGGTGAAGATATATATGATATAGAAGCAACAATTTATTGCTTAAGAAATTCACACAAAGGTATTATAATAGGAAAAAATGGAGAAATGTTAAAAAGAATTGGAAGAATGGCAAGAATTGACATGGAGGAAAATTTTGGGGTAAAAGTAAATTTGAAAACCTGGGTAAAAGTAAAAGAAGACTGGCAAGAAAATGATTCAATAGTAAACAAATTTAAATTAAACAAATAGAATAAAAATACAAAAAATGCAAAAGATAAAAGTAAAGACATAAGGAAGGAATGATTGCAAATGATTAAAAAAATAGCATGGGAAGCATTTAAAAATACGGGTGATATAAACACATATTTAGAATTTAAACAAATAGAAGAAATAGAAAAAGGGATTACAACAGAAGCTGAAACACAATCTTTTAATACAATTAATAAGAAGTATGGAGATAATTTAAACAAAGAAAAAGGTGAAATAACTAAATGGCAAACATAAAAATAAGCGGAGTAGTACTATCAGAAAGCAATATGGGAGATTATGACAAAATGCTAACAATATTAACGCCAAATGTACGGAAAAATCTCATGTGTAGCTAAAGGAGCACGTAGGCCAAGAAGTGCTCTTTTAGCAGGCACGCAAATGTTTTGCTTTGGAGAATATTTAATGTTCAAAGGGACAAGTACATATCATATAAATTCGGTTGAACCAATAGAAGTATTCTATAACATACGAACAGATTTGGATAAATTAAAATATGCAGTAAATATAATAAAAATAATACAAGACGTAACCCATGAAAACCAGAATTGCTTTAATATATTACAATTACTGTTAAATACATTATATGTAATATCAGAAACAGACAAAAATTTGGATTTAGTATTAAGCATATTTAAAATGAGATTAGCAAGCATTATAGGATTTAGGCCTAAAATAGAAGGATGTACAAATTGCAATGAAAAAGAAAATTTACAATATTTTAGTTTAAAAGACAATGGATTAAAATGCAAAACATGCGGAGCTCAGGATAAATCAGCTATGAGCATCACAGAAAGCACGTTAAATGCAATAAGGTATACAATAACAGCACCACCTAAAAAGTTGTATTCATTTGAAATAAAAGATGAATCTTTAGAAGAGTTTAAACTTATTGCTAAATTATACTTTAATGAAAAACTGGAAAAAGAGTATAAATTAGAAGATTTATTTTAATTACTTGTTTCTATATTAGCAAATGATATATTTATATATTTTTTCGTAATCCCCATTCAAGAAAATGTATTTCACATACGTTCAAACATTTTCTAGAACGGTCCCCCCAATATACTTCAAAATATATAAATATATCATTTGCTATGTAATATTATAAAAGATTTATAAGTATAAAATGAAATATAACAAAAAAACTTGAAAAAAAACGAAATAACGTATATAATAAAAATATACTATAAAATTTAAACATGAAAGAAGAAGGGAGCGATTTTTATGAAAATAAAAATAACAGGAAAGGAACTAAAGATAACAGAAGCTATAAACGATTACGTAGAGAGAAAACTAGACAGAATAGATAAATATTTTGAAGATGCTGAAGCAGAAGTTACATTAAGAACAGAGAAAAATGAACAAATAGCAGAAATCTATGTAACTGCAAATGGAGAAAAATATAGAGCAGTAACAGAAGATAAAGACATGTATGCTTCAATAGATAAAGATATTGATATATTAGAAGGACAAATTAGAAAAGCAAAAACTAAAAAAGAAAAAATGATGAAAGATGCATCACTTAAAACAATGGAAACAGTAGATGATAAAATTTCAGAAATACAAGATGAAATTATAAAAACATCATATTATGAAATAAAACCAATGTTACCAGAAGATGCGGTTTTAAAATTAAAAGAAAAACCAACACACAATTTCTTAACATTTATAAATGTTGAAACAGGAAAAGTAAATGTAATACATAAATTAAAAGATGGAAAAAACTATGGTTTAGTAGAACCAGAAGCATAAAAAAAGAAATTAGAGAAGTAAAAGGCAGGAAATCAAATCCTGCCTTTATGTATTTTAAAAATAAAATATATAAAAACAAAATTTAACTTCCTACCTAAAGAGTTAATATAATGCTATTTAATAATAATGATTAAACGAAAAACTATTTCATGTTTCTTTCAGCTTGTTCGATCATTTTTTTAACCATTTGTCCACCTATTTTACCAGCATCTCTTGAAGATAAATCTCCATTATATCCGTCTTTTAAATTAACACCTACTTCACTAGCTACTTCATATTTGAATTTATCTAAAGCAGTCATAGCTTCTGGAACTAATTTTTTGTTTGATGAATTTGCCATTGTTTTTTCACCTCCTGTAATATTACATTTAAGAAAAAACTTTTGCTTTTTCTAATACTAGAATGTGTAGAAAAAGAAGAAAATAAACAAGAAATTTTTACCAAAAAATGAAATAAATTATATTGCAATTTTTTGTCGGAATAAGTATAATGAAAAAGCAGATTATAAAAATTGAAAATATAATACAAAAAATTAAAAAGAAACAATATAAAAATAAGTAAAAAAATATAACAATACGGAGGAAAAATTATGTATAAATTAATAGCGGTAGACTTAGATGGAACAATGCTAGACAGCTATGGACAAGTTACAGAAAACACAAAAAAGGTAATACAAAAAACAATACAAAAAGAAACAGATGTAATAATTGCATCAGGAAGGCCGATTGATTCAATAAAAACAATTGCAAAAGAAATTGGAAGTAACAAATATTTTATTGCAGGAAATGGAGCTCTTATTTATGATATCCAAAAAAATGAAGTTTTATATGAAAAATATATGAAAAAAGAAAAAGTTTTAGAAATTATAAAAATTTGTGAAGAAAATAGTATTGCATACAATGTATATACAGATAAAACAATATTAGCAACAAGTCTTAAATACAATGTATTGTACTATCATAAAGAAAACTTAAAAAAACAAGAAGAAAAAAGAACACATATAAACATTGTAGAAAATATGTATGAATACATACAAAAAATGAAAGAGGAAAAATTTTTAAAAATAACAATATGTGACGATAGTAAAACAGTTTTTCAATCAATAATAAGAAAACTAGAGAAAATAAAAGATATTGAAATATTAGATGTTTCGCATATGTCAAGAAAAGTAATTAAGCAAGGAACAGAGGAAATTCCAATAGAATATTACTATACAGAAATTTCTTCTAAAGATGTAGACAAATGGTGTGCAATAGAATTTTTGATAGAAAAATTAAATATAAAAAAAGAAGAGGTTATTGCAATAGGAGATAATGTAAATGACAGGAAAATGATAGAACAAGCAGGACTTGGAATAGCAATGGGACAAAGCATGCCACAATTAAAAGAACTAGCAGACTATGTTACAAGTTCAAATACAGAAGAGGGAGTAGCAAAAGCAATAGAAAAATTTTGTTGAATTATAAATGTAAATATGAAATATTACAAAAATATTACAAAAGTATGAAGTTTATATAACAAGAAGTGATTTTATTGATTTTGAAACTGGTTTGCGTTAAAATAAAATAGATGGATATTTTGTAAAAAAATATAGAAAAATATAATATAAGGGAGGAATTTGTTATGGCAACAAATCCAATGCAAAGAAAAGCAAGGAATTCATTTTTATTAGGAATGTTAGTAATGTTATTAATATCAGGAATATTTATAGCATTATTAATCATGCAATTAACGGATAGAATAAAGAAAGATAATGAAGAGTTAGCAAACAGTGTAAATGCATATGTTTTAAACCAAGATGTTAGATCTGGACAAGTAATTACAACAGATATGTTAACTTTACAAACAGTAAATAAAACACTAGTACCAAGTAATGCTACAAGTGACATTAGTTTAATTGAAAATTATGCTCTACAAGATAAAGAAGGAAATGACATATATACAAAATATAGAAATAATGAGCCAGCATTATATATAACAATAGATGGAACAGAATATCAAGTAGAACAAGAAGAAGAAACAGACAATTATTTTATTACCAGAAACAATAATAAAGAATATTTAGAATTAAATAATGTTCCATTAGTAGCTAAAGTAAATATGAATAAAAACACATTAATCACAACAGAATTATTAAGCAAGAGTGATAATATGGTACAAGATGACATGAGAAAACAAGAATACAATATGGTTGTATTACCAATGGATTTAACAACAGGAGATTATATTGATATACGTCTAATGTTACCATCAGGACAAGATTATATAGTTGTTGCTAAAAAAGAGGTGGAAATACCAAATGTAGGTGGAGTAGATTCAGCAGATACAATTTGGATTAATATGACAGAAGATGAAATTCTACATATGAGTTGTGCAATAATTGATGCATATCAAATAAATGGAGCAAAATTATATGCAACTAAATATACAGAAGCAGGAATGCAAGCAGCTGCAACACCAACATATCCAATAAATGAAAGCACATCAGCATTACTAGAAAGTGACCCAAATATATTAGAAAGAGCAATGAATGAGATAAGAGCAAGATATAATAGCAACAATAGTGCAGCATTAAGAAATAATTATATAAATAGTGTAATAAATGCTCAAGGAGATCAAGCAACTTCAAATCTACAAACAAATATGGAGGAAAGTATAACAAATTCTCAAAATTCAAGAAGAGAATATCTAGATTCATTATCAGCACCGATAGATACAACTACAACAGAGTAATAAAGAAGGAGAGGAGTACATATGAAGAAAATAGGGTTTATAGGGGCTTATGACAAAACAGATTTAATTTTATATGTGGCAAAAATACTAACAACTCTAAAACATAAAGTATTAATAATTGATTCAACTATTAACCAAAAAGCAAGATACATTGTGCCGGTTATAAACCCTGCTGTGAAATATGTTACCGAATTTGAAGAAATAGATATAGCAGTTGGATTTGAGAATCTATCAGATATAAAAAAATACTTAGGGTTATCAGAACAGCAAGATATGGAATATGATATAGTTTTAATTGATACTGATAATTATATAGGGTTTGAAGCGTACAATTTACAAGAAGCAAATAAAAACTATTTTGTTACATCTTTTGATAATTACTCTTTAAAAAAAGGACTAGAAGTATTAGCAGGATTAAAAGAACCAATTAGTTTAACAAAAGTATATTTTTCAAAAGAAATGTTAAAGGAAGAAGATGATTACTTAAATTTCCTTTCACTTGGATATAAAGTGATTTGGAATGAATATAGATTATATTTTCCTATTGAAAATGGTGACTTAACTGTAATTTATGAAAATCAAAGAGTTGCAAAAATAAAATTTAAAAAACTAAGCGTTCAATATAAAGATGGATTAGCATATTTAGCAGAAGAAATATTAGGAAATGTAAGTGAAAGTAATATAAGACGAGCTATTAAAGCTATAGAAAGAAATGTGTAAAATATTTGCAACTAGAAAGGAATGAAATTAAATGTCAGTAGTAACATTTTGGAATAGCGGAAAAGAACAAACTGGAAAAACATTGTCAATTGCAGCAATTAGTACATATATGGCGATAGAACATAATTATCGTATATTAGTTGTTTCCACAGGAAAGGGAGATACAACTCTAGATAGATGCTTCTGGGAAGAAAAAAAAGTTAGAAAAAACTTAGGATTATTTGGACCAAATACACATGTAGCAATGGAAGAAGGAATTAGCGGGTTAATAAAAATCATGAGAAGCAACAAACTAGAACCTGAAAACATAACAAATTACACAAAAATAGTTTTTAAAGATAGATTAGAAATTTTACAAACATATAAAGGAAGTCAAGAAGACTACAGAGACTTTAGTAGAATGTATCCAGATATAATAAATTTAGCTAACAACTATTATGATTTAGTATTAGTAGACTTAGATGCAGAGTTAGATGAAACAACTTCGAAACAAATACTTGATGCATCTAATATAGTAGTTGTCAATTTAAGTCAAAGATTAACAAGCATAAACAATTTTATGAAAATTAGAGAAGAACAACCTATGTTTTCTACAAAAAAGGCATTATTGCTAATTGGAAGATATGACAAATTTTCAAAATATACTATAAAAAATATATCTAGATATATGAATGAAAGAAATAAAGTTTCAACAATACCATACAACACACTATTTTTTGAAGCAGCTGAAGAAGCCAAAGTGCCAGATTTATTTTTAAGACTTAGAAAATCAGTAGATGAAGATGATAGAAATGGCTTTTTTATAGCAGAAGTAGGAAGAACAGCTGAAAATATTATATATAGACTACAAGATTTACAAATGAAAATGGGATAAGTTAAGTGAGGAGGGAAACTAAATGACAATAACAAATATCATCTTAATAATAGTTGTTTTAGTTATTGCAGGATATGCTATATATTATACTATTAAGAAGAAAAAAACAGCTGAAGTAGAAACAAAAATTGATGTTGATGATAAAACATATACCATAGAAAAAATGATTGAATTTGTTAAAAAGAGATTAGACGAAATAACAAAAATCAACCTTTATGATATAGGATTATCAGAAGAAGAATTAAAAAGAAGAAAAAATAAGAAATATGAATTAAAGAAAGCCTTAAAAGGTTGTACATATGGAGATATAAATGATAAAAAATATGTAAAAGAATTGATTTTTGATTTACTAGAAAAAGAATATGGCGTTACAGAAAGCAATATATCAAAAGCAATTCCATTTGATATCCCATCCTTACTAACAGCACAAGATAAATTTGATATTTTAATATATGCATATAAAAAAGATTTTGGCTATGAAGCACTAACTGAATTAATAAAAAAATATAATTTAGCAGAACTAAAATATATGGAAGGTGAAACAAAGCCTTCATATGTAATAACAGCACATGAAATTGAAGAAATATATGAAAAAGAAAATATTGTATTAAGTTTTTCTGATAAATTATCAGTAGTAGTACAAAGAATATATCAATATTACAAAGGATATAGCAGTATTGATGAAATAAGAGACATGAATATAGATGGTGTATCTGGAGGAGTTTCAGGATTACCAGAAAGTTTCTTAAGTCAAGTTGCACAAACAGATGGGGGAGATTACCTAAATCAAATTGCAGAACATAAAGTTCCAAGAGCATGTGATAGTATATGGATATTCTTCCAAGGTAAATCAATACGTTTAGCATTCCTATCATTTGGAACAGAAGCAGAATTAAAAAGAGTATGTCAAAATATATATAAATACAACAATCCAGGACAATTATCAGATACAAACGGATATAAAATCAATGAAATGAAAGACGGTTCTCGTGTTGTTGTTGTAAGACCAAGTTTCTCAGAAACATGGGCATTCTTCGTAAGAAAATTCGACGTTAAACGTTCAACTCTAGAGCAATGGTTCAAAGGAGAAGTAGGTAGCGATGAATCAATAGAATTACTAAAATATTTAGTAAAAGGAGCAAGAATCATATCAATCACTGGTGAGCAAGGTTGTGGTAAAACAACAATGCTTATGGGAATGATAGAAAACATTTATGAAACAATGAACATCCGTGTTCAGGAAACTGCATTTGAGCTTCACTTAAGAAAAATTTATCCAACAAGAAACATCTTAACATTTAGAGAAACAGAAACAATATCAGGACAAGAAGGATTAGACGTTCAAAAGAAAACTGACGGTTCTGTTAATATCATCGGAGAGGTTGCAACTGACCCCGTAGCTGCTTGGATGATACAAGCTGCCCAAGTTGCATCAAAATTTACATTATTTACACACCATGCTAAAACATTTCCAAACTTAGTTACAGCATTAAGAAACTCAATGCTAAGAATTGGACAATTCAATAATGAAAAAACAGCAGAAGAGCAAGTTATACAAGTATTAAACTTTGACATACATTTAACAAAAGACTTTAGAGGAAAAAGATATGTAGAAAGAATAACAGAATGTATACCTGTTGAAGAAAAAAATGAGTATACATTTGACCATAGAAAAGAAAAAACATTAGAAGGAAAATTTGACAAATTTTTCGATAATGCAACACACTATTTCTCAAATATTACAGACAGAAAATTATATACATATAGAAACATATTAGAATATGTAGACGGTGAATATGTAATAACAAACCCAATAACAGAAACAAACTTAAAAGAAATGAGAATGAATATGGATGAAACAGATGCAGAAGCATTTGATAAATTCGTAGAAAGACATTGGGGAAATAAAGCAAAAGAAACAGTAGCAGTAAGTAGTGAACCAGTAGAAGCAAAACCAAAAAGAAGAGGTAGAAAACCTAAAACAGAAATTTAAAAAGTAACTAGCCTAGAAAAATAACAATCACTAGTTCACAAGGGGAGGGGATGTTCCTTAAACTAAGAGGGAATACCCTAGGGTAAAGGAGCGGTCCCCTGACAGACTAGAAAAAGGGTAGGGGACATTCCTTATACTAATAAGGAATACTAAGGGGTAAGGTGTGTCCCCTGTCAAACTAGTAAAGGAGGTGCTAAAACAAGTGGACAATACAATAATATATTACATTATGGGTGGAGCAGTAGGACTATTTGTATTAGTAGTATTAGCATATTACATACTATCTAAAAAAATGCAAAAATCAGAATACAAGAGAATACAAAGACTACAAGAAGGAACAAAAGAAAACAAATTCTCAACAGAAATCCTATTCCAAAAACTATATTTAACATATATAAAAATACCATTCATAAAAAGATATGTATTAAAAATAAGAAGAAGATTAGAAATTATAAACGTAGATGATGAATATGCAACAAGAAAAGGAACGGCAAAAATATTAACAAAAGCACTTGTTATTTTAGTACCATTAATGATACTTACCATATTAATAACATATACAAATTATCTATTAATGTTTATACTTTTAATATTTGAATTATTTATGATAGACACATTCATAGATGGTTCAGTAGATAAAATAGACAATACATTACTAAGAGAACAACTAGACTTTTTCTCTGAAATAAGACATGCATACCATGAATACAACATGGTAGAAGAAGCAATTTACCAAGTATCACAAGATGACGAAAAAAACATCTCAAGGCAGGGAGAAAAAATATATGAAATTCTAATTTCAAATGACCCAGAAACAGAAATAGAAAAATATTATGACATTGCACCAAATAGTTTCTTAAAAGAATTTGCAGGAATATCATACTTGACAAAAGAATTTGGTGACAGAAAAGTTGATGGAGCATCCTTATACTTAAAAAATGTTAATAATATAACACAAGAAATGCAACTAGAAATATTAAAAAGAGATAAACTAAACTATGTATTCCAGAGTTTATCAGTAATCTCAATTGCACCCATATTATTACTAGAACCTTTAAAAAATTGGGCAATATCAAACTTTTCATTTACAGCAAGCTGGTATCAAGGAAAATCAGGAATGATAGTACAAATTTTAATATTAATACTAACATTCATATCATACATACTAGTTAGAAAATTAAAAGATAATGGTTCAACAGGAATAAATACAAAAAATACAGAAAATCCATGGCAGGCAAAGTTATACAAGAAAAAACCAATTAAAAAAATAGTGGATTTATTCATACCAAAAGAAGGAACAAAAGAATACAGAAAAGTCACACAATTATTAAAAGATGCGGCTTCGCATCTGAAAATTGAATGGCTATATATAAATAGAATATGTTTATTTATAGTAACCTTAATCTCATCAATAATAATATTTGCACAATTACACGCAATAGCGATTAACTACATATATACAGAGCCGACAACTGATTATGATATAATACGGTGATTTATCAGAAAAAGATGCGGAAGAAGCAATGGAATTAACAGAGCAAGATAATATTATACTAGATCAATTTAGAGGAAAAACGAATACAACAGATGAACAAATAAAAAGAGCAGTAGAAAGATTAAAATATTATGAAGATGCAGATGAAAGTGAAATAGATGTTGCAGTAGAGAGAATCAGAGGAAAGCTAGATGTTATTAATAGTGAATATATGCAATGGTTTGAATTACTACTAGCATTTGTTTTTGCAATAGTAGGATATATGGCACCAATTTGGATTCTTATGTTCCAAGTTAAGATGAGACAACTAGAAATGGAAGACGAGGTAATGCAATTCCAAACAATCATATTAATGTTAATGAGAATTGAAAGAGTAAATGTAGAAATAATACTAGAATGGTTAGAAAGATATTCAAATATATTTAGAGCACCAATTGCAAAATGTGTTAACAATTATGAATCAGGTGCATGGGAAGCACTAGAACAGATGAAAGAAGAAGTAAGTTATACACCATTAATAAGAATAATAGAAAGTTTGCAAGCAGCAGTCGAAAAAATACCTATTACAGATGCATTTGATGAATTAGATTCAGAAAGAGATTACTATCAAGAAAAGAGAAAAGAATCAAACGAAAGATTAATAAAAAGAAAAGGAATGATAGGAAAAGTAATAGGATTTGCACCAATGGTATGTATGTTTGTTGGATACTTAATTATACCATTAGTATTTATTGGATTAACAAGTATGTCAAGTTCATTTACATCAATGACATCAATGCAATAAAATAATAGAACTAATATTAAATCATATTAGAAAGGTAAGGAAGATAAATGGAAAATGCATCAAAAGCACTAATAATGGCTGGAAGCGTATTAATTGCATTAATGATAATTGGAGCACTTATTTTGATGTTTTCCAATTTATCAAACTATCAACAAACACGAGTAGAAGGAGAAGTAGATAGCCAAGTAGTAGAATTCAATAATCAATTTTCAACATATAACAGGCCAGATGTAAGAGGAAGTGAATTATATTCACTACTAAATAGGGCAATAGATTATAACAGAACTCAATCAACAGCAGGTACATCTTGGGCCGATCAAGGACAGAATTTAGCATATGAGCCAGTAACAATTTATTTTAAAATGGATATTTCAGACTTATCTGCAGATGGCACAAATAGATTATTTACTAAACGGAAATTATACAATTTCAGGTAATACAAATGAATTTGCAGATGATATAATTGGGATGATTTCAGCTTTAGAAAGTAATTATGGAACAGATGCATTAACAAATCTAACAACAAATCTTACAAAGATTTTCCCAACTAATCCTTCAGAAAGTCAAAAAAATAATGCAGTTGCAGCATTTAAGAGTGCTTGTAAAAGAAAAACAATTAATACAGTCAAAAATAATACAAGTATTGGTAGTTCATATACTGTAGATAACATAGCATGGGAAAACCTAAAAGATGATACAAATGGAAGTATTAGAAGAAATATATATACATATTATGAATATGTTCAATTTAAAAGAGCACATTTTAAATGTGATAATGTAACATACAACCAAGAGACTGGCAGAATTACTAGAATGAACTTTTCATTTACAGGTGAATTTAATTAATAGGAGTATATAATATGGAGAATGCGTCAAAAGCATTAATAATGGCAGCAAGTGTCTTAATAGGAATAATGATTTTATCATTAGCAGTATATTTGTTTGCAACATTTGGAGCAAGTTCTGCCCAAATGCATGAGCAAATTCAAATAGACAGAACAAATCAATTTAATGCACAATTTACTGTATATCAAAACATGACAAATATAACAATTTATGATGTAGTAACAGTTGCAAATACAGCAAAAAATAATAATGAATATTATGGACTAACAACTTCAGACGAAAGTAATTATTATATTACTGTACAGCTTGGAAATACATATATAGAAGGAAAAAATGATAACTATTTTAATTCATTGATACAATCAGATATTAATACAATACAAAGAGATCCAACTACAGGTACTGCTAAGGAAATGCCAACATATACTTGTCAAGTTACAATTAGTGACATAACAGGTTTAGTTAAAACTGTAAAATTTACAAAAAATAATTAGAAAGATAAATAAAGGACATGAAAATTATGAAAAAAATAGCAATATTTTTCTTTATAATAATTGTCATTGTGGCAGGAGTTTCATATGTGTATATGAATTACAAAGCTAATTACTATGAAGCAAAAAAAGCAAATAATCAATTTGAAAGTTATTATAATCAAGAATTTTATGGAGCAGAAGTAGTAACATTAATAAATAAAGCAATAGATAATAATTTAACAAATAAAGTCACACGTGACCAAAAAGGAAAATTTATAGAAAATGATACAAATTCAATAAAGATAGACTTAAAGATGCTAGATAATGATAAAACTTATGATATGGAAACATTATATGCTGGTGGAATGGACAAGTTCATAATCTATTATAATGAAATCAAGTTTAAATGTACAAAAATAGATTATCATAAGTCAAATGGAAAAATTAAATATATGCTTATAGAACAAATTACACAATAATGATCATAATTTAAGTTTTTAATATTACTAATAGTAATTAGTAAATTAGATAATAAACAAAAGTAAAATATAAGGAGGAATTAATAATGGAGAATGCATCAAAAGCACTAATTATAGCAGGAGCAATATTACTTGCAATTTTGATTATATCATTAGGAATAATGGTATATAGACAAGCATCAGGAGTTGTAGACAGCAATGCCATGGATGAGGTAGCAGTAAGTTCATTTAATGAAAAGTTTCAACAATATGTAGGAGATAATATAAGAGGAGCAAATGTAAACGCTTTAATTAATACAATTGTGCAAAATAATTTATCAAACAGTGATGATACAAGTAAACAAGTATCAATTACTTTTGGAACTGCAATGACAACATCAACATGGTCTGTAGCTAAATCAGGAACTATTACAAGACCTACTAGCACAAGTACAGTAGGAAGTGCATTAACTGGAAGATCATATAAAGTTCAGACAACACCAGACGAACAATCAGGATATATAACAACAGTTACAATAAGCCCAGCTTCTTAAAAATTCTTTAATAGAAGATTAAAAACACATAGAATTTAAACAAATTATAAAAAAGTTTAGGGAGGAATTAATAATGGAGAATGCATCAAAAGCACTAATTATAGCAGGAGCAATATTACTTGCAATTTTGATTATATCATTAGGAATAATGGTATATAGACAAGCATCAGGAGTTGTAGACAGCAATGCCATGGATGAGGTAGCAGTAAGTTCATTTAATGAAAAGTTTCAACAATATGTAGGAGATAATGTAAGAGGAGCAAATGTAAATGCTTTGATTAACACTATTATACAGAATAATTTATCAAACAGTGATGATACAAGTAAACAAGTAAAATTAGTAGGAAGTGGACTTTCTATCAGTGGTACTAATGCTAATTGGAGTACTAAAGTACCAACAGGAACAGCAATTACAAGTACATCAGATTCAGGAAGTGCATTAACTGGAAGATCATATGAAGTTACAACAACACCAGATCCTCAATCAGGATATATAACAACAGTTACAATAAAGCCAGCTTCATAAAAAATTAAGTGAATAATTAATAAGAAAAAAGGAGGTAGATACTTATGGAAAATGCAGCAGACGCATTACAGATGGCGGCAGCCGTATTAATATTTGTAGTGGCATTGACTATAAGTATCAATGCCTTTAGTCAAGCAAGAAGTGTATCAAGTGAAGTTTTAAGTTATAATGATAGAGAATATGAGTACACATATGTTGAAGAAAATCTTAATCCAGATGGAACAACCACAACTAAAAGAATAGTATTTTTAGAAAGCATTGTCCCATCAATATATAAAGCATATAAAGAAAACTATAAAATTGTATTTGATGATGATGGAAATACAAGTACTATTAGTGCAAGCAACATACTTGGAAATGATGGTATATACAGAATAAAAGATGAAGGTGGCAACGATGTTGCAGTATATACCATAGATTTACAAAATGAAGTTTTAGGTAATGAGACACAAAAAGAACAATTTATAATGTCAATTTTATATGGAGACCGTTATCCTGAATATAATACTGTAAAAGACAGATTTAGACAGAATTTGGGAATATACTTGAATAATAGAGGAATCTATGATAAAATTAAAGAGAACGGTACATTAAATGGATTAGAAGAAAGTTTAGGTATATATTACCAAGAAGAAACACCTTCACAAAGTGGAGAAATAGATACACCAGAGGAGGAAAGCTCTGTACCAGATAATAATAGAACAATAAAAAGGGTAATAACTTATTCAATACCACAATATTAAAAAGATACCCATAAGGAGGAATAAATATGGGAGATACATTAATTACAGTAATAGTCATAATTTTAGCAGCAGTATTATTATTCATATTTCCATTAATGACAATGTCAGATAGAACAGATGACATCTCACAACTTACAGTAGAAACAGCAGTAACCGAATTTGTTGATGATATAAGAACAACCGGAAAATTAACAATGGACAAGTATAGCAAACTTGTTGAAACACTTGCAACAACAGGAAATTCATATGATGTAGAAATGCAATTACAAGTATTAGATGAAAACCCAGGTAAAAAAACAACACAAGCTGAGTCAACAAAAATAGGAGAGAACGTATATTATACAATGTATACATCTCAAATTTTAGATACGATAAATCCATCAAGTGGTACTACAAAAACACTTGCATTAAAAGAAGGAGATATGTTTTCTGTTAGTGTAAGAAATAGTAATACAACATTATCACAACAACTAAAAAGTTTCCTATATTCAGTAACAGGTAATGATGCATATGTAATTGCAGCAGAACATGGAGGAATAGTAACAGCAAATGGTTCAGGAAACTAAGTATATAAAACAAAAAAATATGTCCTATAAATTAGAATTATAGGACTTATTTTGAAATATATAAAAATTACACAAAGGAAAGAATGCTATGAAACTACAACATTTAATAGTAATATTTATTATCATAATATTACCAATTTCATTAGTTTTAACTTCATATGTACAAAATCAAGTACAGACATTACAGTTGCAAATATCATATGATACAAAATTAACAAATGCTACATATGATGCATTAAAAGCATTTCAATTAAACACTGTAAATAGTAGTACTTCAGATTTAGCAAACTCAAAAATTAGAGATATAGAAGCAGCTGTTAATACTTTTTTTAATTCTGTTGCCACGAATTTCAATATGGTAGGATATAATCAAGACATATTAAAAGATTATGTACCAGCAATTGTATTTACAATGTATGATGGATATTATATATATTCACCATTTGAAAACAAATTAACTTCAGATGATTACACAACCTCATCAACATACAAAAATGGAGAAATTGTAACAAGTCTAAAACCATATATTTTCTATAGTTGTAGATATGTAACAAGTGATATAGATGTTGTAATAACATATTCATTAGACAATTATATTACTGTACAAGGAACAATAAATGGTGATGCTGTATACAAATATGGATATTTATTAGATAATATAGAAGGAGATTATAATCCTGATACTAACTCAAATAGCATAAGATATAGAGGGATACCAATACAAAGTGAAACTCTAACTGAATATATTGATGTTGATAGTAATGGCAATTATATATCAACTAACTATACTAAAGTAAATGGAGTAAAATATTATTTAGATAAAGGTTCAGATGCATCAAGTACATCAGATGATAGATGGTATTCAAGAATAAATGACCAAGTGCATTATCAAGGTATAAATTATAAAACAAATAACGATTCTGCAATTAGATATTATGACGAAGCAAAGGATTTTACAGCATGGGTAAAAACTAATTTAGGAGATTTAAGAGTTTCAGATGCAGTATTTGAAAATGGACAAGCAACAAAGCAGTTTGAAAACGAAGATGGTACAACAGTAATTCAGAGTTTGGCACAACGAGAACAATGGGGAAATCAAAGAATATTTGAATCTGATAACAACACATCTATTGAAGATCCAGATTCTAATTTCAACCAACATAGATTACAAGTAATAAGATATTCAATAGAAAAAAATTTATCAATAGCAATAGCAAATTATAATACATATGATGGAGGCAATTCTAATAATTTTTTGATGCCAGAATTACAAGAAGATGAATGGGAACAAATATTAAATAATGTTTCAATAATTTCATTTCTACAAGGACTAAATATAGGTGGAAAAGTATATAATGGATATTCAATTGTAACAAATACAAAAACTGAAGAAGTTGTAAATAATGACTCAATTTATATTGTAACATCAGAGGGTCAGTATCATAGAGCAACAGATACAGATTTAGTAGGAAATAATAATATAACACGGAGCATTTTTTAATGTGGATTTTGAACGAAAATCTTTACTAAGAGATGATAATTCAATAGTGTATTATTATCCACATACAGAGACAGCATGTTATACAAGTATTATTAATCAATCAAATGTAGACGATTTGTCTGGATATGAAAATAATATATATGCATATATAGCAGATAAGGGAGGAGTATTAGCAAGATATTACTTTACTGCATTAGGTAGAGAACGATATAGTATGTATAAAACAAATAACAATGCTGAATTATTGAGAGTAAACTTTACTAATTAAATTGATAATTATCCAATAAATTAAAATTAAAAATTCTAAGAAGAATAAAATTAAACAAAAAGTAAATACTAATAATAGCATGGAGGTTTTTTATGAAAAAAACAATTTTTAAGCTATTATTAGTATTATTTTTATTGGTCATTTATATGTATTTTCTAGTATGGCAAAACTTACCAGATGAATTAGTTGTATTTGAAGGAGAAACAATATCAATGAAAACAATATTTGGAGTTGAAATAAATTCAAACGAAGAAACAATAGAGACATCTTCAAATAATAGTGAAGCAACAGCAAATGAATCTGGGAAAAAAACTCTTCAAATAAGCCTTTTTGATAAATTACTAACAAAAAATGTAGAAGTAGACGTTTTACCAAAAACAACAGTAATACCAGTTGGTAATATTGCAGGAGTAAAACTATATACAAGTGGAGTATTAGTAGTAGGAATGTCGGAGATAGAAGGCATAGACAACAAAAAGTATAAACCATATGAAAGCACAGGAATAGAAGAAGGAGACAGAATAACAAAAATAGATGGAACATATATAGCATCAACAGAAGAATTAGTAGAATGTGTTAATGAATCTAAAGGAAAAGATATAAAAATAACATATATACATGAAGAGGAAAGCAAAGAATGTAGTATTGAACCAGTACAAACAAGTCAAGATGAATATAAATTAGGATTATGGGTAAGAGATAGTGCAGCCGGAGTTGGAACAGTAACATTTTATGAACCGAGTACAAAAACATTTGGAGCATTGCGGACATGGAATAACAGATATAGACACAGGAGAGTTAATAAATATTGCATCAGGGGAATTTGTAACAACCAGAATATTAAATATTACAAAAGGAGAAAGTGGAAATCCGGGAAAAATACAAGGTACAATAGAAAATCAAGTAAATATAGGAGAAATAGATAAAAACACAAAATTTGGAATATATGGAAAAGTAGATAATTTATCAGGATTAAGTATAGATACATCAAAAGAAATGGAAGTGGCTACAAGAGACGAGATACAACAGGGTAAAGCAACAATACTTTGTAGTTTAGATAATAAAACAGTACAAGAATATGAAATAGAAATCGAGAAAATTTTTAAAGAAAATAATTATGATAATAAAAGTATGGAAATAAAAGTAACAGATGAGAGATTATTAGAAAAAACAGGAGGAATAATACAAGGAATGTCAGGTTCACCAATAATTCAAAATGGAAAATTCATTGGAGCAGTTACACATGTATTAGTAAATAATCCAGAAGAAGGCTATGCAGTGTTTGGTGATATAATGTTAAAACAGGCTAGAGAAATTAACTAATTTCCTAGCCTATTTTAATAACATCGGACCAATTTGAGTAACCGTACCAGCACCCAAAGTCATAACAACATCATTAGGCTTTACATGAGACTTTACAAAAGAAACACATTCATCAAAATTAGGAATATATAAAGCAGCTTTACCCAAAGAATTAATTTTATCAACTAAATCTTTAGAAGAAATATTATAAGTATTTGTTTCCCTTGCAGCATAAATATCCAAAACAATTATATGGTCAAAATTCAACAAAGCATTTGCAAAATCATCTAACAAATTTTTAGTTCTACTATATGTATGAGGTTGAAAAACAACCCAAGATTCATTATACTTTTTATTTTTTAAAGAATTTGCAGTTGCCACAATTTCAGTAGGATGATGACCATAATCATCATAAACACTAATATTGTTATTTATTTTGCCTTTAAATTCAAATCTTCTATGAGCACCAGTAAATTTTTTCAAAGCAGATTGAATATATGGAACTTCAATTGAATAATTTACACATAAACAAATACATGCTAAAGCATTTAACACATTATGCTTTCCAGGAACTGAAAGACTGAAATGTCCAAACAATTCCCCATGATGATAAACATCAAAAGAAGCAAATCCATCATTATCAAATACAATATTATCAGCATAAAAATCAGCATTTTTATTATCAATACCATAAGAAGTAACTTTTGCATTTGTATACTGTTTTAAATCTAAACAATTTTGATCATCGCCATTAATTACTAAAATGCCATCATCAGGTAATAATTTAACATACTTAATAAAAGCATTTTTAATATTATCAAAAGTTTTAAAATAATCTAAGTGATCATTGTCAATATTCAAAATTATTTCTGCCTTAGGGCTAAACTTTAAAAAACTTTCAACATATTCACATGCTTCAATAATAAAATGTTCACTATTACCAACTAAATAGTTACCTTTAATTGCGTTTAAATAAGCTCCAACTTGAATACTTGGATCTTTAAGAGCTTCAATAAAGGCAATAGATACCATAGATGTAGTAGTAGTCTTTCCATGAGTTCCAGAAATACATATAGTATCTTGATAACATCTAGTAATTTCACCTAAAAAATCAGCTCTCTCAATAGTAGGAATATTAAGTCTATGTGCTTCTAACATTTCTGGATCATCCTTTTTTATTGCAGCAGAATAAACCACAACATCAGAATTTGCAACATCTTCTAAATTGTGACCAATTGTAACTTTTATTTCTTTATTTTTTAATTCTTGTACTGTTTCAGAATCAAACATATCAGAACCTGTAACGTTAAAGCCCCAATTCTTTAATATTGCAGCTATTCCACTCATACTAACGCCACCAATTCCAATCATATGTATATTTTTATATTTTTTTAAATTAGTTATATCTGGCATAAAAAAATCACTCCCCTAGGAATTTTCATTTAGTAAAAGTATTATATACTTAAATACATGAAAATTCAATACTTCTACTAAAATATAGTATTAAAAAATAAAAAAAAGGTTCCAATTTACAATTTTATAATAATATATAGCAAATGATATATTTATATATTTTTCCGTAATCACCATTCAAGAAAATGTAATTCACTAACGTTCAAACATTTTCTAGAAAGGTCCCCCCAATATACTTCAAAATATCTAAATATATCATTTGCTAATGCAAAAAGTATTAAAGTGGCTGTGAATTGTAACAAAAAAGTTTGGATAATAAATCGTATTAATAAAATCTAACTTTTTTGTAAAAAAAAGAAGGAAAAAAGTTTTTTATGAAGAATAATATAACTGTACATAGAATTAAACGATATGTACAAAATTAAACTTAGGGAAGGCAGGTGCATTTTAAAATGCAAATCACAGATGTACGTTTAAGAAAAGTAAATTCAGAGAACAGAATGAAAGCTGTTGCTTCTGTAACATTCGATAACGAATTCGCAGTTCATGATATTAAAGTTATCGAAAGCCAAAATGGATTATTTATAGCTATGCCAAGTAGAAAAACTCCAAATGGAGAATTTAAAGATATAGCTCATCCAATCAATGCTGAAACTAGAGAGAAAATTCAAAAAGCTATCTTAGAAGCTTATGAAGCACCAGAAGCTGAAGAAAAATCAGAAGAATCAGCAGAATAATTATATAGGGAAAATCAAAGATTTTACGTATATAGTAATAAAGGCACTTAAAAAAGTGCTTTTTTCTTGCAAAAAAATCTTACAAACTTGCCAAAAATGGAAAAAAAGGTTAAAATATATAAGAATGGAAAGTTAATATAAAAAACAAGGAGCAAAAAATGTATATAATTGTAGGATTAGGAAATCCAGAAGAAGAATATTCAAATACAAGACATAATATGGGATTTGATACAGTGAATAAAATAGCAAAAAAATATGAAATAAAATTTTCAAAAACAAACTTTAAAGGAATATATGGAACAGGGGTAATAGAAGGAGAAAAAGTTATTTTATTGAAACCACAAACATATATGAATTTAAGTGGAGAAAGTGTAAAAGAAATAAGAGATTTCTATAAATTAAATACAGAAAACTTAATAATTATATATGATGATATTGACATAGAACCAGGAATCATTAAATTAAGAAAAACAGGAGGACCAGGAACACATAATGGAATGAAATCAGTAATAAAAGAAATAGGAACTGAAAAATTCCCAAGAGTAAGGGTAGGAATTGGAAAACCTGAACATAAAGGAGATTTAATAAACTACGTAATAGGTAAAATCTCAGAAAAAGACAAAGAAATATTGGGAAAAAGTACTGATTTAGCAAAAGATGCAGCTGTAGAAATAATAAAGAGTGGAATAGATAAAGCAATGAATAAATTTAATTAAAAAGGAGCCAAGAATTTTATGACAGAAATTATAATACAAAGACAAAAAGATAAATCAATAATAGCATTAATAGAAAATGGAAAATTAGTTGAATTTTATGAAGATAACTCAAATGAAAATAACAGAAAAGAAGGAAATATATATATAGGAATTGTTAAAGATATTGTAAAAGGAATGCAAGCAGCGTTTGTTGATATAGGAAGTGACAAAAATAGTTTTATACATTTAAAAGATGTAATGAAAAAAATAGATGAAACAAAAGAAACATTAGACAATAATTTAGATATAACCGAAATATTACAGCCAAATATGAAAATTTTAGTTCAAGTAAAAAAAGATAGTACAGATCAAAAAGGAGCCAGAGTATCAACACATATAAACTTACCAGGAAAATATATTGCATTAATGCCAAATACAGATATAATTACAGTGTCACAAAAAATAGAAAATAAAGAAGAACAACAAAGATTAATAAAATTAGTAAAAGAAAATTTAAGCAAAGGAAATGGAGCAGTAATAAGAACATCTGCAGAAGGGAAAGAACAAGAAGTTATACAAGATATAAAAAAAGTAGAAGAAAAATGGGAAAATATTATAAAAACATCAGTAGATCCAGACTTACATGAGCCTAAACTACTATATGAAAGTGAAAGCTTAATAGAAAAAATGTTGTTAGATTTAGCAGATGAAAAAGTGGACAAAATAATAGTAAACACTCAAAAAGATGTAAAGAAATTAGAAAAATATATAAAAGAAAACAAAGAATATCAAGACACAGAAATAGAACTAGATACATCAAATAATATCTTTGAAAAATATGATTTAGAAAAGCAAATAGAAAAAATGCAAAATAGAAAAATTTGGCTAAAATGTGGAGGATTTATAACAATTGACAAAACAGAAGCCTTAACTGCAATTGATGTCAATACAGGAAAATATACAGGAACAAAAAACTTAGAACAAACAATATACAAAGTAAATAAAGAAGCTACAATTGAAATAGCAAAACAATTAAGACTAAGAGATATAGGTGGAATAGTAATAATTGACTATATTGACATGAAGGATGAAGGCAACAGAGAAAAAATTGAAAATCTACTTAAAGAAGAAATAAAAAAAGATAGAAGTAAAGTACAAATTGAAGGATTTACAAAACTAGATTTGATGGAGTTGACTAGAAAGCACATAATATCACACTAATCCCTGTAGAAAGGTTGAAAAAAATAATGAATGTTGGATTTATATCTTTAGGATGTAGTAAAAATTTAATAGATACTGAAGCAACAATAGGAATGTTCAAAAAACATAACTTTAAAATTGTAAATAACGAAGAAAAAGCAGATATTTTAATAATAAATACCTGTGGATTTATTGAATCTGCAAAAGAAGAAGCAATTAACACAATATTAGAAATGGCAGAATACAAAAATAAAAATTGCAAATATTTAATAGTTATGGGATGTTTAGTGCAAAGATATTATGATGAACTCATAAAAGCATTACCAGAAGTAGATTTATTTGTAAAAATAGAAGATTATGATACATTGTGGGAACAAATAGAGGATTTAATAAAAAGAGACATTGTAATAAAAAAGAAAAAAAGTAGCAAAAAAATAACAGAAATTCCTAAAATGCCAATGCTAACACAAGAGCAATTTCTAGAAAGAACAATTACAACTGGACAAGATTATGCATATCTAAAAATAGGAGAGGGATGTAGCAACAAATGTACATATTGTGCAATTCCATATATAAGAGGACCATTTGCAAGTAGAAAAAAAGAAGATATTATAGAAGAAGCAAAAATGCTTGCTAAAAAAGGAATAAAAGAATTAATCATAATAGCACAAGATACAACTAAATATGGAATTGATATATATGGAGAAAACAAATTAGCAGAGTTATTACAAGAATTATGCAAAATTAAAGAATTAAAATGGATACGTTTCCTATATTCTTATCCAGAAGGAATAACAGATGAATTAATAGAAACTGTTGCAAAAAACGATAAAATTGCAAAATATTTTGATATACCAATTCAACATTCCAGTGATGTTATATTGAAAAAAATGAACAGAAAAACAAATAAAAAAGAAATTAAAGAAATAATAAGTAAAATCCGTAATAAAATTCCAGATGCAATAATAAGGACAAGTCTAATTGTAGGATTTCCAAGCGAAACAGAAAAAGACTTTAAAGATTTATTGGAATTTGTAAAAGAAACAAAATTTGATAGACTAGGAACATTTATGTACTCAAAAGAAGATGGAACACCAGCTGCAAGACTTCCAGAACAAATACATGGAAACACAAAAAAAGCAAGATATAATAAAATAATGAAAGCACAGCAAAAAATCGCAGCAGAAAAAATGAAAGAAAAAATAGGAAAAGAATGTGAAGTCCTAGTAGAAAATATATCATTTGATGGAAAATACCTAATAGGAAGAACAATGCAAGACGCTCCAGATATTGATGGATTAGTATATATAAAATGTGAAGAAGAAAACCCTCATAAATACTTACATCAATTTATAAAATGCAAAATTGTTGATTCTAACGAGTATGATTTGGTAGCACGTCTTATTGGGGACGTTTCTTAATGAGACATTTTGTCCACTTTAGGACACATCTTTTTTATTAAAATATAGGGTCTGTCCCTTTTGAACAATTTTTGTTCAATTTGGCATGTCCCCAAAGGAGGAAAAAATGAAAATTAATTTAAATGGAAAAAACATTGAAGTAACAGTAGTTCAAAATCCGCAAAATAAGTATGAGTATGAATATTATATTGGTAATATTCAAATAGGAGAATTAAACACTAATATAGTAAAATACGGAAACATTATTATGAGACAAAATTCATATATAATAGAGGCACTTCAAAAATTAGGAGTAATGGAGCAAGAAAAAGCAGAGAAACAAAATACATTAGAAAATGAATTAAGTGCAAAAATTAAAGATAAAATAGATGAATTAGATAGAGAAGAAATTGAAAGTTCAGCAAGAGAAACAAAAGAAATTGATAAATATATAGATGAATTAGGAATAGAAAGAAGTCATATTAGAGATGTAAGAATTTTAGAACTAGATAGAGAGAATAGCAATAAAGAAAATAAAAAGCAAAATGAAGATAGACGAAATTTAGAAAGTAAAAAGACCAAAAAAGAAAACAGTACAAAAGGCCAAGAACAACAAAAAAACAATGAGAGAACAACAAAAAATACAAATATATTGCAAGAAATAGAATTAAATGAAAGAGCGAATGATATGCATGATATCCGCAAATGGCTAGGCGGAAAAATTCCAAAAGACATTAAAAAAATTGGAGTAATCTATTCAGATGAAATGAACAAAATGAAAGATGAAAATGGCAAAAGTTATGATAGGAATTCTACAAGATATTCTTTAGTTGCAATTAGTAAAGACGGACAAGTTGAACCATTGCAAAAATATATACCAGAATTACAACAAAGGTCAGCATCAGGTGACAATCCAATACCAGAAAAATATCAAGTTAGAGATGATGGAACAGTAGAAAAAGACAGCATTTTAAGTGAATATGAAATCGGAAATAAAATCATACAATTAGACAACAAAGAAATGGGAAGGGTTGAAATGAACATTGGAGAAGAAGCAAGAGATTCTACTGAAACAATGGGAGGTCAAGTAAGAGACGGCAATACAATTTTTGTACCAGATACTTCAACAAGAGCTGTAATTGGAGAATATGAAAGAGAAGGAGAAGATACAGTAGAAGAAAATCTTGAAGAAATAAAGGCTCATGAAAAAGAACATAAAGATTGTAATAAGGCTACTGAAAAAGATATAGATGGAGATCCATCAACAAAATCAGAACATGTAATGGCTATGGAAGATGCTTATATAAAAGTATGTGCTAGAGAAATCTTAGATAAAAATCCAGAACTTGGAGAAACATATAACCAAACTGATATGGAAAATAAATTAAAAGAAAAAATAAATGAGGAATATTTAAGCAAAGAGGAATTAGAAAATAGCTTAGATGAAATAACTGAAGAAATAGAAAAGCAAGCAGAAAATGAAAGAGTACCAGGGGAAGATACAAGGCGTGCATAAATACAAATACAATAAACACAATTATGCTATTGACAAAAATATAAAATAAATATATTATTGAAATAGTAAATTATTAGAAAGAGTAGCAAACAAACTAAAGAGGTGGAAAGATGGATGGTATATGGGCAATAGTATATATACTAATATTTGTTATATTTGCATTAGTAGTCTATGCCGTATTACAAATAAAGTTATTTGGAATGAAAGTAAAAGATTTTTGGGGATTTATAGAAGCAAACCAAATGTTAGATAAGTTATACAATTTTGCAAAACAATATGAAAGAATGTCTCCGCAAGAACAACTAATATATCTTGCAGAAGCGGAAAAAATATTTAAAGCATTTGACAAAGTTCCGGACGGATTATGGGAAGAAGAATATGATAAATATAAAGAAGTTCTATCAAAATATAAAGATATAAGAATGATGAGATGGTCAGAAGATAAAATGTAATATAAAAGCCTGAATTTTTTACTTATTCAGACTTTTATTTTTATAGATGAACTGATACCATACTTAAAAAACTATAAACATAGCGTAATGGCTTTTTTAATAGAAGCCTTGTTTTTAATATATCAAAACTTTCAGACATAGCACAATACTTATCAACAAAAGTTAAAATTAAACCCTCAAGAGAACTTGGCAGTTGGGTAGTTACAGGCCACATATGTTTGATTATCATATCTTTTTCTTTTTCATTTAAATCAAATAGTTCTGAAGCATTTTTGCAAGCAGTTTTTCCATGAGTAAATGCATGTAACCCTTTGCGGTCAGGTTGTCTAACTCTCCAATCATATAAAAATAAATCATGAAGCATACCAGCCCTTGCTGCTGATATATAATCCAATTTATATTTTTTACATATTAAATAACAATAATAAGAAACTGTGTAACAATGGTCAAAACAAGTTGTTTCATAATGTTGCCTGAAATTCTTCATTTTTTGAACTGTTCTATTCTCAACCAATTCTTTTATAATATTTTGAAATTCGACATCCTTGTCAATAATTTCTTTGACTATTTGTTTCATTTAAATACCTCTTTATATCTTATGTACTTCTTTTTTATTATAACATATAAATGGTGCTAATAAAATACTATAATAAAATTTTTTGTACCTTGTTGTCGCAACCTTTGAAATAGATATTTGGAAGGTTGCTTCAATCGCACTCGCTATCGCTCGTTTGGTCGCTACGCGGTACTGCAAAATTTTATTATAGTATTTTATTTAATTCTTAAGAATATAAAAGCCTTTCTAGAATTTGAATAGCATTAGAAGCAGCACCCTTTCTTAAGTTATCTGCTACAACCCACATATTTAGACCATTTTGGACACTATAATCACGACGAATTCTACCTACAAAAACTTCATCATGGCCATCTGCAACACTTACCAATGGATAATAATTTTTTTCTGGATTATCTGCAACGATAATTCCAGGATAGTTTTCTAACAATATTTTAATATCATATATATCAAAATCACTTTCTAATTCCACATTAATTGATTCGCCATGACAATTTACAATAGGAACTCTAACAGCTGTTGCAGTAATTGGCAAGTTAGGTTTGTGCAAAATCTTTCTAGTTTCATCAATCATTTTATGCTCTTCTTTTGTATAACCATCTTCCATAAAAACATCAATGTGAGGAATACAATTATTATAAATTGAATATGGGAATTTTTGAAGTTTATCACCTTCTGCTCTATTTTTTAAATCTTCAATTCCAGATCTACCTGCACCAGAAGTTGCTTGATATGTAGAATAAACAATTCTTTTAATTCCATATTTATCATCAATAGCTTTTAAAGGCAAAACAGCTTGGATAGTAGAGCAATTTGGATTTGCAATAATACCATGATTTTTATTTATATCCTCTGGGTTTACTTCAGGTACAACTAATGGCACATCTTCATCCATACGAAATACACTACTATTATCAATAACGATACAGCCACTTTTTGCTGCAATAGGAGCATATTTTTTAGAAGTAGAGCCACCTGCACAAAAAATTGCATAATCAAAATGTGTATCAAAAGATTTTTCTGTTAGTTCTTGCACAATATATGTTGTGTTTAAAAAAGTTATTTTTGAGTTGGCAGATTTTGAAGAACAAAAAAGTGTGTAACTAACATGTGGAAAGTTTTTTTCTTCTAATACTTTTAATGCGGTCCTTCCAACTAAACCGTGTAGCGCCAACAATTGCTACTTTATAATTTGTTTTCATAGATACCTCCAAACAAAAAAATTTGTATTTATTATTAAAATTTATTCTACTTATAGAATATGTGAAAAAAAAAAGACTGTTAATTATATTCATAAATTATTTTTAACACAAATTAAGAAATATAGCAACTATAAAAAGAAAACTTACCTAAGAAAGTACTCCTTAGGCAAGTAAAAGACTAAACAAGAATTGAACTAATACGACGGTTTACAAATACTTTTGCAAAATGTACACCATCAATATCATCATCAACAGAATTGTAACCAGTAAAGCCAACAATCTTGATTTTAGAGAAATCATCAACAAGGAAAAGATCTCTTAAGTCAACATCATTATCATCTTTGCTCTTAATATCTTCATATTCCAAATGAGATGCCGGACCATTAGTTGCATATTGATGCATAAAATGAGTTCTAAACTGAAGTTCAAAATGAGAACCTGGTAAAATTTTAGAGTACTCATCTAATGCTAAAACAAAATGCAATGACTGATATCCGTTTTCTTTTGGTGAAGAAATATAATCTTTAACCAAATTAGGATACCAAATATCTGGAGAAAGAGGAACATATACATCGGGATATTTACGAGAATCAAATTTAGATTCTACTTTCTGACCTTCTTCTATTACAAAAGGAAGTTGTAAAGTGAATTTGATTCTTTCTTTCGTAAAATCATCAATTGATGTATTGGAATTTAACCAGCTCAAAAACTGATTGTAAAGATTCCTATTTTGTTTACTAACTATGCTTATTGTATAATTTACAACATCATACAATAAGTCAGTAGCTTCTTTTTGAGAGTTATTGTTTAAAATATTACCTCTTAACCCAAACCGGTCATAGATACGAGGAGAACTATTAGCAATAGACCTCTTTAAAAGCTTTGTAAGCTCGCTTTCCAAAGATTTTCTCCTAGCTGTTAGATTAATATCAATATGCTTACTTTCAGTATCATTTAGCCAAAGTATGATATACATAATGACAAATGAAATATCTGATGCTAAATTTGTTAATTCAAAAGTTTTTTCTCTTTTCTTTGCAGCTCTTTCCAAACTATACAAAAATGCATCAAATTGCAAACTATCTTCTGCACATACAGTACATTTAGATAATATTTTGCTGAGATTTCTTATAATCTCAAGAATATTATTTGATTGTTCCACTGCTAATACATAGCTCCGATGAATTAAGTCAAAAGTTTCTTGCTTCATAGTATACGTCCTTTCTTTTAAAAATTTAATAACATAATTCTATCATAAAATTATCTAAATAACAACAAGGAAACATAAAATAATAGTACAAATTCATTGAAATTTTTAGGTTTATATGGTAATATATATGTTGCATATAAATAAAATTGTAAAAAAACCAGTAGAAAGAGGAAATAAAAGATGAAACAAATAGAATTATTAGCCCCAGCAGGGTCATTTGAAAAAGCAAAAATAGCATTCTTATATGGAGCAGATGCAGTATATTGTGGAACATCATCATTATCATTAAGAGCAAGGGCTGATATGGAAGATGAAGATTTAAAGAAAACAATAAAATATGCACACGAAATTGGAAAAAAAGTATATGTAACATTAAATATATTTGCATGGGACGAAAAATATGAAGAAATAATTGAAATGGCAAAAGAATTAGAAATATTAAAACCAGATGGAATAATTGCATCAGATGTAGGAGTAATAGAAACATTACAACAATATGCCCCAAGTGTACCAATCAATGTCAGCACACAAGCAAATATTATCAGTTTGCAAGACTGTAAATTCTGGTACAAATATGGAGCCAAAAGAGTAATAATGGCAAGAGAAATGAACAAAGAACAGCTAAAATACATAATGGAAAACAAACCAAAAGACCTAGAAGTTGAAATATTTATACATGGAGCAATATGCTTTGCTTTTTCTGGTAGATGCTTTTTAAGTGACTTCTTAGCATGTCGAAGTGCAAACTTAGGAGATTGTGCTCAAAGTTGTAGATGGTCATATAACTTGTATGTAGAAGAAAAAAATAATCCAGGTGAATTAATGCCAATTGAAACAAGTGAATATGGAACAAGTATTTTTTCTTCAAAAGATTTATGCTTGATAAAAGAAATTCCAGAAATTATAGATATGGGAATAGATAGTGTTAAAATTGAGGGAAGACTAAAAACAGAGTATTACTTAGCAAGTGTTATAAATGCATATAGAAATGCAATTGACGATTATCAAAAAGATCCTGAAAACTATGATTACACTAAATATTTAAATGAATTAGATAAAGTAAAAACAAGAGGACTTACAACTTTTTATTTTAATGATAGAAATAATAAAGATATTCAAGAATATGGCGGAAGACAGTATAATGAGAATTATGAGTTTGGTGGAAAAGTTGTAGAATATAAAGAAGAAAAATCTATAATTGAAATTAAAAATAAATTGAAAGTAGGAGATACTTTAGAAATCTTGATTCCAAATAAGATTGAGCCTTTTAAGTTTAATATAGAAAAATTGTGGGATAATGAAACTGATGAGGAAATAACAGAAATAAGCCCAGGTGTTAAAGGGCAATTGGTGAAAATGAAGTTACCTATTAAGTGTGAAAAGGATTGGATTTTGAGAAGAAAAAAATAAAACTGGATTAACAATTAAATTATTTATTATTACTCGGCTAACATTACATCATAAAGAAATTCTAAAAATAAATCATAGGCACCTCTCAAAGCTAGTTTGAGATTCTCCTATGATTTATTTTAATAATTTCTAATATGATTTCATTCGCATTCATAATTAATAAATAATTTAATTGTTAATTTTCTACACACATGAAAACGGAAGAAATTGTTAAACCTAAAATGATGCAAGTTAGAATTATTAGAAGTTCTACACCAGATGCAAAGGATGGAAATAATACAAAAATTGAGCCAAGCGTAAATCCTATTATTCCTGCAAATGTTATATTATGAAATTTATCCAAGAGGAATTTAGTAATTTTCATAAAAACAAAACAACCTAAAATTAATCCAATACCCATAGGTATTAATATGTTAAAAGATAGTGTGGAAATACCAGTCAAATAAATAGAATACACGCCAAGTAACATCAATATAATAGTGCTACTAACGCCGAGGGACAACAATTCCAACAGACATAAGAAATCCAGATAGCATTAAGTATAGAAAATTTGTATTTTCTATACTTTCTATGTTTGTGGCAGAAAAAAAGTTTTCTAACAATACACTACCAACACCAATTGAAAAACAAATTAGAAAAGTAAAAAAATATTTTAATTTAGTTATATTTTTCAAGTTCCTAATTTTTTTATCATATTTCTTATTTATCAATTCTGAACTACTTTCTTCATTATTTAAAGTATTTAAAAGAGTAGGAATAGTTCCCAAAATAAGTCCTATAAAAATAGAATTAGTTTGAATAGGAAATGTAGTTAAAAGATATTGCAAAAAATTACTAAAAACTAAAACACCAACAAATATACCAATAAAAATAGGTAATAGAAATTTTGAATTTTTTTTAATATCTTTGAAAAAGTACAATATACTATCTAATAATTTTTCATAAATCCCAAAAACAACACAAAGAACACCACTGCTAATTCCCGGTAAAATAGCTCCAGCACCAAGTGCAATACCTTTGAAAATACTAGAAACAAAATGCATTAAAAACACCTCATTAATAGTTATTCTGGAGGAAAAGAAAAAATAACAAATAGGTCAGGCACTTTTATTTTTCTCAAACATATAATTTGAGTATGAGAATAAATGGAGGTGCTAATATGTTTGCATCACTTTGTATGGCTGGAATTTTAGGATTTGTAGAATTTTTGAAATCGGCAGTTTTTGTAGTTCGGATATATTCAAGGAGGAACTTTATTTCCAGAACCTTTGACTTGCGAAGAAGAAAGAAAATGTTTAGAATTAATGGAACAGGGAGATGAAGAAGCAAGAAATTTATTAATAGAAAGGAACTTAAGATTAGTTGCACATGTAGCAAAAAAATATAGTACGGCAAAAGTTGATCAAGATGATTTAATATCAATAGGAACCATTGGGCTTATAAAAGGAATAAATAGTTTCAAAATGGAAAAAGGAGCTAGACTTTCTACATATGTTTCAAGATGTATAGATAATGAAATATTAATGCATCTAAGAGCTACCAAAAAATTAGGTGCAGAAGTATACTTAAATGAACCTATTGGAAAAGATAAAGATGATAATATTGTAACTTTGCAAGAGGTGTTAGAGAACAATGAGAGAAATATAGAAGATGAAGTAGATATAAAAATGAAAATAAAATTACTATTAGAAAAAATGAAAGAAGTTTTAAAAGATAGAGAAAGGACAATTTTGGAATTACGATTTGGGATAGGAGGTCATAAACCAAAAACTCAACATGAAATAGCTTCAATGATGGGGATTTCACGTTCATATGTTTCGAGAATTGAGACTAAGGCTATTGATAAGTTGTCAAGAGAAATAAAAGAATAATTATTTTTCAACTAAGTCTAAAATATGAAACTAAGATACTAAATGTGAAATTCTTGTAAAAAAACTTTTCAAATATAATAAATGTGGTATAATATTAAAAATGAATTGAAGAAAGGGAAGGTTTATGACAAGAGTAAAATTAAAAGATAGAATATTACCCACATATACAAAAGGTGAAGAAATTTTTAATATGACTTCTCATATTGTAGGAGCAGCAGTTGGTGTTGTTGCATTAGTTTTATGTATTGTATTTGCAGCAATTCATGGAAATGTATATGGAGTTGTTAGTGGTTCAATATATGGAGTAACAATGATTTTATTATACACGATGTCTAGTATATATCATGGACTAAGTCCAAAAAGATATTCAAAAAGAGTATTTCAAGTATTAGATCACTGCTCAATATTTTTATTAATTGCAGGGTCATATACACCATTTGCACTATGTACTTTAAGAGAATATGATACCGCAACTGGTTGGGTTATTTTTGGAGTTATCTGGGCAATTGCAATTTTAGGAATAGTTTTGAATTCAATAGATATAAAGAAATTTAAAATATTTTCAATGATATGTTATCTAATTATGGGATGGTGTATTGTTGTAAAAATTAATTTGCTACCACAATTATTAGGTAAAACTGGATTTATACTATTACTAGCTGGTGGTATAGCATACACAGTAGGAGCAATTTTATATGGATTAGGAAAAAAACATAAATATATGCATTCAGTATTTCACTTATTTATTTTAGCAGGTAGTATTTTGCAATTTTTCTGCATATTATTATATGTAATGTAAATGATAAAAAAGTATTCACAAAATAAAAAAAGACTTTATATAAATTAAAGTCTAAAAACAAATAGAAAATTAACAAAAGAAGTAAATTCTTCACATAAAATTTAATTAATTCTAGCATAAAATAATTAAAAAATCAAATTCAAAAAAGTTAAAATAAATGAGAATAATTAATAAAAAGTGAGATAAAATAATATAGAATAATGAAAAACACTTTAAACTAAAAAAATTATATTTGTAAATAAAAATACTATATGCTAAAATATAAATAACTTAAAAAGATAAAACAAAAAGAAAAGAAAAAATAAAGAAATTGCACATTAAAAATAACATATAAATAATTAAATAGTAATTAATTTTCCCTGCGTAGTGCGTATAGACAGAATTTTTAGAACCAACACACATTTAAGAGGGGCCGATCTCGTAAATATGGCGTGCAAGCTCACCGTTTGTAGTGAGAAGCCCATGAGTATTTAGGTAGGCACCCACCTGTTTTTAGGAGCAGGTCCTTAAAAATTCCAAGTATCTGACGGCTAAGGCGGGGTATTTTTTATTTGCAGGGATTTTAGGACCGTCCCCTAATCCCTGTTTCCTAAAAACAAAATTGCCTTTGCATAAATTTTACAAGCTAACAATAACTTATCAATACTTATAAATTCATCTGTTTGGTGGCACATATCTTTATCACCAGGAAAATTTGCTCCAAAAGAAACACAATTAGGAAATGCTCTTGCAAAAGTTGCACCACCAATTGCAATTGGTTTGCAATTAGAATTAGTTTCTACATTATAAATTTTACAAAGAGATTGTACTAGCTCAGAATTTGGATCGATGTATAATGCTGGCATATAATGAGATGTATCAAAGTCAAGATTAATATATTCACAAGTAGCCTTTATAAAAGCAGCGCCAATCTTAGTAATATCAGTATGAACAGGAACTCTTAAATTCATTTTTATTTTAATAAAACCATTTTCAATTCCAAAATATCCAACATTTAGAGTTAATTTCCCAGATTCATCTTCAAAGTCAATTCCTAAGTTTTTACCATCAAATTGTAGACCAATATATTTAATAAAAAAGTCAAATAAATCAATATTATATCCGTAAACTTTAAAAATTTTATCAAGGATAATTATTAATCTAGAAATAGAATTAATACCTAAATCAGGATGTGCTGCATGAGCAGAAACACCATGTGAAGTTAATTTGATTTGCTCATTATCAATTTTATAGATATCAATTTCAAAGTTACTATCATTAATAATATTTTTTAAATTGTTAATAAAATCATCAGTTTTTATTTTTTGAGTATTAATACTTAAAATAACACTACAAATTTTAGGAACAACATTAGTAGCATTATTATTACAATCAATATTTATGATTTTAATATCTAGATTTTTAAATTGAGAAATATCAGCCTTAATTTCTTGAGTAAGTACAGCTTTCTCGGCATAGATACAAGGAAAGTCAGCATCTGGACTGAATCCAATAGAAGGTATTTCTTCATGAGCCTTATAATATTTGATACAGTCCCAATTTCTTTCTTCATTTAATCCTAATATTAATCTAACACGTTTATTTAGTTTTACTGTTTCTATTACATATTTCATGGCATATAAAGATGCTATAACAGGACCTTTATCATCAATAGCGCCTCTACCAAAAATGTAGCCGTCAGAAATTGTTCCGCTAAAAGGAGGATATGTCCAATTATCACCTTCAGGAACAACATCTAAATGACCTATAATTCCAACTAATTCATCACCTTCTCCAAATTCAATATATCCACAATAACCATCAATTTTTTTAGTCCTAAAACCTAGGTTATCTCCTAATGCTAAAGTATATTCTAGAGCTTTATTCACATTTTCTCCAAATGGATATTTAGGGTTATTACTTTTGGAATAATAACTTGGTATTTTTATTAATCCTTGTAAATCTTTTATCATTTTTTCTTTATTTTCATTTATAAATTTTTCTAGCATATAACCAATCCTTTCTTTTGTAAAATATATTATATTATATTATATATTTAATTATGAGTATTTTGCAATAAGAAAAAATAAAATGCAAAAACTTATAGTAAAAAATAAAAAATATGATATAATACAAAAAAGGAGGCAAAGAGAATGGATATTGAAGAATTAACAAAAAAAGCGCTTGAAATAAGAAAAGGTATAATAGAAGCCGTATATCAAGCACAATCAGGACATCCAGGAGGATCCTTATCAATAGCAGACGTTTTAACAGTACTATATTTCAATGAAATGAATATAAAACCAGAAGAACCAAGGTGGGAAGATAGAGATAGGTTAGTATTATCAAAAGGACATTGCTCACCAGCATTATATAGTTGCCTTGCAAATAAGGGATATTTCCCAGTAGAGAACCTAAAAACATTTAGAAAAATAGATAGCTATTTACAAGGACATCCAGACAGAAACAAAGTACCTGGTGTAGATATGACAACAGGTTCGCTAGGACAAGGACTATCTGCTGCGAATGGAATGGCAATTGCAGGTAAAATGGATAATAAAGATTATAGAGTATATTGCATTTTAGGAGATGGAGAGATAGAAGAAGGACAAATATGGGAAGCAGCAATGACATCAAGTAAATACAAATTAGATAATTTATGTGTAATAGTAGATAATAACAACTTACAAATAGATGGAACAATAGAAGAAGTAATGAGTCCATATCCAATAGACGAAAAATTCAGAAGTTTTGGATTTGAAATAATAAAAATAGATGGGCATGACATAGAAGAAATAATAAAAGCGTTTGAAGTAGCAAGAAATATAAAAGACAAACCAACATGTATAATTGCAAAAACAATAAAAGGAAAAGGAATAAGCTACATGGAAAATCAAGCCAGTTGGCATGGAAAAGCACCTAACGAAGAACAGTATAAAGAGGCAATGGTTAGTTTGGGGACAGGTTCGGAGTGACCATTTTTGGATAATTTGGGGACGGCACTAACTATCGTGTATGCTAGGATAGTAAAATGATCTAAAATTTATAATTTAAGGAACTCAATAAAATTCCAAAAAAAGAAAGGAGAAAAGCATTTATGAAAAAAGCAACAAGACAAAGCTATGGAGAAGCTTTGCTAGAATTAGGAAAAGAAAATAAAGATGTTGTAGTTCTTGATGCAGATTTAGCAGGAGCTACAAAAACAGAACTATTTGCAAAAGAATTTCCAGATAGATTTTTTGATATTGGAATTGCAGAAGCTGATATGATGGGAACAGCAGCTGGACTTTCAACTTGTGGAAAAATTCCATATGTAAGTACATTTGCAATGTTTGCAGCAGGAAGAAGTTATGACCAAATAAGAAATAGCATTTGCTATCCAAACTTGAATGTGAAAATTTGTGCAACACATGCAGGAATAACAGTTGGAGAAGATGGAGCGACACATCAAATGATTGAAGATTTATCTTTAATGAGAACTATACCAAATATGACAGTTTTATCTCCATCAGATGATACGCAAACAAAATGGATAATTAAAGAAATTAGTAAAATAAATAGTCCGGCATATGTTAGACTAGCAAGGCTTGCAACAGAAGAAATTTATGATGAAAATCAAAAATTTGAAATAGGGAAAGCTGTACAACATGGTGACGGAACAGATGGAACAATTTTTGCAACAGGAGTTACTGTGCAAGAAGCTCTAAAAGCTCAAAAAGTATTACGAGAAAAAGGAATAAATGTTAGAGTTGTTGATATGTTTTCAATAAAACCGATAGATAAAGAGATGATTATTAAATGTGCAACAGAAACTAAAAAGTTAGTTTCAATTGAAGATCATAATGTAATTGGAGGACTCGGCTCTGCAATTTCAGAAGTATTAACAGATGAATACCCAGCGAAGTTGACAAGATTAGGAATTAAAGATACTTTTGGAAGATCAGGAAAAGCAGAAGAATTGATGAAATATTATGGAATTGCGACAGAAAATATAATTGAAATATTTTGAAAAAAGTATTGACATAATGTATAAAAATATAATATAATTAATATACTAAAAGAGTAGCTTTTGACTACTAATAGGAAGTTCATACCTAAATAAAGAACGATTTTAAATTAGGTAAAGTTCAAGCCTTATAAATGAATTGATTTCAAATTAGGTAATGCTTAAGCCTTATAAATAAGCAGTTTTAAATTATGGGGGGTACATTTGAAAAAATGTACTCCTTATGTTTTAAAGAAAGAGGTAGAAATGGAAGAATTATTATTTTATACAATTGATAAAAATTACATTAAATATTTAAGTGAGTTCGAAAGTCATGTAAGTTATAATAAAGATGAAATAGGGCATAGCAGACCATATTTAGGGATTGTACTAAAAATAGATAATTACAAATATTTTGCACCACTATATTCATATAAAGAACATTATAGAAAATATAAAAACAATCCTAGTTTTTTCTTTGTGTATGATAGAAAAGATAGACCACTAGCAATTATTAAATTTTCAGCTATGATACCAATTACAGATGAAACAAATGTAATATCAGTATTAGAATATGATAATCAAGATAAAAAATATAAAGATTTAATATCAGCAGAATACAGATATATAAATTCAAATAAAGCAGAAGTATATAAAAGAGCTAATAAAATGTATATAGCAGTAACAAAGCATAAGAAAAATTTTCTCAAAACAATAGCGTGTAATTTTAAACTATTAGAAGAAAAGTGTATAAAATACAAAAAATAAATATCAAATAAGATAAAAATTACAATCTAATATAAAATTTATAGTTCAACTTTTGTGAATTTTTTGTGAAATCTCAAAAAGAGAGAAAAAAAGAGATAAACGATAGAAAATGTAAAAAAACCAACATTTTCTATCATTTTTTTGCCAAAAAAGTATTGCAAAAAACAAAGTTTATTGATATTATAAGATAGAATAGAAAAATATGCTGAAAAAAGAAAAAAATAAAACAGCAAAAGGTTTAAACATAAGCAAAAATAAGCTATTTATTTAAAGATAGGAGAGTTACAAAATGATAGAATTTAGAAATGTAACAAAGACTTATGACACAGGAACAAAAGCAATAAAAGGAGCAAACTTTGTTATAGATAAAGGAGAATTTGCATTTTTAGTAGGTTCATCAGGAAGTGGAAAATCAACACTAATAAAATTAATACTAAAAGAAGAAGAACCAACTTCAGGAAGAATAATAATAAATGGAAAAGACACAACATTTTTAAAACCAAACCGTATACCATATTTAAGAAGAAGTATGGGAGTTGTATTCCAAGATTTCAGACTTTTACAAGACAAAACAGTATATGATAATGTAGCATATGCAATGTACATAGTAAGAGCAACACCAAGACACATAAGAAGACAAGTTCCAATGGTACTTTCATTAGTAGGACTAAGTGGAAAAGCAAAAATGTACCCTCATGAATTATCAGGAGGAGAGCAACAAAGGGTAGCTTTAGCAAGAGCATTAGTAAACAATCCATCTATGTTAATTGCAGATGAGCCAACAGGAAACCTTGACCCAGACACAGCATGGGATATCATGAATCTATTGAATGATATCAATATGAGAGGAACAACAGTAGTTGTAGCAACACATGCTAAAGACATAGTTGACAAAATGAAAAAAAGAGTTATCCATATACGTAAAGGCGAAATAATAAGAGATGATAAAAAAGGTGGGTATGATTGTGAAATATAATATATTTGGATATTTAATTGGAGAAGGATTTAGTAATGTATTTAAAAACAAAAAATCTACTGGAGCTTCTCTTATGATAATGTGTGCAACAATGATTATATTTGGAATCTTCTTAATATTAGGAGAAAATATTAATCATTTTGTATCACAAGTAGAGTCTGCACAAGGAATACAAGTATTTATAAATAATGACACAACACAAGAACAAATAGACGAAATTGGTGAAAAAATAAGACAAATAAATGGTGTAAGTACAGTAGAATATGTTTCAAAAGAAGATGCATTAGAAATAATGAGAGAAAGATTTAAAGACAATCCAGAAGCACTAGAAGGATATGATGAAGAACATAACATATTCCCAGCATCGTATGTTGTTACTTTATCTGACTTAACATTAAGCAAAGAAGTACAAGACCAAATTCTAACATTTGACCACATCAAAAATATTGAAAGTAGAGACCAAACAGTAGATACTTTAATTAATTTGGCAAATGGAATAAAAATTGTAACAGGAGTAATTTTAGTATTACTAATAATTATATCAGTATTCATTATTGCAAATACAATAAAACTAACAGTTCATGCAAGAAGAAAAGAAATTTCTATTATGAAATATGTTGGAGCAACAAATGGATTTATTAGATGGCCATTTATAGTTGAAGGTATGATAATAGGAATATTTGCAAGTATAATATCAATCTTAATAGTTGGATTTGCATACAACTTAATTGCAGAAAATTTAATGAAATCTGAATTTATGCAATTAATCAATATGAGTTTAGTAACATTTTCAGATATGTTCAATTCAATAATACTTGTATATATGTTATTAGGAATAGGTATAGGAGCAGTAGGAAGTGTAATTTCTATGAGAAAATATTTAAAAGTGTAAAGGAGAAAACTATGCGTAAGATTTTATGTATCGTTTTAGCTTTTGTGATTTGTAGTTTAAATATATTTTCTTATGTATATGCAGAAGAAAATGTAGCAGAAAATACAACAAATACACAAGACACTAATAACACTAATAATCAATCAACAGATTTGCATACTAAACAACAAGAATTACAAAATCAAATAAATGAAGCAACAGGACAGCTAGAAGATGTACAAAGTGATTTATCAGACAATTTACAACAAGTACAAAAGCTAGATGAAAAAATAGAAAGTTCACAAACAGAACTTGATGAATTAAATATAAAGATAAATGAATTACAAACATCTATTAATGAAATATCAACTAAATTAGAACAAGAAGAAACTACATATAATAATCAAAAACAGCTTTTAGATAAAAGACTTGTTGCAATGTATGAAGAAGGAGAGACAAGCTATTTAGATGTAATACTAAGTTCTAGTAGTTTAGCAGAATTTTTATCAAATTATGCGTACCTTTCAGAAATTGCAAAATATGAAAATGAATTATTATTAGATATACAATCAAGAAAAAAAGAAATTGAACTTGAAAAAGAAAAACTAGATAATAATCAAGAACAATTAGCAACAATAAAAGCTAACCAAACAAAAACAGCAAGAATATTAGAAAATACAAAAACAGTTAGAGAAAACTTTATAGCAAAACTATCAGATGAAGAAAAAAATATACAATCACAAATAGATGAATATAACAGACAGTTTGCTGAAGTAAATGCAGAAATATTAGCTTTAGCGATGGAAGGACTAGATACACAATATATAGGAGGAGTGTTTGCTTGGCCAACACCAGGATATACGAGGATAACATCAAAATATGGAATGAGAACACATCCTATAACAGGTGTATATAAACTACATACAGGTGTTGACATAGGAGCACCAATGGGTGCAAGTTTCGTAGCTGCTAATGACGGAATTGTTGTAAAAGCAGGATACAATGGAGCATATGGAAACATGGTAATCATAGATCATGGTGGAGGAATCCAAACACTATATGCACATGGCTCTGAAATAATGGTAAATGTGGGAGACATTGTAAAAAAAGGAGAAACCGTTGTATTAAAAGTAGGGTCAACAGGATATTCAACAGGTGCACATGCACATTTTGAGGTTAGGATAAATGGAAAAGTTACAGACCCTATGCCATACATAACAAATGGAGTAGTACCAACAAACCCAGAGTTAAATACAGAAGAAAATATGCAAAATATGGTGCAAGATACTTCACAAAATAACCAAGCACAATAATTAAAGCAAAAAGAGGTACAACTTAAAAGAAAATTAAAATAAAAAACAGGAGAAGATGTTATGAAAAAAATAGTTTTAAAAACATTTGGAATACTAGTAGTAATGATGCTTTTATTACAAATACCAGTAACAATGGCAGCTGATAGTGTAAACGATTTAAAAAATCAACAGGAGGAAAATGCAGATAAGATAGAAGAGAATAAACAAAAGAAAGAAGAAATAACAGCTGAAAAAAATCAAACAATTTCAGAAGTAGAAGATATTTCTGAACAAATTTCTAATTATGAAAGTCAAATTAGTGAATTAAATAGTAAAATTTCAGATTTAAATACTAAAATAGAAGAGTCAGAAAGAAAAATAACAGAAGCACAAGCAAAATATGATGAACAAAAAGAATTATTAGACACAAGACTTGTTGTTGCATATGAGCAAGGAGAAACATCATATTTAGATGTTTTACTATCTTCTGAAAATATAGTTGATTTTATATCTAATTATTTCTATATTTCTGAACTTGCAACAAGTGACACAGAACTAATGGATAGCTTGCAACAAGAAAAACAAGAAATAGAACAAGCAAAAACAGATTTAGAAAACAGTAAAAGAGAATTAGATACATCAAAAGCTGAGAAACAAAGTATAACCACACAATTAGAACAAACAAAATCAGAGAAAAATGCAAAAGTTTCTCAATTAACTGAAGATGAAAAAACAATTCAAGCTCAAATTGATGAATTAGCAGAAGCAAACAAATCATTAGATGCTCAAATTTTGAAAAAGCAAAAAGAAATAGAAGAACAAATAAAGAAACAACAAAGCCAATCAGGAGGAAGTAATTCTTCTGGGGGTACTTCAACAGGTGGAGGACCAACAAGTTCATCAGGATTTATTTATCCAGTACCAAGTGGTTATAGAACAATTACAACAGGTATAAATTATTCAAGTGGTCAATATCATGGAGCAGTTGACTTTGGCTGTGGTGGAATAAATGGACAACCTGTTTATGCAGTAGCAGATGGAATTGTAGTAACAGCACAAAACTTAACATCAAGTTATGGAACATATGTAATTATTGCACATTATAATGGATTATACACATTATATGCACATGGACAAAGGGGTTCTTTAAGAGTATCAGAAGGACAATCAGTATCTCAAGGACAACAAATTATGAATGTTGGAAGTACAGGAAATTCAACTGGTCCACACTTACATTTTGAAGTAAGAACAAGTCCTGGAACATATAGTTGTAGAAAAAATCCAATGAATTATTTGCCTTAACAAATTAGAATATATCTAAATTAGATACATATTATTTAAAAGAATAATCAAAAAATGATTATAAAATTTGTTAGAAAAATATAAAGACATACAATAAATAGGGGCGGAGTTTAAATCCGTCCATTGTAATTAATTAGGATTAAAGAAATGACATATTTATAATTAAAGATATCTTACGAAAGGAAGGATATAGGCAATGGAGGACAATAAAAACAATGGCTATAAAGTAGTAACACAAAAGAAAGAAAAAAGTAGAACATATAAAATAGTAATGCTAGTAATTTTAGTAGCATTTGTGACATTTATATTAACATCTCTTGGAATGTATCAATATTTTTCTAATGGCTCTGTATTAGCAAAAACAAGCCTATTTTCAACATCTGATACTGACAAAATAGCAAATACGTTAGAAAAATATAGAGATATAATAGATAAATACTATTTAGGAGAAATAGATGAAGAAAAACTAGAAGAAGGAGCAGTAAAAGGATACATTGAAGGTCTAGATGATCCATATACTGAATATATTTCAAAAGACGATATGCAAGACTATCTAGATGACACTATGGGAAATTTTGTCGGAATAGGAATATATATGGTTAAAGACACAGAAAACAATAGAATAATGGTATTATCACCAATAAAAAATAGCCCAGCTGAAAAAGCAGGAATATTACCAGGAGACTATATAACAGCAGTAGATGGAAAACAATATACAGGAGACGATTTCCAAACTATTTCAAATGAAATAAAAGGTGAAGAAGGAACAACAGTAAAATTAGAAATTCTAAGAGGAGAAGAAACTCTAACATTTGAAATAACAAGAGAAAATATAACAGTAAATCCAGTAGAAGGAGAAGTTCTAGAAAACAATATAGGATATATAGAATTCTCATCATTTGATGATGGAACAGCAGAACAATTTAAAGCAAAATTCGAAGAATTACAAAATCAAGGAATAACATCATTAATAATTGACTTAAGAAATAATGGTGGAGGAATAGTAGACGAAGCCTTAGAAATTGCAGGATATGTAGCTGATAAAGATTCTGTTTTACTATATGAAGTAGACAAAGATAATAATGAAGAAGTAGAAAAATCAAAAAATGCTCCAATAATAAATATGCCAGTTGTAATTTTAACAAATGAAAATACAGCAAGTTCATCTGAAATACTTGCAGGAGCTCTAAAAGATTTAGGAAAAGCAAAAATTGTAGGAACTAAAACTTATGGAAAAGGAGTAATTCAAGAAGTTCTAACATTATCAGATGGAAGTGGTTTAAAAATCACAACAGAAAAATATTTAACACCAAACAAAACAGAAATAAATGGAATAGGAATAGAACCAGACGAAACAGTAGAATTACCAGACACAGTAGAAAATGTATTAAATGTAGATAGAAGCCAAGATACACAATTGCAAAAAGCTATTGAAATGTTAAAATAAGGTAAGAAGGGGAAAAGTTATGAATTTACCAAACAAATTAACTATATTTAGAATGATATTAGTACCAATTATGGTTATAATCCCTTTTTTAGGAATAAAAACTGAAGTTTTGGGAATACCATTAACATATATTATAATTGATGCTATTTTTATAATAGCATCTTTAACAGATAAACTAGATGGATATTTAGCAAGGAAAAACAATCAAGTAACAACATTTGGTAAGTTTCTTGATCCACTAGCAGATAAAATATTAGTACTTGCAGCTATGATGATGTTAGTAGAAATGGCAAAACTTCCAGCTTGGATTCCAATAATAGTTTTAACAAGAGAATTTATAGTTTCAGGATATAGGTTAGTCGCTGTTGAACAAGGTGGAAAAGTAATTGCTGCATCAAAATGGGGTAAATTAAAAACTGTTACTCAAATGATTGCAATTATTTTAGCATTCTTAGACCTACATGCTTTTGGTGAATGTTTTTCAGGTACATTACAAGGTGGAGATTTTGTACTAAACTTTGTTGTTACAATAATGATGATAATTCAAGTTATAGCTACAATTTTCTCTGGAGTTGATTATTTAAAAGGAGCTAAAGAATTAATAAAATAATAAATATAATATCCTAACTAATAACAAATTATTTTAACTGTGAATTGTTACTTTTTTATAATATAACAGATAAAAAATTTGAAATTTGCTTGACAAATTTCAAATTTTGCCGTAATATATTTAAAGTTTATGCGAAAGGAAAGTGAAAACTATGGAAGAAAAGGAAGTTATATTAACACAAGAAGGATATGATAATTTAGAAAAAGAACTAAACTATTTAAGAACAGAAAAAAGAGCAGAAATTGCTGATAGAATAAAAGTAGCTCTAGGTTTTGGAGATTTATCTGAAAATTCTGAATATGATGAAGCTAAAAATGCGCAAGCAGAAAATGAAGCTAAAATTGCAGAATTAGAAAATAAAGTAAGATATGCAAAAATTATAGATGAAAAAGATATAGATACAGAAACAGTACAAATAGGAAATATAGTAAAAGTTCTAGATATGGAATTTGATGAAAAGATTGAGTATACAATAGTTGGTTCAACAGAAGTTGATTTAGCAGAAAATAAAATTTCTAATGAGTCACCTTTAGGGCAAGCATTACTTGGAGCAAAGAAAAATAATGTTGTAGAAGTAAATGCACCTGCTGGTGTGATGAAATATAAGATTTTATCAATAAAGAAATAAAGTAAAAGATAGAATAATTTCTATCTTTATTTAATTTTTCTGCATATAAAATAGTGAAAATATATGCAGAAAAGATTGACATTATGCATAAAAAATGATGAAATATATGCAGAAACAAAAAATTAGTCAGAGGGAGAAAATGAAAAAGAAAATAGCAAAAACAATAGCAGGAATCTTAATATTAATAATTGCAATAATAATGCTAATAATCTCATTTTTCTTTATAATGGAGATAGAAAGCAAAGCACCAGAAGAAGTACAAATAGATTGCAACTTGGAAACTGAAGAATTTATAGGAAGAAAAGTATTTATACTAACACCAAAAAATGAACAAAAATCAGAAAAAGTAATATTATATCTACATGGAGGTTCATACGTAGCAGAAACAAGTAGCAATCATTGGAGATTTTTAGACAAATTAGTAAAAGACACAAATGCAACAATAATACTACCAGATTATCCACTAACACCAAAATACACATATAAAGATGTATTCACAATGATTACACCATTATATAAAGAAATAATAGAAGAAGTACCAACAAATAATTTAATATTAATGGGGGACTCAGCAGGTGGAGGAATGAGTTTAGCACTATTAGAAAAGCTAAGTAATGAAAAAGTAGAAATGCCATATAAAACAATATTAATATCACCATGGCTAGATGTAAGACTAGAGAATCCAGAAATAGATAATGTACAAAAATATGATAAAGATTTAAACAAAGAAACATTAAAAATAGCTGGAATAGCATATGCTGGAGAAGATGGTATGAATAGCTATTTAGTAAATCCAATAGATGGAGATTTATCAAAATTAAAAAATGTAACAATCTTTACAGGAACATATGATATATTAAATCCAGATGTACATGTTTTACAAGAAAAGGCAAAAGAATCTAATGCTGAACTAGAAATTAAAGAATATGACGGTGCAGGGCATATCTGGTTTATCAATAATAATAGCGGAAAAGAATTAGACGAAAAAGGTTATCAAGATTTACTTGAAGAAGTAGAAGAATAACAGTATAATCAATAAAAAAATACAATAAAGGTGAAGGTATTATAATGAAAGAAAAAGAAAGAAAATTAGCATGGAGAAGGCTAGACAATTCAGCTAAAATATTTCCAATTGCAGCAGGTAGAAAATACAGCACAGTCTTTAGATTATCAGTAGTATTAAATGAAAATGTAGAACCCAAAATCTTAGAAAAAGCAGTAAAAGAGACATTGGAAAAATATAAAGCATTTAAAGTAAGAATGAAATCAGGATTTTTTTGGTACTATTTTGAAGAAAATACAAAAGAACCGATTATTGAAAAAGAAAAAGACTATCCTTGTAACTATATAGATCCAAATAAAAATAATGGTTATTTATTTAAAGTAACATATTTTAATAATAAGATAAATATAGATATATTTCACTCTCTAACAGATGGAAATAGTGGAAATGTATTTTTTAGAGAAATTGTATATACATATTTAGAGCTTATGCATCCAGAAATATTAAAAGAAGAAAGAAAGGCAAGGAAAATAGATACTGCTGAATATAATACAGAAGATAGTTATATGAAAAACTATGACAAAAAAGCAAAAGGAAATAGTTCAACAAAAAAAGCATACACATTAAAAGGAAAATACATACCATTACAAGCAAAAAGTGTAATACATGAAATAATTGATATGGATAAATTAAAAGTTTTAAGCAAGGAAAAAGAAGCAACAATTACACAATATTTAACAGCAGTTTTGATATATTCAATATATAAAGAAAATTATTTAAGATATAAAAGTAAATCACAAAAGCCAATAAAGGTATGTATACCAGTGAATTTAAAAAAATATTTTCCTTCAAAGACAATGTCAAATTTCTTCTCATACATTACAGTTGAAGCTCAAATGCAAAAAGACAATTTAGACACTTTTGATAAAATATTAGAATTTGTAAAAAAGGAATTTAAAGAAAAATTAGCAGAAGAAGAAATTATAAAAACAATGTCTGCAAATGTAAAACTAGGGACAAACTTTTTTATAAAAGCTATACCGCTATTTTTAAAAAAGCCGATAGTTAGATTAAGTTACCTAGAAATTAGAAAATATACCACAATCACATATTCTAACATTGGTAGAATAGGAATTATAGGAAAATATAAAAATTATATAAAATACTTTTTGATGTTAATTGCACCAGAAAATGTAGAAAAGATAAAATGTTCAAGTTGTACATTTGAAAATAAAATGGTATTTACATTTACATCAATTTTAAATGACAATAATATAGAAAAGGGATTTTATAATTTCTTAAAAGAAAAAGGAATAAATGTAGAAATAGAAAGTAATGGTGTTTTAGATGATATATCCAAAGAAAATTAGTGCAAATAAAAGTGGAAAATTAATAAAAATATTATTGCTATCATCTGTTATTTTAGCAATAATACTAATATTAATTAACAAATTAACAACTCCAAATGTATCTTGGGCAGCTTTAGCAAATGGCGGAATTATATATGTATGGATTACAGTAATCTATTCAATTAGAAAAAACACAAATATAGCTGGACATGTGCTAATACAAACGCTTGCAATATCTTTGCTAACCGTTTTTATAGATTACAAACTGGGATTTAAGGGCTGGTCAGTTGAAATTGCAATCCCAATAATTATTATGATTTCTAACATGACAATGCTTATATTAACTATTGTAAGTTATAAAAAATACATTAAATACGCAATATATCAATTAGTTATTGTTTTATTTAGTATGTTGCCAGTAGTTTTCATTGAAGAAAAGATGGTAAATAACCCAGTTTTAAGTATTATTGCAAGTAGTATTTCTGTTCTTAATTTTATTTTATGTATAATACTTTGTGCAAGAGATGTGAAAGAAGCAGTTGTTAGGAAATTTCATTGGTAGTTTAGTTGAAAAATAATTTCAATTTCACTAGTAATAAAATGTAAAAAAATGTATATAATATTATTGACATAATAGCTAAATTATGATAATATAATTTTAGCAAATATGTTTCGCTAATTAGGGTGCGAATAACAAAAAGCCTAATGAACAAATATGTTTCGCTAATTAGGGTGCGAATAACAAAAAGCCTAATGAACAAATAGTAGGGGGCTATTTAAAATAGCTCTCTTTTTGTATTTTTGAAAGGTGTGAAAGTGTGAAGATAGAACAAGGAAAATTTTATTTCATAAAAGATGAATTTTTTGAATTAGTAAAAGATAAAGAATTGTGTCAAAACAAAGAAAAAGGCAATAAAAGGCCATGTTTTTACTGCTTTAGAGATAAAAAATTTGAGAAATTGATTTGGTTTATTCCAATTAGTAGTAAAGTTGAAAAATATAAAAAGATATATAATAAGAAAATGGAAAGAAATGGTGTTGTTGATACAATTGCGTTTAGTTATGTGGAAGGAGAAGAAAGAGCATTTCTAATACAAAATATGTTTCCAACAACTCGCAAATATATTGTAGAAAAATATGTAAGGCAAAACAGAGATGTAAAAGTAAATGAAAAATTTAAAAAAGAGTTAGAATCAAAAGCAAATAAAGTTTTAATATTAGTTGAAAAAGGAAATAACAAAATAGTTTTTCCAGATATTAAGAATATAAAAGAAATTTTATTAAAAGATTTAGAGAATAATTAAAATATTTGTTGACAGCTTTAAAACATAAAATATATAATACTCATAAATAGGGTGGTATTATGAAAAAAATAGTGGAAACCAGTTTAGTAATAAAAAAGGAAACAAAATTCGATAAAATAAGGGATGCTTTATTTAGCTTGTTCTTTCGTGAAGAATATGAAATGATGCAAAGATTAGATGAATTATTAAAGGTTAAAAGAGTTGAAACTAATAAAATTGTAATACCAAAAGAAATGAAAAAGTTTGATAATAGATAAACATACAAAGATTAGATAAAAATAATTACAATTTGAGCTTTGAGAAAGGAATAAAAGGAAAAATGAAAAATATAAAAGACTATAACCTAGAAGAACTAAAAAAAGAAATGATAGAATTAGGAGAAAAACCATTCAGAGCAGAACAAATCTTTAAATGGATACATCAAGAAAAAGTAAAAACATTTGAAGAAATGACAAACCTATCATTAGAATTAAGAAAAAAATTAGAAGAAAACTACACAATGTGTAACTATAAAATACTAAAAAAACAAGAATCAAAAGATGGAACAATAAAATATCTATTTGACGTTTTAGACGGAAATGCAATAGAAACAGTATTAATGAGATACCATCATGGAAATAGCATATGTGTATCATCTCAAATAGGATGTAAAATGGGATGTAAATTTTGTGCATCAACAGGAATAAATTTCATAAGAAGCCTAACCAGTGGAGAAATAGTAGAACAAATAATAGCAGTAGAGCAAGACACTGGAGAAAAAATATCAAATGTAGTATTTATGGGGATAGGAGAACCATTTGACAACTATGATAATGTTGTAAATGCAATAAAAATAATAAATAATCCAAAAGGATTAAATATAGGAGCAAGACATATAAGTATATCAACAAGTGGTATAGTACCCAAAATATATCAATTAGCAGAAGAAAATATACAATGTACACTATCTATTTCACTACATGCAACAAGTAATGAAAAAAGAAGTAGTATGATGCCAGTAAATAATGCATATCCAATAGAAGAGTTAATGAAGGCATGTAAAGAATATATAAAGAAAACCAATAGAAGAATATCATTTGAATATGCATTAGCCAAAGACAATAATGACAATTTACAAGATGCAAAAGAATTGGTAAAACTATTAAAAGGAATGTTATGCCATGTTAATTTAATACCAATAAATAAAATAGAAAATGGAAAATTTGATAAAAGCTCAAATGAAAACATTATGAAATTTAGAGATTACTTAAATGACCATGGAATAGTAGCAACAATTAGAAGAGAATTAGGCTCAGACATAGATGCAGCATGTGGACAATTAAGAAGAAAAGAATTAAACAGGGATTAAGGGACGATGTCGCATTGGGGACGTTTCTCTTGCGACATTTAATATATAAAATTATTTTTAAACTATTCAAATAATAAATGTCGCAAGAGAAACGTCCCCAATGCGACACTGGCATCAAATCCCTCTTGAAAAAAGAAAAAATTTATAGTAAAATTACGACATAAAGAAGGAGAAAAAAATGATATTAGATGATATAAAAGAAATGTTACCATTTATGAAAAAAATCAAAGTATATGCATTTGTAGGACCATCAGGAACTGGAAAAAGTTATAGGGCACAAATGGTAGCAGGAGAAAAGGATACACATTTCATCATAGATGATGGTTTACTAATAAAAGATAATGAAGTTGTAGCAGGAGAATCAGCAAAAAAAGCAACAACAAAAGTTGCAACTGTTAAACATGCACTTTTTTATGAAGAGGAAGAAAGACAAGAAATAATAAAAGCATTGAAAAAATATAAACCACAAAGTATATTAATATTAGGAACATCAGATGGAATGGTGAAAAAGATTGCGGAAAATTTAGGATTACCAGAAATATCTGAAACAACATATATTACTGACGTTGCAACTAAACAAGAAATGGAAACAGCAAGAAGAATAAGAGTAACAGAAGGAAAACACGTAATTCCAGTACCAACATTTGAAATAAAAAAAGACTTTTCAGGATATTTATTAGACCCATTACAAATATTTAAATCAAAAGGAAAAGGAAAAGAACCATATATTTCAGAAAAATCAATAATAAGACCTACATTTAGTTATTTAGGAAAATTTACAATATCAGACTTAGTATTTAGACAAATTCTAGAATATTTAGCAACACAGACACCAGCAATATACAAGATATTAAAAACAAGAGTAGAAAATTATGGTGATGGTGCAAAAATATATATGGAAGTAACTATTATGTATGGATATAATGTTGTTGATGGAATAAAAGATTTTAAAGAAAAGGCAAGAAAAGAAATAGAAAAACTAACTGCAATGAATGTTGTGGAATTAGATGTAGTTGCAAAAAATATATATGTACCAGAAAAGGAGAATTAATATGTCATTTGTAGTAGCAATAGATGGACCAGCAGGAGCTGGAAAAGGAACAATAACAAAATTAGTTGGAGAAAAATTAAACCTAGTTAATGTAGACACAGGAGCAACTTTTAGATGTGTAGCCTTAAATATGCTTAAAGAAAATGTAGGAATTGATGAAGAAGAAAAAATTAAAGCTCTATTAGAAAAAATTAATATTGAAATGTATCCAGATGGAGAAATATTTTTAAATGGAGAGGATGTTACAAAAAGAATTAGAGAAAATGATGTAAATAATTTTGTATCTCCAGTTTCTACAATAAAAATTGTAAGAGACAAATTACTAGAAATTCAAAGAAAAATTGCAGAAGGAAAAAATGTAATAATGGAAGGAAGAGATATAGGAACAACAGTATTTCCAAATGCAGATGTAAAAATATATCTTGATGCAACACCAGAAGAAAGAGCAAGAAGAAGAGTTTTACAAAACAAAGAAAAAGGAATTAAAACTTCATATGAAGAGGTATTAGAAAATATAAAAGATAGGGATTACAGAGATTCAAACAGGGAAATTGCACCATTAAGAAAAGCAGAAGATGCAATTTATATTGATTCAAGTGATATGACAATTGAAGAAGTTGTAAACAAAGTAATTGATATAATAAATATGACTAGAATATTATATTAAATATTTTTGTACCTTGTTGTCGCAACAACTAATTATCAAAAGAAAAATTTTATTTTTCTTTTGATAGAAAGAAAGTTGCTTCAATCGCACTCGCCTTATATAAGGCTCGTTTGGTCGCTACGCGGTACTACAAAATAATTTAATATAATATTCTAGCTAATATACTAAAAAATGTGGAGTGGATAGTGAAAAAATGTTATTAAATATAGAAAAAGGAGAAAAATTGGATGAAAAGTATAAAAAAAGGATTCAAAGAAGTAATAAAATGGATTGTTAGAGGAGCAATCTATATATGGTTAAAAATATATTATAGAGCAGATATAAAAGGATTAGAAAATATTCCAAAAGATGGAGCTTTAATCTTTTGTGGGAATCATAGAAGTTATTTAGACCCACCATTAATTGTAGCAACAGCTAAAAGAGATATGAAATTTTTAGCAAAAGAAGAATTATATAAAAATAAATTTTTGGCATTTCTAGGATGGGCATTTGAAGCAATTCCAGTTAAAAGAGATGAAAAAGATGTATCAGCAATAAAAACTTCACTAAAAGCATTGAAAAGTGGTGATTGTATAGCTTTATTCCCAGAAGGAACTAGAAATGGATTAGAAAAGGGAGAGAAACCTAAAGATGGTGTTGCATTTTTTGCAGTAAGAAGCGGAGCAAAAGTAATACCATGTGGAATTAAAGGTGGAACAAAGGAACATAGAAAAGTAACAATTACATATGGAGAACCTTTAGATTACAGTAAATATAAAAATAATAAAGATAAAGAAGTTTTTGATAAAGTGACTGAAGAAATAATGGATAAGATTATTGAACTTGCAAAATAGTTTGACAAAATCACCGAATAGGTGTATAATTTTATATGATTTTATGAGAAAAATAGACGTTTTTGAAAAGATACTGGAAGAAGGAAAATCCAAAAGCTTTTCTAAAAACGTCTTAAGTTATGGACAGAGAATGATATTTATTAAATAATTGGGCACAATATAAAAGTGGCGTCCCTAAAGTGACCAAAAATGGTCAGTCCGAACCTGTCCCCAAACTAACCATGAGGAGGAAGAAATAAAATGAATAACCAAAACATTAGAAACATAGCAATAATCGCACACGTAGACCATGGAAAAACAACATTAGTAGATGCAATGCTTAAACAAAGCCATGTATTTAGAGAAAACGAACAAGTAGCAGAAAGAATTATGGACTCAAATGCACTAGAAAGAGAAAGAGGAATCACAATATTATCTAAAAACACATCAGTTATGTATAATGACATAAAAATAAATATAGTAGACACACCAGGACATGCTGACTTTGGAGGAGAAGTAGAAAGAGTACTTAAAACTGTTGATGGAGTACTTCTATTAGTTGATGCTTTTGAAGGAGCAATGCCACAAACAAGAGAAGTTTTAAAGAAATCATTAGCATTAGGATTAAAACCAATAGTAGTAATAAATAAAATAGATAGACCAGGAGCAACTCCAGAAAAAGTAGTAGACCAAGTAATAGAATTATTTATCGAATTAGATGCAACAGATGAACAATTAGATTTCCCAGTTGTATATGCATCTGCTAAAAATGGAATTGCAAAAATGGACCTAAATGAAGAAACAACAGATTTACATTGTTTATTTGAAACAATAGTAAATACAATTAAAGCTCCAAACTGTGATGAAGAAGGACCAGCACAAATGTTAGTATCAAACATTGATTATGATGATTATGTTGGAAGAATTGCAGTAGGAAGAGTTGAAAGAGGAGTTATAAAACTTGGAATGCCAGTGGCTATCTGTGGAAAAGAAGATAAAATAACACAAGGTAGAATTGCAAAAGTTTATACTCATGTTGGATTAAATAAAGTAGAAGTAGAAGAAGGAAAAGCCGGAGACATTATTGAGCTTGCAGGTTTACCAGATATAAATATTGGTGACACAATTTGTGATTTCAATCATCCAGAAAAAATACCATTTGTAGATATTGACGAACCAACAGTATCTATGACATTTAGTGTTAATAATGGACCATTTGCAGGAAAAGAAGGACAATTTATAACATCAAGACATATAAGAGATAGATTATTCAAAGAGTTAGAAAGAAATGTATCTCTAAGAGTAAAAGAAACAGATTCACCAGATTCTTTTGAAGTATCAGGAAGAGGAGAATTACATTTATCCGTATTAATTGAAACAATGAGAAGAGAAGGATTTGAATTATTAGTATCTCGTCCTAAAGTTATATTCAAAGAAATTGATGGAGTAAAATGTGAACCAATAGAAGATTTAGTTGTAAATGTACCAGATGACTGTGTAGGAAACGTTATAGAAAAATTAGGTAGAAGAAAAGCAGAAATGGTAAATATGGAACCAGCTGAAGATGGACACACAAAAATTGAATTTAAAATCCCAGCAAGAGGACTAATTGGATATAGAACAGAATTCTTAACAGACACAAAAGGTGAAGGAACAATGAATCATATATTTGATTCATATGAACCATATAAAGGAGATATCCAAGCACGTGTTAGAGGAACAATTGTAGCATTTGAAAATGGAAAATCAGTAACATATGGATTATACAATGCACAAGATAAAGGAGATTTATTTATAGGACCTGGTGTAGAAGTATATGAAGGTATGATTGTTGGATTAAATTCAAGAGGAGAAGATTTAGCTATAAATGTATGTAAAGAAAAACATTTAACAAATACTAGAGCTTCTGGTTCAGATGATGCATTAAGATTAGTTCCACCAATTCAAATGTCACTTGAAAAAGCTATTGAGTTTATTCAAGATGATGAATTGGTTGAGGTTACACCTAAATCAATTAGATTAAGAAAGAAAATATTAGATACTAAGGAAAGAGAAAGAGCAAATAGAAATAAAGTAGGTTAAACATAAGGTGAAAATAGATATGAACAAACAAGAATTAGAAAAAATAAAACAAAAAGCATTAGAAGAACATATACCAATAATAATGGATGACACATTAGAAGTAATAGAAAAATATCTAAAAGAAAACAAACCACATAAAATATTAGAAATAGGAACAGCAGTTGGATATTCTGCAATATGCTTTACTGAAATGCTTGATGAAGATGGACAAATAGATACAATAGAAAGAGACACTGAAAGAGTAAAAGAAGCAAAAGAAAACATCAAAAAAGCAGAAGTAGAAAACAAAATAAATATTTATGAAGGTGATGCAGTAGAAATATTGCCAACACTAAAAAATAAATATGATGTAATATTTATAGATGCAGCCAAAGGAAAATATCCATTTTTCCTAAAGGAAGCATTACGTATGTTAAATAAAAATGGAATTATTTTTGCAGATAATATTTTATATAAAGGATATGTTATGAGTGATTACAACAAACATAAACAAAGGACAGCTGTTAGAAATTTAAGAGAATATATAAAAGAAGTAAATGAAAATCCAGAATTGGAAACTGAAATCTTAGAAGTAGGAGATGGACTTGCAATTAGCAAGAAAAAATGATATATATTGTAACAAGAAATTTAAAAAACGATAAATTTCTTGTTATTTTTTTAAAAAAGGAGGATATTTTATGACAGAAGCAGATAAAAATTTTATAGACACATGTAAAGAAATAATAAAAAATGGATATTCATCAGAAGGAACAGGAGTCAGAACTAGATGGGAAGATGGAACAGAAGCAAATTATATCTCAATAGTAGGAGTAACTAACAAATATGATGTAGGAAAAGAATTTCCAATGATAACATTAAGAAATAATACTAACACAGTCAAAAGAGCAATTGATGAAATATTATGGATATGGCAAAAAAAATCAAATAAAATAAGCGATTTAAATTCACATATTTGGGACCAATGGGCTGGAGAAGACGGAACGATAGGGAAAGCATATGGCTATCAAATGGCAAAAAAATATCAATTCAAAACAAAAGAAGGCATAAAAGAAATGGACCAAGTAGATTTTGTATTATATCTACTAAAAAATGACCCAGCAAGTAGAAGAATATTAACAAACATATTTGTACATGAAGATTTAAAAGACATGAACTTAGAACCATGCGCATATTCAACACAATGGTTAGTAAAAAAAGGAAAACTACATTTAATATTAAATCAACGTTCACAAGATATGTTAGCAGCCAATGGATGGAATACAATGCAATATGCAGCATTATTATGCATGTTTGCACAAGTTTTAGGGTTAGAAGTTGGAACATTAACACATAATATAGGAGATTGTCATATATATGATAGACATATACCATTAGTAGAAAAATTAATAAATGGAGAAGCTATGGATGTACATCCAAAATTAGTAATACATAATCCAACAAAAAATTTCTATGATTTCAAAGTAGAAGATTTTGAAATCCAAGGTTATGATTATAATAAAGAAATGAAATTAGGAAAAATACCAGTAGCAGAATAAATAGAGAAAAGGAGTATAAAAAATGTTAAGCATAATAGTAGCAAAAGCAAAAAACAATATAATAGGAAAAGAAAACAAATTAATATGGCACATACCTGATGATTTAAAAAGATTTAAAGAATTAACAACAGGTCATAATATAATAATGGGAAGAAAAACATTTGAGTCACTAGGAGGAATATTACCAAATAGAAAACATATAGTATTTACACAAAATCCGGATTTTAAAATTGATAATCCAAATGTGAAAGTTGTACATTCAATGTTTGAAATACAAGAATATATAGAAGATAAAGAAGAAAACTTTGTTATAGGTGGAGCAATGATATATAATTTATTAATGCCATATGTAACAAAAATGTATGTAACTGAAATTGATAAAGATTTTGATGGAGATACATTCTTTCCTAAAATTAATACAGAAATATGGAAAGAAGTTAGCAGAGAAAAAGGTCAAAATGATGATAAAAATGATTTTGACTATGACTATGTTACTTATGAAAGAGTTAAATAAGGATATAAAAATGGAAAAAAAGTTTGAAGAAAAAGACTGAAAATGTCTAGACAATTTAAAAGATATGTGCTAATATATTATAGTATATATCTTTTTAATGTGCATAAATAATTAATATGCCGATGTGGCGGAATTGGTAGACGCACATGACTCAAAATCATGCGGGAAACCATGTGGGTTCGAGTCCCACCATCGGTACCAGTTTGTACTCCTATAAAAAGGAGTATATTTTTTTGTATAAACCATCAAAAAACACTTTACTTTTCTGTTAAAATTAATTATAATATAAAAACAAAAAAGGAAGTGAAGTAAAAAAATGTATATAATATTTTTAGATGAAAGTGGTCAACCAGGAGGATTCAATAAAGAGAATAACAAGTTAATAGAAAATACAAGCAAATATTTTGTTTTAGCTGGTTTTATAATTAATGCAGATGATATTTTAAAAATAGAAAAATGCATGAAAGATATAAAGATAAAGTATGGGTTAAATCCGTTAAACGAAGTAAAGTGGCATACAACATACTCTAAACTAAAATTATCTTTTGAACAATATAAAAATATGAAATTAGAAATAACAAGAGAGATTAGCAAATACAAAAATTCGGTAATTGGTATTGTCATGGATAAAGAAAATTGTTACAAAAATAAATATGAATATATTAAAAATCATAATGATTTATATGCAACAGCATTACACTTATTAATGGAAAGATGCTCTATGCAAATTGCAAATAAATTCAAAAAAAGAGATAACCTTAAACCAGCAATGTTAATAGCGGACAGTAGAAAGAATGATAATAACAATAAGTTAGATAAAGAATTACAAATTGCTTATCTAAGAGCTAAAAATATGGGGACACATTTTATTAAGTTTCCTAATTTTTGTGAAAGCATTGTGTTTGTAGATTCAAACTATTATTCTGGTGTACAATTTGCGGATTTTTGTGCAGGAGCAATCTATAAAAAATATGAAAATGGTAATAGTGAATTTTTTGAAGAATTAAAACCAGCTATTAGAAAACATCATAATAGTATATATGGAGCAGGGATTAAGTTATACTAAAATAAAAAGTAGACGATGGGATTGGTTGCCCAATCCAGCACACCAAAAGTCGGTGCTACATCGTCCATCTTTGTGATCTGCAATTTAATTATACAGTTTTTTAGTACATTTGTCAACAAATGCTCAAATTATTATATGTTAAATTTTGATAAATATGCAAAAATGAATAGAAATTTATAAAAAATATTGCAATATATATTTCGCATTGATATAATAAGAAAAATATAAAGCACAAAAGGAGACAAAAATGAAAAACTATTTAAGAAAAAGTAACTTAATAACAATTTCAGCTATTTTCTTAATAGTTAATTTAATAATTTCTACACTTTAAATAAGGATTTATTCCTTATTTTTTTGTGCCAAAAATCAGGAAAAATAATTAATAAAAAAAGAAAGGAGACAAAAATGAAAGCATTTAACAAAAAAATTGTACTAGAAGATGGAGAAGAATATTTTGGATATGGATTCGGAGCTGACAAAGAAGCAATATGCGAAATCGTATTTAACACATCAATGGTTGGATATCAAGAAATCGTTTCAGACCCATCATACACATATCAAATGGTAGTAATGACATATCCACTAATAGGAAATTATGGAATTACAGACGAAGACTATGAAACAAAACAACCAACAATCGGAGGAATGGTAGTAAGAGAATATAATGACTTACCAAGTAACTTTAGATATACAAAAACATTATCAGAATACTTAGAAGAAAATGATATACCAGCAATATCAGGTATAGACACAAGAAAATTAACAAGAAGTATCAGAAATAAAGGAAGTAGAAAAGTAATCATTACAGATATTACAACAAGTAAAGAAGATGCGTTGAAAAAATTAAAAGCATATGATATTCCAAAAGATGCAGTAGCAAAAGTAAGTTGTAAAAAGAAATGGTATTCAAGAACTGCAAACTATAAATATAATGTAGTAGCAGTAGATTGTGGAATTAAGTTAAATATAGTAAGAAGTTTAAATAAAAGAGGTTGTAATGTGACAATTGTGCCATATAATACAACAGCGAAAGAAATTGAGAATTTAAAACCAGATGGAATTTTTCTATCAAATGGACCAGGAAATCCAGAAGACGTAAAAGAGGTAATAAACCTAGTAAAAGAATTAAGAGGGAAATATCCTATATTTGGAATTTGTTTAGGACATCAAATGATAAGCCTAGCCTATGGTGCAAAAACATATAAATTAAAATTTGGACATAGAGGAGGAAACCATCCAGTTTTAAATTTAGAAACAGATAAGATTGAAATTACGAGCCAAAATCATAGCTATGCAGTTGATGAGAAATCTTTAGAAAAAACAGATTTAGTGGCTACTCATAAGAATATTTTGGATAATACAATTGAGGGCGTGGAGTGTAAAAAGGATAAGGTGTTTAGTGTTCAATATCATCCGGAGAGTAGTCCAGGGCCACAGGATAGTGGGTATTTGTTTGACAAGTTTATAAATTTAATGGGGAAATTTGAAAAATAATCAGCATCTTGCGTCGTTAAACTTCGATTTGAATTTAATCAACGTACAAATCGTACGCCTCATAAATTCAAATCTTGTTTGCCTAGCAATATACTAATTCTTTTCCAAATTTGTTGAGAGATATAGTAATAAAAATATAAAAACTAAAATGAAGGGAAAGTGAAAGAAATGCCAAAAAGAAAAGATATAAAAACAGTATTAGTTATAGGTTCTGGACCAATTGTAATAGGACAAGCAGCAGAATTTGACTATGCCGGAACACAAGCTTGTTTAGCATTAAAAGAAGAAGGATACAAAGTAATATTAGTAAACTCAAATCCAGCAACAATTATGACAGATACAACAATTGCAGATAAAGTATATATGGAGCCATTAACATTAGAATATGTAGCAAAAATCATTAGATATGAAAGACCAGATGCAATTTTGCCAGGAATTGGAGGACAAACAGGCTTAAATTTAGCAATGCAGTTATATAGAAAAGGAATTTTGCAAGAATGTCAAGTAGAACTCTTAGGAACAAGTAGTGAAAGTATTGAAAAAGCAGAAGATAGAGAAAAATTCAAAGAGTTATGCCAAGAACTAGGAGAACCAGTATTAGAATCTATTATTGCAGAATCAGAAGAAGAAGGAATAGAAGCTGCTAAAAAAATAGGTTATCCAGTTGTTTTAAGACCAGCTTTTACTTTAGGAGGAACAGGTGGAGGATTTGCCGACAATGAAAAAGAATTAAAAGAATTAATTAAACATGCATTAAAACTTTCTCCAGTAAATCAAGTATTAGTAGAAAAAAGTATTAAAGGATATAAAGAAATAGAATATGAAGTGATGAGAGACCATAATGATACAGCAATTACAATTTGTAATATGGAAAATCTAGATCCCGTTGGAATTCATACAGGAGATTCAATTGTTGTAGCTCCAAGCCAAACGTTAACTAATAAAGAATATCAATTGCTAAGAGATAGCGCATTAAGGATTATAAGAGCATTAAAAATAGAAGGAGGATGCAATGTCCAATTTGCTTTAGATCCACATTCTTTTAATTACTATGTAATAGAAGTAAATCCAAGAGTATCTCGTTCATCAGCATTAGCCTCAAAAGCAAGTGGATATCCAATTGCGAGAGTTTCAGCTAAAATTGCAGTAGGTATGAGATTAGAGGAAATTCAATTAGCAAATACACCTGCAAGTTTTGAGCCAGCACTAGATTATGTGGTTTGCAAAATACCAAGATTCCCATTTGATAAATTCACACTTGCCTCAAATAAATTAAGTACTCAAATGAAGGCAACAGGTGAAGTAATGAGTGTAGGAAGAACCTTTGAAGAAAGCCTATTAAAAGCAGTAAGGTCATTAGAAACAGGAGTATGTCATATCTATAATAAGAAGTTTGATAATATGCAAATAGAAGAAATGATGACATATATAAAAGATGGAACAGATGATAGAATTTATGCTATTGCTGAATTAATTAGAAGAAATGTTGATTTAGGATTAATTTATGATACAACTAAAATTGATATGTTTTTCTTAGAAAAAATCAAAAATATTGTAGATGAGGAAACAGTTTTAACTCAAAATATTGGAGATATAGAGGTACTAAAAGAGGCTAAGAAAATGGGCTTTAGTGATAAGTATATTGCAAAAGTATGGAATAAAAAAGAAGCAGATATTTATCTGTTAAGAAAAGAGCATAATATATATCCAGTATACAAAATGATAGATACTTGTAGCAGTGAATTTGAAAGTTATGTGCCATATTTCTATTCAACATATGAAGAAGAAAACGAATCAATTGTAAATGACAAGAAAAAAATAATTGTGTTAGGGGCAGGACCAATTAGAATTGGTCAAGGTGTAGAGTTTGATTATTCGACTGTCCATGCAGTAAAAACTATTAAAGAATCGGGATTTGAAGCAATAATTATCAATAACAATCCAGAAACAGTATCAACAGATTATACAACAAGTGATAAGCTATATTTTGAACCACTAACAGTAGAAGATGTTATGAATATTATTGATTTAGAAAAACCAGAAGGTGTAATTGCAGCATTAGGTGGACAAACAGCAATTAATCTTGCAGGACCACTTTCTAAACTAGGTGTGAAAATAATAGGAACAGATGTAAATGCTATTGAAAAAGCAGAAAATAGAGATGCATTTGAAAGAGTAATGAAAGAATTAAAATTACTACAACCTAGAGGAGAAGCGGTAACTAACATTGAAGATGGAATAAAAGTTGCAAAAGAAATAGGATATCCAGTATTAGTTAGGCCAAGTTATGTACTAGGTGGAAGGGCAATGCAGATTGTTTCAAATCAAAAAGCATTAGAGAAATACTTAAAAACAGCTGTTGAAATAAATACAGAACAACCTGTATTAGTAGATAAATACATTACTGGAAAAGAATTAGAAGTAGATGCAGTATGTGATGGAAAAGATGTATTTGTACCAGGAATTATGGAACATGTTGAAAAAACAGGAATTCACTCAGGAGATAGTATAAGTGTATATCCAACATTTAGTGTTAGTCAAAAAGCAAAAGATACTATTTTAGATTATACTGTAAAATTAGGATTAGGAATTGGAATTGTAGGATTATATAATATTCAATTTATTGTAGATAAAAATGAAGATGTATATGTTATAGAGGTAAATCCAAGGTCATCAAGAACAGTACCATTTATCTCAAAATCAACAGGATATTCTCTAGCAGATATTGGAACATTAGTGATGCTTGGAAAATCTTTGAAAGAACAAGGAATTGATGTTGTATATCCAAAAGAAAAAGAAAAATGGTATGTAAAAGCACCAGCATTTTCATTCTCAAAATTATCAGGTTTAGATGCAACACTCTCTCCTGAAATGAAATCAACAGGAGAAGCGATTGGTTATGATAAAAAATTAACAAGAGCCCTATACAAGGCACTACAATCTTCAGGAGTTAAACTTGCAAATTATGGAACAGTTTTTGTAACAATTGCAGATAAAGACAAAGAAGAAGCATTGCCATTAATCAAAAGATTTTATAACTTAGGATTTAATATAGAAGCGACAAAAGGAACAGCTAAATTTTTAAAAGAACATGGAATTAAAACAAGAGTAAAAAAGAAAATTAGTGAGGGTAGTGAAGAAATCATAGAGTCATTAAGAAAAGGTTATGTGAGCTATGTTATTAATACAAGAAATATTGACTCAATAGATCAAGAAACAGATGGAACTTTGATTAGAAGATGTGCAACAGAAAATAATATTCCAACTTTGACAGCATTAGATACTGTTAGAGCAGTTTTAGATGTTTTAGAAGAAATTACTCTTGGAATTTCAACTATTGATGAATAGAATTTAACCCAGAGAGATATTGACAGAATGCAAAAAAGAAGATAAGATATATCATGAAAAATATAAAGCAAAAATAAAAATTAAAGGAGGAATTATAAATGGAAAAAGAACTAAAAGGAACAAAAACAGAGAAAAATTTAATGGAGGCATTTGCTGGAGAATCACAAGCAAGAAACAAATACACATACTTTGCAAGTAAAGCAAAAAAAGAAGGATATGAACAAATAGCAGCAATATTTGAAGAAACAGCTAATAACGAAAAAGAACATGCAAAAATGTGGTTCAAATTATTACAAGGTGGAGAAATCAAATCAACATTAGAAAACTTAGAAGCAGCTGCTGAAGGAGAAAACTACGAATGGACAGATATGTATGATAGAATGGCAAAAGAAGCAAAAGAAGAAGGATTTGACCATATTGCATATCTATTTGAAGCAGTAGGTGAAATTGAAAAAGAACATGAAGCTAGATACAAAAAATTAATTGAAAATGTTGAAGGTGGATTAGTATTTAGCCGTGATGGAGATAGAATTTGGAAATGTAGAAACTGTGGACATATAGTAATTGGAAAAGCTGCTCCAGAAATTTGTCCTGTATGTTCTCATCCAAAAGCATATTTTGAAATCAAAGCTGAAAATTATTAATAATAAAATCAAATATAGTAAAAAAGTTAGAATTATTTGTAGAATATTCTAGCTTTTTTTATTGAGTTATGATATAATGAACAACATAAAAAGGAGAGAAAAATGCCCAAATTCTTTGTAGAAAACAATCAAATAAAAAACGATACAATTTATATAAAAGATAAAGACGTAAATCATATAAAAAAAGTTTTACGAAAAAACATAAAAGATGAAATAACTATATGTAATGAAAATACAAAGCAAGATTATTTATGCAAGATTACAAATATAGAAGAAAATGAAATAACATGTAAAATACTAAAAAAACTAGAAACAAATGTAGAATCAAATATTGAAGTTAGCATATTTCAAGGACTTCCAAAAGCAGATAAAATGGAGCTAATAATACAAAAATCAGTAGAACTAGGTGTACAGGATATTACACCAATTGAAATGAAAAGATGTGTTGTAAAACTTAAAGAAAAAGATAAAACAAAGAAAATAGAACGATGGCAAAAAATTTCAGAAGTTGCGGCAAAGCAATGTGGAAGAAATTATATACCTAAAATCAATAATATAGAAAATCTAAAAGAAATATCAGAAAAAATCAAAGATTATGATGTAGTTCTAGTTGCATATGAAGAAGAAAAAGAAAACACATTAAAAAATGAATTAAAATTATTAAAAAAAGATAATAAAGAAAATAATAAAAAAATCAAAATAGCAATTGTAATTGGACCAGAAGGCGGAATGGATAAAGAAGAAATAAATACCTTAGAAAAAAATGGAGCAAAAATTATTACTCTAGGAAAAAGAATTTTAAGAACAGAAACAGTTGCTTTAAATATTTTAAGCATTATTATGTATGAACTAGAAAATTAAGAAAGGAAAATTTTATAAATTATGGAAAAACATAAGATAGCAGTCGAAAAGCTAGAAGAAAGAAAAAACAAAAAAATACCAAAAGAAATATCACAAGAAATATTGAAGAAGATATTTATAAATCTAATAATTGCAATAGCAATAATGGGATATTTTGCTATTCTAAATTATTCATATAATAAGATAAATCAAGAAAATTTAGTAAATATAATTGAAATATGCTCAGGAGTCTTGCTTTTAATCTGTTTAATATTATTTGAAGTATCATATAAAAAAGACAGTGGAACACTTGCAATTACAGCAATTGAATTCTTAGTATTAACATTCCATAGTTTGCTTATAATACATATAATCACAAGATATGAATATCAATTTCAATTCTACATATTGACATCTTCATATACAATTGCGGTATATTATGTACTTAAATCAATAATATTATATACTAAAGGAAGAAGAGAATATCTAAAAGGATTAAGTGATATATCAGAAATTGTAAAAAAAGAAGAACCAGTAAAAAAAGAAGCTAAAAAACAAAATCCATCAGAAGAAGAAAAAAAGAAAATTCAACATAAACCAAAATCAGCAAAAACAGGGAAAAAGAGAAAAAGCACAGAAGATAAACAAGAGGCAAAGAAGAAATCTAAAAATAATAAAAGCGTAAAAAAAGATGAAGAAAAAACTAAGACAGTAAAAGAGAAAAGTAAAAAAGAAACTACTGAAGAAAAAGTAGAAACTAAAAAACAAGAAACTAAGACAACAAAAAAAGCCAGTACTAGAAAAACAAAAACTAAATCAGAATCAAAAGATAAAACAGAGAAAATAGATGACAAATCAGAAAAAGAAAGTAAAGTAAAAGATGAAGAAGTAAAAGAAAAAGCTGAAAAGAAGCCAACAAGGAAAAGAACTACTAAGAAAACAACTAAAAAAGAAGAATCAATAAAAAAATAGAAAAAGAGGAATAAAAAATGATAAAAAGCATGACTGGATACGGAAAATCAGAATTAGAAGTTGAAGAAAGAAAATATCAAGTAGAAATAAAAAGTGTAAACCATCGTTATTTAGATATTTCAGTAAAAATGCCAAAACAAATAAGTTATTTAGAAGAAGAAGTTAAAAGAAAAATATCAGAAAAAATCAAAAGAGGAAAAATTGACGTATTTGTAACTTTTGAAAATAATTCAATAAAAGGAAAAGAAATAAAAATAAATACAGAAATTGCAAAAGCATATATAGATGAGTTAAGAAAACTAGCAGAACAGGAAAATTTATTATCAAATATTGAAGTGACAGAAATTACAAAATATCCAGATGTTTTAAGTGTTCAAAACATAGAAGATGACGATACAATAAAGAATGAACTATTGAAAACAGTAGAAGATGCAACATCTAATTTAGTTTTAATGAGAGAGACAGAAGGAAAGCGAATTTCAGAAGATTTACTAAGCAGAATAAATAAGGTCCAAAAAAAAGTTACAGAAATATCTTCACTTTCTACTGGACTTATTGAAGAATATGTAGTAAAATTAGAGGGAAGAATTAAAGATCTAATTAAAGACAAAGAAATTGATGAGTCAAGATTAGCACAAGAAGTTGTAATCTATGCAGATAAATGTTCAATTGAAGAAGAAGTCACCAGATTAAATAGTCATATTTTTCAATTCGAAAAGCAAATAAAAGAGTCTCAAGAAGCAGTAGGAAAAAAATTAGATTTTATGATTCAAGAGATGAATAGAGAAACAAATACAATAGGATCAAAAGCTAATAACCTTGAAATTACCAATGGTGTAATTGATATAAAAACAGAATTAGAAAATATTAGAGAGCAAGTACAAAATATTGAGTAGAAAGGATTGATTATATGCAGTTAGTAAATATAGGATTTGGTAACATTGTTTCTTCAGACAGAATAGTAGCAATAGTTAGCCCAGAATCTGCACCAATAAAGAGATTAGTCCAAGAATCAAAAGATAATAAAACAGCAATAGATGCTACATGTGGAAGAAGGACAAGAGCAGTTTTAATAATGGATTCAGGACATATAATTTTATCAGCAGTACAACCAGAAACTGTAGGAGATAGAATAGATAAAACTGGACAAGATGATAGCAATAATAGTTGAATTTGATTAAGTATTATTTAGTGAATATTTTATATTTTTAAATTTTATAGGAGATGATTTTGATGATAGTTAGACCAACAGTAACAGAGTTATTAACAAAAGCACAAAATAGATATGAATTAGTAATTGCAACAGCAAGAAGAGCCAGACAAATAGCAGCAGGAGCTGAACCATTAACACATGTTAAAGAGGAATCACCTGTTACATTAGCTGCGAATGAAATTGCAGAAGGGAAGGTAACAATATGCTAGTTATTTTATCCGGAGTATCAGGAGCAGGAAAAGACACGATAAAAAAAGAATTAATAAAAAGAATGAAAAACGTAGAATCACTTCCTTCATATACCTCAAGACCTATGAGAGAAGGAGACGTAGAGGGAGGTACATATCATTTTGTAGAAAAAGAAGAATTCGAAGAAATGATAGAAAATGGAGAATTTTATGAATACGATATACATCATAATTGCTATTATGGTACATCAAGAAAACTATTAAATGAAAAGATTAGTGGTGGAAAAATAATAGTTAAAGACATTGATGTTAATGGAACAGAACATTTAAAAGAATTATTAGAAGAAGATACAAAAATAGTAACAATATATCTAAGAGTTCCAAAAGAAGAATTGAAAAGAAGACTTGAAAATAGAGTTGATAAGCCTAGTCCACAAGAAGTAATACTAAGGCTAAACCGTTTTGACTATGAAGAATCAAGAATAGGTATATATGACTATGTCTTGAAAAATGATAATTTAGAAAAAACTGTACAAATAATAATGACTATTATAGAAAATGAAGAAAAATTAGAAAGACTAAATTCTAAAAACTAAAGTTAATAAGTAAAAATAAATAAACGAAGGAGGAAATGTACAATGGAAGAAGAAGTGAAAAAAGTAGAAGAAAAAAAAGAAATGACAAAAAGATTAAGTGCACCAGCAACAGTTTTAATTACAATAGCAGCAACATTAGGTGCAATAGTAGTTGCAAGAGTTATATACTTCATAATAACAGGAGCTTAAGATTGAAAAATAATTACAATTTTGAGCAAAGACAATATGTAAATAAAAATAATTAAAAGTTGAGATTAAAGAAAAATTCTTTTCTCAACTTTTTCTTATTTAGATGTATAAAAAATAATATAAATGAGAATAACAAAAATAGAACATAGATAAATTTATTAAAAAAGGAGAGATAAGATTGAAAAAAGAAGATAGTGAAATGAATTCAAGAGAAGTAGAAGTAGGAGAAGATACAACAAAATATGGAGAATTTATATCATCATATTTTGCATGGGTAACATTACCAGAGCAAAAAGACAAAGCAAAAAAATTGGAAAATATAACAAAAACATCAAGTGAAAATAAAAATGACAATAAAGCAAAAAGTGAAAAATAGTGAGAAAAAAATAGATAAAGAGAGATAAAAATAGAAAAACAATATAAAAATTAAGTGTAAAGGTCAAAAAAGGTCAAATATGATAGAAAAAAACACTTGAAAATATTTTAAAAGTAAGTATAATATATATTGTAGGTCAAAGAAAGTCAAAGTCAGCAAAATAATATATGATATATATTTGAAAATAGATAAAGACAATAAATTGGAGGCGAAATAATATGAGAATGTCAGATTTAATAGAAGAATTCATAAAAGATTTATTTGATGACAATGAAGAAATAGAAATACAAAGAAATGAATTAGCAGAACACTTTAATTGTGTACCATCACAAATAAATTATGTAATAGCAACAAGATTTAAACCATCACAAGGATACTATGTTGAAAGCAGAAGAGGTGGTGGAGGACACATAAAAATAAAAAAGGCGACTAATAGTAAATCAGATTACCTAATGTACATCATTAATAACATAGGAAAAGAAATAACATCAAATGAAGTAGATATACTAATTAGTGACTTTCTTTCATATGGTGTAATAGACCAAAAAGAAGCAAAACTGTTAAAAGTAGCAACAAGTGACAATGTATTACAACTAACAAAAGACATAAAAGACGAAGTAAGAGCAAGAATATTTAAAAATATGTTAATAAATTTGGAATAGGGATTTGGGGACGGCCCCAAAAATCCTCAAAAGAGGAAAAGTGACACGTCCCCAAATCCTCTTAAAAAAGGAGGAGATTAAAATGTTATGTGATAACTGTGGAAAAAGAGAAGCAAATGTAAGATATTCAGAAAATATCAATGGAAAAGTAAGAGAACTTAATTTATGTGAGGAATGTAGTCAAAAATTAGGAATTGGTCATATGGATTTTAGTATGCCAATGGATTTTTCTAATTTCTTTGGTGATTTCATGGAGGAATTTGCAAAACCAGAATGGATGCCACTATTAAATGAAGTTAAAACATTAACTTGTGATAATTGTGGATATACATTTGATGACATTGTAAATACAGGAAAATTAGGATGTGGTAATTGCTATGATGTATTTGAAGCAAAATTAGATCCAATAATTAAAAAAATCCAAGGTTCAAATCAACATGTAGGAAGAATTGGAAAAATTATAGATAATAAGATCGATGAAAAATTAAAAGAATCTGAAAGAAAAGAAAAGAGTAGCTCAAACAATATGAATAATGCAGATGATAACAAAGTAGAAAGTGCGAATAATAACAAAGATAATGATAAAAAGGCAAAATTAGAGCAATTACAAGAACAATTAAAATTAGCAATAAAAGAAGAAAGATATGAAGATGCAGCAAAAATAAGAGACGAAATCAAAAAGTGCAATGGGGACGGCCCCGATTTGCACTAAAAGATGCAAAAGGGACAGGTCAAAGTGCAATTTGGGGCCGTCCCCATTGCACCCATTGCATAGAGAGGTGGTAAAATATGAATTGGTATTTACAAAGTAGTGAAAATAGCGATGTAGCAAAAAGCACACGAATTAGATTTGCAAGAAATATAGCAGGATTTCCTTTCAATCTAAAAACAAAACAAGAAAGGGAAGCATTAGAAAATAAAATAAAAGACAATCTATATGGAATAGGCTATGGACTCAAATTTTTCAAACTAAAAGATATGGATGATATAACAAAAATGAGTTTAGTTGAAAAAAATATTATAAGTCCAGAATTTGCTTTAAATAAAAATGAAACAGGAAGTATTTTAATAAATGATGAAGAAAATATTTGTATAATGATAGGTGAAGAGGACCATTTAAGAATACAAGTATTTAATTGTGGACTAGACCTAGAAAATACTTTAAATTTAGCAATTGAGCTAGATGAAAAAATCAATGAAACTTTAGGATATGCAATAAATAAAAAATATGGATATTTAACAGCATGTCCAACTAATGTAGGAACAGGATTAAGAGCAAGTGTAATGTTACATCTTCCAGCTTTAGAGCATACTGGAAATACTGCAAAAATTTTAAATGCTGTTAGCAATTTTGGAATTAGCATAAGAGGTATATATGGCGAAAATTCTAAAAGCACCGGAGATATGTATCAAATTTCTAATAGACAAACATTAGGTATTACTGAAAAGGAAATTATTGAAAGAGTTAAAGTGATTTCTGAGAAAATTATTGAACAAGAAAGAAAAGCTAGAAAAATGTTAGCAGATGATAAAATTGAGTTCGAGGATATGATTTATAGAAGTTATGGGATTTTAAGCAATTGTAGAAAAATATCTTCAGAAGAAACAAGAAAATTACTTTCAGATATTAAACTTGGTGTTGATTTAGGTATTTTGGATGAAATTACAGATTTACAAGTTCAAAAATTATATTTATATACTAAACCAGCAAATTTACAAAAGTACTTAGGTGAAAAGTATGATTCTTATGAAAGGGATATAAAAAGAGCTGAGGTTATTAAACAGATATTAAACGAAAAAAAATAGCCTCACAAGGAGGCTTTGAGTGTTATTCTTTTTTGTCATTGCTTTCTTTATTATCAATTGCTTTATCCTTGAGTTTGGAAATTTCTTGGCAAATACCAGATGTAGCTAAAGATATTGCAATCATAACATAAAAGGTATCAAATGAAATCGTTTCTGTTATTGCTAAACCAAAAAGAGCTAGAATAATGATAATAAAGACTTGTATCATACAATTACCTCCTTATAAGGCACACAACTAATAAGTTGTGGAAACAGTCCAATAACTTGGACTAACATCAAGTTACAAAACCATACGGTATAAAACAATTATACTATAATTTAACATAAAAATCAAATTAGAACAAAATTAGAATAAATATAAAATAAAGATATGTCCCAAATGAGACAAAATGTCTCATTAAGAAACGTCCCTAATAGGACATTTGAAAGGAGTTGAAAATTATGACATACAAATTTACAAATAGAGCTAAAAAAGCAATAGAAATTGCAAACGAAGTAGCAATTGAGTTAGGACATAATTATATTGGAACAGAACATATATTATATGGTCTAGCAAAAGAAGGAAGTGGAGTAGCTTCAAAAGTTTTAGAAAACCAAGAAGTAACACCAGAAAATATTATAGATAAAATCGTAGAATTAGTAGGTCAAGAAGAGCCTATAGAAGGAACATTAGGATTTACACCTAGAACAAAAAGAGTAATTGAAAGTGCATTTATAGAAGCAAGAAAACTAGGATATAACTATATAGGAACAGAACATATGTTAATTGGTATTCTAAGAGAAGGTGACAGCATTGCAGCACGTATTTTATTAGAATTAAATGTTAGTATACCAAAACTATACAATGAAATAGTAAAAGTTATAAATGAAGGCGAAGACTTTATTGGTGAGGACAACAAAAATGAGGCAGATATCAAAAAAGGAAGCTATAACAAAACAACTACATTAAACCAATTTGGAGAAGACTTAACTAAAAAAGCAAGAGAAGGAAAATTAGACCCAATTATAGGAAGAAAAGAAGAAATAGAAAGAGTTATACAAATTCTATCAAGAAGAACAAAAAATAATCCATGTTTAATTGGTGAACCGGGTGTTGGTAAAACAGCAGTTGTTGAAGGATTAGCACAAAAAATAGTAGCAGGTGATGTGCCAGAAATATTAAAAGACAAAAGAGTTGTAAGTGTAGATATTTCAGGAATGGTAGCAGGAGCTAAATATAGAGGAGACTTTGAAGAAAGAATTAAAAAAGCATTACAAGAAGTTAAAAAAGCAGGAGATGTAATACTATTCATAGATGAAATTCACACAATAGTTGGTGCAGGAGCAGCAGAAGGAGCAATAGATGCAGCAAATATTTTAAAACCTTTACTTGCAAGAGGTGAAATCCAATTAGTAGGTGCTACAACTTTAAATGAATATAGAAAATTCATTGAAAAAGATGCAGCATTAGAAAGAAGATTTAGCCCAGTAACAGTAAATGAACCAAGTGAAAAAGATACTATAAAAATCTTAAAAGGTATAAGAGACAAATATGAAGCACATCATGGAGTAAAAATCACAGATGAAGCAATAGAAGCAGCAGTTACAATGTCTACAAGATACATCAATGATAGATTTTTACCAGATAAAGCAATAGACTTAATAGATGAAGCAGCATCAAGAGCAAAATTAAAAACATATACAGAGCCAGATAGTTTAAAAGAATTAGAAGAACAAATTGAAGAAATGCAAAAAGATAAAGAAGAAGCAGTACGTACACAAAAATTTGAAAAAGCAGCAGACTTAAGAGATAAAGAAAAAGAATTAAAAGAAAAATATGAAAAAGAACAAAAGAAATGGAAAAATAAAAACAATAAATCTGTTACAAATATAACAGAAGAAAATATAGCAGAAGTAATAGCAAGTTGGACAGGAATTCCAGCAAAGAAAATAACAGAAGATGAAAATGAAAAATTAAAAAATCTAGAAAAGAACTTACATGCAAGAGTAATTGGACAAAATGAAGCTGTTGAAGCAGTAGCAAAAGCAATAAGAAGAGGAAGAGTTGGATTAAAAGATCCAAAAAGACCAATAGGTTCATTCCTATTCTTAGGACCAACAGGTGTAGGTAAAACAGAATTATCAAAAGCATTAGCAGAAACACTATTTGGTGATGAAAATGCATTAATAAGAATCGACATGTCTGAATACATGGAATCACATTCAGTATCAAAATTAATAGGTTCACCTCCAGGATATGTAGGATTTGATGAAGGAGGACAATTAACAGAAAAAATAAGAAGAAAACCATATTCAGTAATATTATTTGATGAAATTGAAAAAGCACATCCAGATGTTATGAATATGTTATTACAAATACTAGAAGATGGACGTCTAACAGATAGCCAAGGAAGAACAGTTAACTTTAAAAACACAGTAATAATCATGACATCAAATATAGGAGCAAGATTAATAACAGATAAAAAATCATTAGGATTTAGTCAGGATGCTATCATTAGAAATATTGACGATAAAAATGGAAAAGATAGTTCAAAAGAAAACGCTGAAGAAAAAGCAAAACTAGAAAAACAAAATAAAGAATATGAAGAAACTAAAAAAGCAGTAATGGAAGAACTAAAAAGAGAATTAAGACCAGAATTCATAAACCGTATTGATGAAATAATAGTATTCCATAAACTAACAGATGAAGAAATAAGTCAAATAGTAGACTTAATGCTAAAAGAAGTACAAAACAGATTACAAGCACAAAAAATCAAAATAGAAATCGAGCCAGAAGTAAAAGAATTAATTGCAAGCAAAGGAATAGATAAGGCATTCGGAGCAAGACCACTAAGAAGAACAATACAAAGCATGTTAGAAGACAAACTTGCAGAGGAAATCTTAGATGGAAACTTGAAGAAAAATAAAACAACAAAAATAGGAGTAAAAGATGGCGAGATAGTTGCAGGGATTTAGGGGACGGTCCTCTAAATCCCTGTTTTTAGGGATTCGGGGACGGACCTTTAAATTTAGATAATATTGTCCTTTTTATAATGCAAATTATTGACGAAGAAGAATAAATTGTATAAAATATAAAAAAGTAAAATATAGGGGAGTTTAATATGCGAAATATTAAAGGAAATATATCAATTTTAGCAATAATAACAATTATTATAATAACTTTTATAGTTTTATTTATAATTAGTTTATCAGAAGACGAATTAGAAAAGTCAAAAGATAGTAGTATGTTTTATAAAGAAGAAAATACAAGTATAAAAGTAAAAGACGGAGAATTTATATTGCCAGCAGGATTTAAAGTATCAGAAGATACTGGAGAAACAATAGATGAAGGAATAGTTGTAGAAGATATAGAGAAAAATCAATTTGTATGGATTCCAGTAGATACTGAAAATTTTGAAACAGAATTTGTGAGAATAGAAGGATATGCAAACGGAAAATTACAAGAATTTTTGACGGATTGTGGAGAAGCAAATAGAATGGGAATAAATGAAAAGATAGAAGAATCAATAATTACTCAAAATGAAGCAAAAGCTATGTATGAAAGTGTAGAAAAAAATAAAGGATTTTATATTGGAAGATATGAAACAGGTATTAATACTAATGGAGAAGCGATTATAAAAAAAGGAGCAAAAGTATACAATAACGTTAAATGGTCAAGTGATGAAGAAAGTAATTCAAACACATCAAACGAAGATAAAGGAGCAGTGGAACTAGCAAGAGGTTTTAGTGATTCAAATAATTATTTAACAGCTAAAAGCACACTAATATATGGTGTACAATGGGATGAAGTAATGAAATATTTAGAAAATATTGAAAATGAAGATGGAAATTTAACGAAATACATCCAAGATAGTACAAAAAAAGGATGGTATAGTAGTAATTCAAATGAAAACAAAGAACTTCAAACAGGAATAGATTTTGAAACAGAAAAAAATAAAGTTAAAAATATTTATGACTTAGCTGGAAATGTATATGAATGGACAATGGAAGCATATAAAAATGATAAAAGAATTATAAGGGGAGGTTGCTATGTAAATACAGGTTATGGAGCACCTGCTTCTAATAGATATGAACAAGAACCAACATATACTAATAATTATATAGGATTTAGAATAGCTCTATATTTAGAAAATTAGGGAAAATCATCCCTAATTTTTATTTTACATCAGATAAAAAATATGATAGAATATAGACACTATATAAAAGGATTAAGGAATGTCCAAAAATCCTATTAGAAGGGATTAAAAGAACGTCACTTAATCCCACTCAAGAAATTAGATTGGAGGTCCGTCCCTAAATCCCTAAAAGCAGGGATTTAGAGGACCGTCCCCTAATCCCAGTAAAGGTGGTAAAATGTTAGAAAAAGTAAATTCATCTGAAAATGTAAAAAAATTAACAATAGCAGAGAAAAAAGAGCTAGCAGAAGATATAAGAAAATATATATTAGAAATAGTATCAGAAAATGGAGGACACTTAGCTTCTAATTTAGGTGTAGTTGAATTAACAATTGCACTACATAGTGTGTTTGATTTGCCAGAAGACAAAATTGTATGGGACGTAGGACATCAAACTTATGTGCATAAAATTTTAACTGGAAGAAAAGAGCAAATGAAAACATTAAGAAAATTAGATGGTTTAGCAGGTTTTCCTAAAACAAATGAATCAGAAACAGATTGCTTTAATACAGGACATAGCAGTACATCTATTTCTGCAGCATTGGGTATGGCAAGAGCAAGAGATATAGAAGGTAAGAAAAATCATGTTATTGCAGTTATTGGAGATGGTGCATTAACAGGAGGGATGGCGCTTGAAGCGTTAAATGATGCAGGATATAGTCAAACAAGCCTAACAGTTATATTAAATGACAACGAAATGAGCATTTCTAAAAACATTGGTGGCTTAAGTATGATGCTAAGTAAACTAAGAACTAAAAAAAGCTATACAAAACCAAGCATCTCTGCTAAAAAAGCAATTTTAAAAATACCTGTTATAGGTAAACCATTTGTAAAAATAGTTCAAAGAGTTAAAAGAAGTATAAAACAATTGATTATTCCAAAAATGTTCTTTGAAGATATAGGATTCAGATATTTAGGACCAGTAGACGGACATAATGAAGAAGAGATAGAAAGAATGCTAAAAATTACAAAAGAGCTAGAAGGCCCGGTTTTACTACATGTTTTAACTAAAAAAGGAAAAGGATATAAAATAGCAGAGGAAAATCCTGATAAGTTTCATGCAACAGGACCTTTTGATATAGAAACAGGAAAAAGCAAAAAAGAAAAAAGTAAAGATTATTCAAAAGTATTCGGAGATAAGTTAGTAGCATTGGCAGAAGAAAATGACAAAATTGTTGCGATTACAGCATCTATGAAAGATGGAACTGGACTTGCAAGATTTGCAAAAGAGTTTCCAAATAGATTTTTTGACATTGGAATTGCAGAACAACATGCATTAGGATTAGCTGCTGGAATGGCAAAAGCAGGAGTTATACCAGTAGTTCCAATTTATTCATCGTTTTATCAAAGAGCATATGATCAAGTAATACATGACATAGCAATTCAAAATTTACCAGTTTTAATGTGTGTGGATAGAGCTGGTTGTGTAGGTGCAGACGGAGAAACTCACCAAGGATTATTAGACATGGCATTTTTTAGATTAGTTCCTAATTTAAATATAATGGCACCAAAAGATTTTAAAGAACTTGAAGATATGTTAGAATTTGCAATAAAATTGAATAAACCTGCTGTAATTAGGTATCCTAGAGGAGGAGAAGACAAATACAAATTTGAATATCACAAAAAAATAGAATTAGGAAAAGCAGAGATTATTCAGGAAGGAAAAGATTTAACAATTATTGCAATAGGAAAAACTGTTGCAAAAGCAACAAAAATAGCGAACGAAATAGAAAAACATGAATTCGAAAATGGACAAGTTTCAGTAGAAGTTATAAATGCAAGATTTTTAAAACCATTAGATAAAGAAACGATTAAATCTTCAATATTAAAAACTAAAAATGTAATCACAATAGAAGATGGAACTATTATAAATGGTTTAGCAACAGCAATAAAAGAACTAATAGTAGAAGAAAAGTTAGAAGGTATTAATTTAAAAAATTATGCATATCCAGACAAATTTATTGAACATGGTAGTGTAGAAGAGTTAGAAAAAAGATATAAAATAGACGAAGAAACAATAGTAAAAGACATTATGGCTAATTGGGGACAGGTACGGATTAGCCATAAATGGATAAAACAAACCTGTCCCCAATTAGCCATGAGGAGGAAATTTAATAATGGACAAACAACAAATATTAAAAGAATATAAAAAACAAGAAGATAAAATTTGTTTATCACAAATACTAGACAAAATAGAATTTTCTAAAAGTAAGCAAAAAATAGAGTTTTCAGACTTTTTAGATATGTATCAAGTAGCACTTGTAGAAAACTTTTTTAGAAAACTTAAATTTGAAAATTATAAACTATATGGTGGGTATGAAGATGCAGAAAGAAAAATAGCTATAATATACCCAGAAAAATATGATGAAGAAATGTTACAAAAAAACTATAATAAAATTTTAAAAGTAGTAAAAATAATATTGCCAGATGAAGAAAAAGAAAAATATACACATAGAAACTATTTAGGTGGAATAGTTAAATTAGGATTAAAAAGAGAAAAAGTAGGAGATATAATAGTTTCAAATGAAGGAGCAGAAATAATTACTTTAGCAGATTTTTCAAAAATACTATTAGAACAACTACCTAGTCTAACTAGATTCAATAATGCAAAAATAATAGAAAAAGAAATATCAGAACTTGAAGTACAAGAAGCAAGAATTGAGGAAGTAAAAATAATTGTGCCATCACTTAGAATGGATAATATTGTTTCTGATTTAATTAGAACATCAAGAAATAAAGCATTAGAAGTAATTAAACAGGAAAGAGTTTTTGTTAATGGACAAAATGAAACAAAGCCTTCTAAAAGTATAAAAGTAGGAGATAAAATTACTGTTAGAGGAAAAGGCAGATTCGTTATAAAACAAATAGAGGGAACTACAAGAAGTGGAAGAACTGTTTTGGTAGTAGAAAAATTTATATAATTAAAAAAGTAAGCTTTTATGATATAAATTCTAGTTAAAATGAGATTTAGCTAGAATTTGTTATTTTTTGACAATATTTATCTATTGACACAATTTATACAAATAAGTATAATGAAAATGCAATTGATTATAAAAGAAATGAAATAGTAAATTTTACAAGAAAGGAGGAAAAAATCTATGACAGATAAAGAAAGAGACGAATTATTAATAAATATGGCTAATGACATGAAGAATGTAAAAAACGACATGAAAAATGTAAAAAATGACATGAAAGAAATAAAGGAAGAACAAAGAAACTTAAGCAGAACAGTTGCAAAAATAGAAGTAGAACACGGAGAAAAATTGCAAATATTATTAGATGTAGTCACAGGACAAGAAGAAAAAAATAAAGAATTTGAAAAAAGATTTGAAGAAGATGAAAAAATACTAGATAGACATAGTGACCAAATCTATTATTTACAATTAAAAGCAAATAAAAGAAAACCTATACTTTAAAAATAAAATGTATTAAAAATAAAATATAATTAAAAATAAAGTAATAGGTTTTCAAAAATTCAAACAATTTTATTATGAATCATCAAGAAAAAATTATTTTAGTTCAACAACAGTAACACCCATTTCTCCTTCACCAAAAGAGCCAAGACGGAAAGACTTTACATGTGGGTTAGTCTTTAAAAATTTGTGAATACCATTTCTTAATTTACCAGTACCTTTACCATGAACAATTCTGACAGTTTGCAATTTTGCTAAAGAACAGTCATCTAAGAATTTATCAATAACAAATATTGCTTCATCAACATTATATCCAATAACATTAATTTCAGATTTAGCATTTTTAGTTTTTGAAATATCAGCATAACCATAAGAGATAGAAGTATTTTTATTCAAAGTAGAATTAATTTTATTAGAACTATTTTTATCTAAATTAGAATTATCCAATTTATCAAGATATTTAATATTTACATTAGTTTTCATATTTCCAATTTGAACTTGAACTTCATTTGACTTATAAACACGAGAAACTACAATCCCAGGTTGCTTTAAAGTCTTAACAAAAACCTTCATATTTACATAGATATCTTCAGGTTTTAACATAGAAGAATTTTTAGAAGAAGCATTTTCAGACGAATCCACATTATCACCATATATCTTAATATCCTTAATCTTAGAATTTAAAGCATTTCTCAAATTAGATAATTCAACATTATTAGATAACTTACTTTCCTTTGCCAAACTATTCATTTCCTTTATAATCTCATTTGCATCTTCTTTGGCATCTAACAAAATATTTCTAGCCTTAATTTTAGCATTATTAATCAACTCTTCTTCTTTATTTTTCAAAGATTGATTATCCCTTTCCAAAGATTTACGAAGCATTGAAACTTGATTCAATTCCTTAGTTATATCTTCTTTTTCCTTTTCAATTAAAGCCTTATCATCATAAATACTTTTCAATAAATCTTCAAAAGCAATCTCCTTAGAAGAAAGATGACTTTTAGCATTGTCAATAATCCTTTCATCTAAACCTAACTTTTTACTAATCTCAAATGCATTACTTTTTCCAGGAATGCCAACTAATAACCTATATGTAGGAGTTAATGTTGAAACATCAAATTCAACAGAAGCATTCTCAAAACCATCTGTTGCTAAAGCATATTTTTTTAGTTCTGGATAATGAGTAGTAGAAATGGTTAAAGCACCAATTTCTTTAATATTTTCTAAAATACTAATTGCAAGATTTGCACCTTCTAATGGATCTGTTCCTGAGCCTAGTTCATCTAATAAAATTAAAGATTCAGATGTGAAATTCTTTAATATATCAACAATATTTGTCATATGAGATGAAAAAGTACTAAGAGAACTTGTAATATCTTGATCATCACCAATATCTGCAAAAACATTGTCAAATACATATATTGAAGAATTTTCATCACATGGTATTGCAAGGCCTGAACATGCCATACAAGTCAAAAGTCCAACAGTTTTTAGTGTAACAGTTTTTCCTCCAGTATTTGGACCTGTAATTAATAAGGTAGAAAAATCTTTTCCTAGAGATAAAGTAATAGGAACAACTGTATCTTTAGAAATTAAAGGATGCCTTGCATTTTTTAAATCAATTTCTTTTTTATCTGAAACTTTAGGAATAATTGCATTTATTGATTTTGCAAATTTGGATTTTGCAAATATAAAGTCAAGTTTTCCAATAATATCTACATCATCTCTTAGTTGAGAGATAATAGGTACAAATAATTGGCTTAATTCAGATAATATTCTTTCTATCTCAATATTTTCACTATTTATCAATCCATGAATTTCATTATTCATCTCAAAAACAGATAATGGTTCAATAAAGACAGTTGAACCAGCATTTGAAACATCATGTATTAAACCTTTAACTGAAGAACGATATTCTTCTTTTACTGGTATTACAAAACGTTCATTACGTATTGTAATAATAGGTTCTTGAATGTATTTACTATATGAAGAAGAATGTATCATATCATTTAATTTACTTCTAATATCTTGCTCCAAATTCTTTTTCTTTCTTCTTATAGAATACAATTCTTTAGATGCTCTATCATCAATTACATCTTCTTCTAATATACAAGAAAATATTTTAGAAGAAATTGAATTATTTGAATAAAGCATATTAAATAAATCTGAAAGAATTGGAAAAGAATCAGAAGTAATAAAATCTTTATCAAAATATAATTTCAATTCTTCAGCACTTTTTAAAATATTTGCTAGATTTAGAAGTGACTTTGTGTTTAAACTTTGCATGCTTTCAAGTTGTTTTAATGAAACTGTAATATCAGATGCATCATAAAAAGATGGAAAAGAATTACGCATTGATAAGTTTATTGTTTCAAGAGTTTCTTGTAATAATGAAGTTACTTTTGACTTCTCATTGCTTGGTAATAACTTTGAAACTAAATTCTTTCCATATTCTGTTGTACAATAATTACTTAAATTTTCTAATATTTTATAATATTCTAATTTTTCTAAATGGTTTGTGTTCATTTTAAAATCTCCTAATTTGTTGATATATCTATTATACAAGTGTTTTTTTGGTTAGTCAATATACTCAAAAGCTAAATACTATTATAATTTTATAATTCTTCGGCTACCTTTCATAACGCAAAGAATTTCTAAAAATAAAGTAATAGCTCCACCCGAAAACAGGACCCTCCATTACTTTGTTTTAAGAAATTCTATTGCTATTACAGTCGCATTCATCATTATAAAATTATGATAGTATTTAGCTAAAAATAATGATTTATTAAAAAAGAGATTAAAAAAACTAAAACAAAACCATTGACAAAAACAATGTGTTACGATACAATTTGAAATGTAAATAATAAGTACATTTTAGATTGCAAAAAGAACATTGAAAAATACACATATCCTGTTTGTAAATAGTTTACTTGTAATGATTAGAAGTAAATATAAGTTCTTTTTGCAAGAAAGAATGGAAAATTAGATACAAAAAGAATAAAAAAGCAAAAATTAGAAAATATTAAACGTAAGAGAAATAAAAGGAGGAAATACAAAATGCAAGAAAATGTAAAAAGAAAACAAAGAGAAACAAAAAACAACAATTTAAAAAGTATTAAAAAGCAGGCAAAAGGTATTACATTAATTGCCTTAGTCATCACAAT
>CALXCF010000003.1 GCA_944386755.1 uncultured Clostridia bacterium | reverse complement strand
AATTGTAACTTTTGACCTGTCAACCGTCAGGATACCACATTAAGGGCTACCATTCAACGGACTGACCACCACACATGTGGAGTGTTGTGCGTTGCTAGAGTTAAAGAATTGCCAGTCATTCTAGAGTTTACTGACTTTCAAGATACAATAATGTTTCATAAAAGAGGTAGATTTGGATTAGAAAAAGTACAAAATAATGAAATTCATGTTAAGGTTGTTTTAGATATGGTGTGTGGAAACATATAAAATGAATTATTGAAATTGATATAATAGTTGCTGTGAGAGAATTACAGAGATTATATATCTATGCTGGGTACTCCATATGATATGGTTGTATGTTGATGAACATATGAATTTAAAAAATAAAATTTAAAAGTTAAAGAGAATCCTAAGTAAAGTGCCTTATAATAGGTGCTTTATTTTTTGAGTAAAGATTCAATATATTTAATGCAAATTTTAGTGATTATGTTGAGGAAAAGGTAAATTTGTGATATAGTGTGGCTAGAAAGTTAGAGGTGTAAGATTATGGAAAAAGAATATTGTATAATTACAACAGCATGTAATAAAAAAGAAATTGCTGACAAGATAATAGAGACATTATTAGAAAAAAGGTTAGTTTGTTGTTGCCAAGTAATAAATATAAATAGTTCATATTGGTGGAAAGGAAAAATTGAAAAAGAACCAGAGTTTTTTATTCAAATGAAAACAAAAAAGACTTTATTTAAAGAGGTTGAAAAAGAAATATTAAAAATTCATGATTACGAAACTTGTGAGATTATATCTTATGATATTACAAATGGAAATGAAAAGTTTTTAAAATGGATAGAAGAAGAAACAAAATAAATAAACTAGAAAGGAAGTAATAAATTGTATAGTCAATTAGATTTATGGAATAAGTTAAATGAAAAGAATACATTGCAAGAAGTACAGAAATATATAAAAGATGTGATAGAAATAAGAGGATTTTCAAATCAAGAAATAGAGAAAACAATGTTATTACTTTTAGAAGAAGTTGGAGAACTTGCAAAATCAATAAGAAAAAATGCTACAGATATGGGAATTGATAAAAATAAAGCTAACCATTATGATACAGTAGAAAGTGAAGTAGCAGATGTTTTTATTGTGTTATGTAGTGTATGCAATAAACTAGATATTGACTTATATAAAGCTTTAAAAGAAAAAGAACAAGAAAATATAAATAGGACTTGGAAAAAAGAAAATAACTAGAAAGGCTAGGCAATATATGATATACCTAAAAACATTTAAATTAAGTGATAGCAAAATAACAAATAATAATATATATCCATTTAATGTATTACAAAATAAAGAGCCAGATATATTTATATTTGACAATATAACCGTATTATATGGAAATAATGGTTCTGGAAAATCAACCATACTAAATATCATTGCTCATAAATTAAATTTAAAAGGAAAAGAACGAAGTAATCCAAAAGTTGTTGGAACATTAGATTATTTTGAGGATTATGCATCAACATGTGAATATGAATTAGGAGAAAATGAAAATGGTAGAAAATTAACTAGAATACCAGAAAATAGCAGATATATAAAAAGTGAAGAAATCTTATATGAAATAAGGAAAATACAACAAGATGCAATTTTACAAGAAAGTATAGAAAGTAATTTAGCAAGAGAAAGAGGATTGCAAAATGCAAAGGATTTTTTGCAGACAAAAGAAGGTGGAAAGCAGTTTGCAAGGTTTGAATTTTCACAAGATAAATATTCTAATGGAGAAACAACACTGCAAATTTTAGAAGATAATATTGAACCAGATAATTTGTATTTACTAGATGAGCCGGAGGTTTCTTTATCTCCACAAAATCAAGTAAAACTTGCAGAAGAAATAAATAAAATGGCAAGATATTTAGGGATTCAATTTATAATTGCAACTCATTCGCCATTTATGTTAGGAATTCTAAATGCTAAAATATATAATTTAGATACAAAAGATTATAAAGTTCAAAAATGGAGTGAACTTGAAAATGTAAGATACTTTTATGAATTTTTTAGAAATAGAAAAAATGAATTTAAAAAATAGAATTAACGAATTAAATAGGAGTGGAATCTATGATAAAAGCGATATTTGTAGATATTGACGGGACATTAAGGGATAGTAATAGAAATTTGTCAGTAAAAACAATAGAAACAATAAAAAGGGTAAGTGAAAAAGGAATATTAGTTATATTATGTTCTGAAAGACCAAGAAAATATACAGAACAAATAAGTAGAGAATGTTTTGCAAGTAAATATATTATTACATCAAGTGGTGGAAATATATATGATTATGAACAAGACAAAATCTTATATGTTAATGAAATGAATAAGGAAGCTATCATAGAATTATATGAAATTGCAAATCCAGAAGATGTTAGATTTATTATGAATGTTGGAGAAGGAAGAGTAGTAAATAAAGTAAAACATCTAGATCAAGAAAAACAATTAAAAGAAGATATAAGAGAGTTTGTATATAAAAATGATGTTGTTCAATGTACTATTGCAGATAGTAATTTTGATAAAATAAAAAAATTAATACCTAAAATTGAAAAAGTAGAAAATGTAGAAATAAAGAATAGGCACAAAAGTTTATTAGATACAAAATTTAAGGACGATAAAACCATATTTTGTGATATTGCAAACATAGATTCCAATAAAGGAAATGCAGTAAAAAAATTGTTGGAAATTTTAAATATAAAAAAAGAAGAAACTATTGCAATTGGTGACGATGTAAATGATTTATCAATGTTTGCACAAGTAGGATATAAAGTGGCTGTTGATAATGCAATTAATATTGTTAAAGAAAATGCTGATGAAATTACATTATCCAATGATGAAGATGGTGTTGCTTTATTTTTAGATAAATTACTAAAAAAATCAAAGTAGGTTGAGGTTTGACATTAATGAAAAAAGAATTAGTTAAATTAACTCTATATGGCATAGAAAAGGAAGCAATATTATTAGAAAAGTATTATAAAGCAAAGAAAAAAACAAGGATTAATAAGCGAAATATAGAAATTATTATTGTGAAGAAAGAAGGGAAAAATATGGAAAACAATAAACAAGAATTTATAAATAATATAGAAAAATTTTTCAATAATAAAGACAAAGGAATTTTAGTAACTGGAACGCATCAATATGAAAAACATAAATTGATTATGGCTATCATAGATAGAAATTTTAAAAATGCAAAGGTATTGTTTAGAACTAATAGTATGTATAATATACAAAATAGAGAATTTGTAGGTTGGACTGGTTTGAAGAAGAAAACAATTAAGTCAGGAGAAAAAGTAAAGATTGGAAGAAACTTTTATGAGTTTGACACATTCAATACAACAAATACATGGAATAGAACAAGTTCTAATTTTGATTTTGCAATAGTATATCCAATAGATTCAATGATTAGAGAAAATAAATTTGATGGAATTGATAATTTATATACCAATAAAGATATTAAAAAGATATTTTTGGTATCATGGACTGATAGAAAATCTTATGATTATGAGAAAATATCTAAATATTACAATGAGCATATCATATATGATGCAAAGGAAGAAGATGAGGAATATCATAGAAGAGTTTTAAATATAATTAATGAATAAATTGAGGGAATTTTATGTATATATCAGAGTTAAAGTTAGAAAATTTTAGAAAATATAAAAATTTAAATATAAAATTTAATGAGGGTTTAAATGTAATTGTAGGAGAAAATAATTCAGGAAAAACAGCCATTATTGATGCAATGAGAATCCTATTGGGAACACAGGGAAATGAATTTTATAGAGTAGAAAGAGAGGATTTCTATTGTAATAATGGAAAATATGAAAATGAATTTAAAATTACATGTTATATAAGAGGTATTAATGAAAAAGAAGGTGGAATGTTTCTAGAATTTTTATCTTTTGAAGAAAAAAATGAAAATTGTATAAATGCAGAATATTGTCCATACATAAAAATAGAGACAATAGCAAAATATAAAGAAAATAAAATATTTTTTGATACATTTATTGGTGATATAAAGGATGATATTGGATATAGGATACCAGGAGAAATAAAAGAGTTCTTTAAGGTTGTTTTTCTGAAACCATTGAGAGATGCAGAAAATCAAATGGTAGCAAAAAAGAATTCTAGGTTAGCGCAAATTCTTCTTAATTTTGATAGTGATATTTTAAAAGATGATGATAATAATGAACTAGTAGAAATAATTAAAGAAGCTAATAAAAGCATAAAATTAAAGACTAGAGAAATAAAAGTCAAACCAATTGGACAAGAAAATGAGATATCTATTATTGAATTAATAAATGATTTTATAGAACAGATGAATGCAGGAGACGTACAATCTAATTCTGATTTTAAAATTAAAGATAATTCATTAAAAGAGATATTAGAAAGAGTCAGCATAGAATTTGATTCTCCTAAAGAGGGATTAGGAATTGAAAATTTACTATTTACAGCAGTAGAATTTTTATTATTAAAGAATTCTAGTTACTTTGGATTAAAAACAGTTTTAATTGAAGAAATAGAAGCTCATTTACACCCACAAACACAACTAAATTTAATTAATTATCTAACTGAAAATTATTCTAAGAAAGAACATGGGCAAATCATTATGACAACACATAGCCCAAATATAACTTCAAAAGTTAATATCGAAAACTTGCTAATCTGTAAAGATAATAATGTATATAATATGGGAGAAAAGTATACTAATTTAGAGAAAGGAGATTACAAATTTTTAAGTAGATTTTTAGATGTAACAAAGGCTAATTTATTTTTTGCGAAAAAACTCATATTTGTAGAAGGTGATGCAGAAAATTTATTAATACCAGTTCTTGCGAAAATTATATTAGGGAAAACATTAGAGAGTGAAGGAATATCGGTAATAAATGTTGGAAATACTGCTTTTTTAAGATATAGTAGGATATTTCAGAGAAAAGATGAGAGCGAGTTTTTTAATATAAAAATAGCAATAATAACAGATTTAGATGTTAGGAGAAAAAAGAATAAAGATGGAAAATGGATTGAAACAGAAAAGCAGCTAATTGAAAGAGAAGAACGCACAAAAAAAGAAAAGGAAAGTTATTATGATTATAAAAATAATATAAGAACTTTTGTATCACCTAAAAGGACTTTGGAATATTGTATAGCTATGGGAAAATATAGAAAATTATTATTACAATCAATATATGAAGCAGAAAAGGAACAGAATAGTAATAAATATCCTGATGCAGTTAAAAAAATAATTGAATGTAAGGAAAATGCAGAAAAATATTTAGAAAAAAATAAAGGACTAGATGACAATGAACTTGCTCGAAAGATATATGAAGAGGAAATGCTAGATAAAAAAGTTTCAAAAGCAATAACAGCACAAATTCTTGCCGAAAAGATTGAGAGTGAATATAATTTGAAAGAAACAATAGAAGAAAAACAGAAATATAAGGAAGAATTAAAAAAAGATGATAAAATAAAGTATTTAATAGATGCAATAGAATTTGTTGGAGAAGAGAATGAATAAAGATATTATTATAACAGATGCAGATATAGATATAACTGAAAATAAATTGTTGAAACCAAAAGGAAAATTTGATTTAGAAAGAAGAAATGCTATAAAATATACGGATAATGTGGATATTATTGCATGTGCTGGAAGTGGTAAAACTACATTAATGTGTGCAAAAATAGATATATTAACAGAAAAATTATTACAGAAAAAAAGTCAAAAAGGGATAGCGGTTTTATCTTTAACTAATGTAGCAGTAAATGAAATTGAAAAAAAGTTAGGAATAAATCATAAAGTTTATCAATATCCAAATTGTTGTAAAACAATTCAAAAATTTGTTGGTGAATATATTTTTAGAGATTGGTATATGTCAAAATTTAATAAAAAACTAGACAGTATTGATGATGATTTTTGTGCAATGAGATTAAGAGAAAAAATAAATATGATTTTAAAGAACAAAATTTACACATTGGAGAAGAAAGATTTTAGATTTGATGAAGTATACACTGACGGAATAAAAATATATTATAAGAATTTGAATATGGAAGATACCAATCTAGGTATGAAAGAAACAACAAGTCGAGACTATAAAGAGGCAATAATAAATGCAAAGGAAGAACTAATAAAAGAAGGAATATTTAATTTTAAAGATGTTTTTATAATATCTCTAAAATATTTAAAGGAAAATGTACTTATAAAAAAATATATAGAAAATAGATTTGAATATATTATAATTGATGAAATGCAAGATGTAAGAGAATGGGAATATGATGTTATAAATGAATTATTTGAAAACGTTACTTTTCAAAAAATAGGAGACCCAAATCAACAGATATATGATAAGACTATATGGAAAATCGAAAATGAATTGAAAATAAAAAACTCTTTAAGAAATTCTATTAATATTGCTGAATTTGCTAATCATTTTGAAGTCAAAAACACAGGTATGAAAGGTAAAATACAAAATAATATAAAAGTGAAAGTTATTGTATTTAATAATGACAATATTAATAAAGTAAAAGAAATATTTGGCAAACAAATAATAAAACATAAACTAGATGAAAAAGAAAACGCTATATTTAAAATGATTGGAGCAGTTAGAAAACAGCATGAAACAAAGATAACATTAGATAACTATATAGATATAGAAACCAAACCTATAAAATTATCAAAGGTAGAATATATATTAAAGAAAAATTTAAATAAATATAGTATTTATAAATGTATGCTAGAAACCTTATATCAAGCTTATAAATTTGTTGATTTAAATAACTATGCCCATATAGACAACAAAGATAATTTTTTTGAAAGAATAGAAAAATATATAGATAAAGAAAAAATTCTAAAAAGCATAATGAAAAATACAAGCTTTGAAAATATTTGTGAATTAGAAAAGTTAATTATAAGAGATACTCTAGAAAAAATAATAATTAATAAGGAATATTTAGATAATAGAATTAAATATTTTTATAAACAAACAATTGATATAAAAAAGGAGAACATAGATAGTAATTATTTTATTTTTGAAAATAATGAGAAAAAAATTAAAATTGATTATGGAACTATACATAGTGTTAAAGGAGAAACTCATACAGCTACTTTAGTTTGTGAAACATTTAATGGATACTATGACATTGATAATGTATTCGAAAAACACATAAGGACTAATAAAAACTTGAAAACAACAAAAAACTTTCTTCACAAACTATATGTAGGATTTACAAGACCAACAGATATGTTATGCGTAGCAATTACAAGCGATACTTATAATAAATTTGTAAAAGAAATAAATGATTTAGATGTTGAAATTATTTGTATAGGAGATGATGATAATGAAACTTGAAGAATACAGATCAGGCGAGTACGTAAAAATGAATGATTACAAAGCATTTATTCCTAGTAAAATAAACTATAACTGGGGATGGGATGACACAAAATTGGACAAACTATTAGCAGAAGCCAACAGACAAATTGGAGAGTTAAATGCTTATTCATTATTGATACCAAATGTAGATTTATATATTAAAATGCATGTAAAAATTGAAGCTAATAAATCAAGTAGAATTGAAGGAACAAGAACGACAGTAGAAGAAGATTTATTAGATGTAACAGATATTAACCCAGAAAAAAGAGATGATTGGGAAGAAGTACAAAACTATGTAAAAGCTACAAACTATGGTGTAGAAAGAATAAAAAATGGGTTTCCAGTATGTACTAGATTAATAAGAGAACTTCATAAAATATTAATGCAAGGAGTTCGTGGAGAACATAAAACACCAGGAGAATTTAGAACATCACAAAACTGGATTGGAGGAAGTATGCCAAGTAATGCGGTATATGTTCCACCACCACATACTGAAATTGCAGAATGTTTAACAGATTTTGAAAAATTTATAAATAATGAAGAAATAGATACACCAGACTTAATAAAAATTGCAATTTTACATTACCAATTTGAGTCAATACATCCATTTTTAGATGGCAATGGAAGAATAGGAAGACTACTTATACCATTATATATTCAAAGCAAAGGAATGCTTGATAAATCTTGTTTATATATTTCTGATTACATCGAAAGAAATAAAGATACATATTATGATATGCTAACAAGAGTAAGAACTCATAATGATATGATAGCTTGGATTAAATTTTTCTTAGAAGCGGTTATAGAAACCTCAAAAACAGCCAAAGAAAAATTTAGAAATGTAGTTGAGCTTACAATGGAAATGGATAAAGTTATAGTTAATTTACCAGTAAAATCTGATAATGTAAAGAAAGTAATAGATGTATTATATAATGAACCTGTGATTAACAGAAAGAAATTATGTGATATAACAAAAATAAAAGAAGGAACAATAAAAAATATTATTAATTGTTTATTAGAAAATAATATTATTGTAGAAACAACAGGATATAGTAGAAATCAAATTTTTACTTTCCAAAAATATACAGATTTATTTTTAAAATAAAATCCATAGGTCAAAAAAATCAAAAAATTTGACCTATAAAAAATTATAGGTCAAAAAAATCGAAATTTTTGACCTATAAATTATTTTGGGTCAAAAAAATTAAAAAATTTGACTTATAAAATTAAAAATCAAAAGTAAATTAAATAATATTACTAAAAGGCAGGAAAGAGATACAGAGTGTATCTCGTAAACACATAGAAAAACAAGTTTTCTAGTCTTCTGTAAAAGATAAAAAAATGCAGAAGAAGTACAGAGAAATAAAAAGTGAAAAAATGCTTGATATAACTGAGATGTAATAAAAAACAAACAGAATATTCATAAATGAAATACATTGTTAGTATTATAAAATACATTAGATGTATAAGAAATATACATAGTGTATTTTATAAATAATATAAAATTATTATTTATATTCAAAATAAAATTTCAAAATTGTTTCAAAAAACATTCATTGACGTATAAAAAACAAGATGATATTATCTTAATACGAAAAATTGAAAGCAAGAAACTAAGTTAGAGAAAAAATCTAACTTTTTTTCTTGCTTTCTGTTTTTTAAATAAAGTATATGGAGGTTTTGATTATGGCAGAAACAAATCAATTACTAATAAATTATTACAAAAAAGAAGAGATAAAGAAGGTCAAAAAAATGATGGAAGAAAAACTCGAAGTGGGAGAAATTCTAGAAAGTGTTAATATGGAATGGATTAGCAAAGAAGAAGTTTTAAACATACTAGGAGAAGATTATGAGCCAGTCATAAAGGAAAGTAGAATAGAACACAAACATAAAAATGAAAATGAAAATATGATTAATACATTTAGTGTAACACCAAATACACCAATGGAAATAGCAAAAAAATATAAGAAATATTTTGAAGAATATAACCAAAATAGAAAAGAAATTTGCAAAGATAAAAATATTAGCAATGGAACATTTCAAAAATACTTAAGATTAAATTATTTAATACCAGAATTACAAGAACTTGTAAATAATAAAAAGCTAGGAATAAATCCATAAGAACATATAAGTTTTTTGGATAAGAAAAATCAATATAAGATAGCAGAAATAATACAAAATTATAATTACGAAATTACAGATAGCATAGCTAAAAAAATAAAGAGAGATTTTAGAAAAAGCAAAAAATTAGGTGAAAACTATATTCTAAGTAAAGACAAATTAGAAAGTTATAAAAATGAAAAAAGTTTGAAAATAATTTTTACACAAGAAGAAATAGCAAAATATTTTAATGACATACCAAACAAAGAAATAAAAGAATACATTATAAATATTGTAGAAAATACGAAAGATGTATGAGGTACGACTTATGGATAATATTAAAAAACAAAAGATAAACACTAAGCTATTACAAGATGAGGTAGATGATAATTTATTAAATGGAAGTATTGAAATAATACTTTTAAATAGGATATACAAAGACAAACTAATAGATGAAAAAATATACAAACAAGCAAAAGAGAACATCATAAAGGAATATAAACTAGAAAAATACGAGATTGATTTTAACTTTTAAATAGTGTATAATCCAAACAGGGTTCTCTCTAACAGAATGGAGGATTAATGGAAGTTCAAGTTATAGAGAAAGTACAAGGAAGAATAGATAGAACTACAGGGTTGCAAATAAATCGAAAGCTAAAAGTAGCAGCATATGCAAGAGTAAGCACAGATTCAGAAGACCAATTAAACAGTTTTGAATCACAAGTAAAATACTACAATGAAAAAATATCAAAAAATATAGAATGGTCTTTTGTAGAAGTATATGCAGATGAATCAATATCAGGAACACAAGATTACAAACGAAGTAACTTTATGAGAATGATACAAGATAGTATGAATGGAAAAATTGATTTAATACTAACAAAATCAATATCAAGATTTGCAAGAAATACATTAGATACTCTAAAATATGTAAGAATGCTAAAAGAGAAAAATGTAGCAATTAGATATGGAAGAATATGAGGAGCTTTTAGAAGACGAAAGAGAAAAATTGATCGAAGATATAAAAGAAATGTCAAAAGATAAAGTAAAAAAGAATAAAACTTTTGAAGAATATCTTTTAGATACAAATAACGAAGAACGAATGAGATTTTTATTACCACAAATAATTATGAATCCAGAAAAAGAAACAAAAATAAATCAACAAGATATAAAAAAATATATATTAGAAAATTATGACACAATTTTAAAAGAAAATATAAAGTACATGCCAAAATACGTAATTGAATGCATCAGAAAAACACCCACAAATGGCTTTATAGAAATAAATCTAGATGAGAGTGACATACAAGAATTAATGGACATACATAGATACTTTTTATTTAAGTTATTTGGAATGGCATTTATGGAATGTAAAAATAATAAATTAGTAATTTCGATTCCATATATTAAAAAAATGAAGGAATATGTAAAAGATAAAAATGTAATAGAAAAGAACAAAGATATAAACGAAAAAATGGATATAATTTCTGGAATGTGTGAAGTATATGGAGCAATAAAAACAAGAAAAGTTTATCATATTTTAGAAAAATTTTATAAAGGAATTACTAAAGAACAATTGGCAAAATACTTAGTAATGTTTTGTACATTTTTTGGAATAGCAAATATAAAAATAGAAAAATCAACTGGAAGTTTGCAATTTATTTATAATAATTTAATTGATGAAAAATATGCCAAAAAAATTGTAAAAGGAAATAAAGATATTAAAGAATATACTAAAGAGGAATATATAAAATATTCTACACTAGAATATTTAAAAAATACCAAAGGTTATAAAAAATTAGAAAAAGAATTTAATTCTAATTTGTTCTTTGGTGAAGATTTATTTGTAATGTTAGGAGACATGTTGATTCCTTATACATTAGAGAGGCGTTTAGATGAAAAAAAGGCGGATGAAATACTAAATATATTAATTCAGCAAATAGAACAAATGAATAAGATGGGATTATCAACTGTTAATATTGAAATTGTAAAAAAAGGATTTAAAGAGTTAGATTCTGAATTGCCAAAGTGGGAGAGGGAAAAAGATGAAAGAAATTGTATTTGTAACACATAATAAAGGAAAAATAGAAGCCGCAAAAAATCAATTAAAAGGAGTTAATTTTAAAATATATGAATATGAGTTAGAAGAACCAAGAAGTGATGATATAAAATACATTTCGAAACATAAAGTTATGGAAGCATATAAATTAGTAAATAAACCTTGTATTTCTTTAGATTGTGGATTTTGGATAGATGAATTAGATGGTTTTCCAAGAGCATTTGTAAATTTTACTCTAGATACTATAGGGATTGACGGTATATTAAAATTAATGGAAGAAAAGGAAAATAGAAGTTGTAGATTTACAGAATGTTTATCTTATTATGATGGAAAAGAATTGCATCAATTTATGGGAAGACATGAAGGGACATTAGCAAAACAAATATTAGGAAATGATACAGATAAAAAATGGTCAGATTTATGGTACATCTATAAACCTTATGGATATGATAAAACTTTAGCACAAATGACAGATGAAGAGAGAACAAATAGAATAAAATATGAATCGGTAGATTCCATGCAAGAATTTGCAAAATGGTATAAAAATAATGTACTTAACTAATTATATATACAAAAGAAATGAAAAAGATTACTAAATAACTTATTAAGTATCGGTATAAATATACTGATGCTTATTTTTGTTTGGAATTTTAAATATTTACTGCGGAATTTATCGGATTTGTTGAGAAAAATGCAAATCTATGATATACTACAAGAAAAATTAAAAGTAAGGATGTTGAATATGATTTTAGATTTAAGTAAAAAAGAACATATACCATTAATTAATCAGTATAAAAATGTAAAGGAATATCATTAGTGGAAAAATATTTGCCTGAATTAAGTCCATTAAATAAGATGTATGTTATAAATTTTGAAGAAGATTGGGAAAAAGTAAAAGATGAATTCCCAATAAATATGATGACTGTTAGGTGTGACAGTCCTAGAGGAATAGAAAGTAAACTTCCAGAGGGACAAACATTTCATAGAGATAGAGTTAATCAATATATTAGAGATGTAAAAAAATTAGTTCCAGATGCAGTAATAATCTTGGAAGATTTAAAAGAAGGAACAAATGAAAGAATACATACAAGAGGAGGATTTAATTTAGACATCAAGATAGGTGATTATGTGTATATAGATTATGCGGGTCCCAGCTTTGATTGTGGAATACTAAGTAGAGGAAAGGGAAGTCATGAAAGTTGGGCTATACCTTGGAAAGAAGTTCCTTTTATGAATGACTTAGCTGTAAGAAAATATAAAAAAACTGAAATAAATGAAACTCAATATATTGAAACTGCGAAAGCAAGAATTAAATTTTTACTTGATGCTTATCCAGATAAAAAGGATGAAATTTTTGAAGCAGTACCTAAAAGATACAATGGAATAGATATAAATATTTTTAGAGATTTAATGAATAAAGTAATATTTCCACTATATATTAGGCATGAAGAACTATCAAGAGATGGAATGAATCATTTTGGTGTTGAACTTAATGTTGTACAGGATGGAAGGTTAGTACCTTTTGAGATAGATGTTCCAGAAAGATTTAAGGAAAAAGAAAGTCAAGAAAGATAAAAAGAATTGAGGGGAGTAAAAAATGAATGAAATGTTTGCTATTATAGAAATAGGAAGTAACAACACTAAAACACACATATACAAAAATGAAGAATTAATATATGAAAAAACAGATACAATAGAATTCAAAAAGAATTATAAGGACGAGAACAAAATCAATGAAAATGATTTAAATAAATTGTATGAAGTTATAAAAAATGTTTTAAATTATACAAAAAACATAAATATTTATGGTTGTAGTATATTTAGAAATATATCTAAAGAAGAATTAGATGAAATTAATAAAAAATTAAGTGATAAATTTGATTTAAAAATTCAAGTTGTATCTCAAGAAGATGAAGCAAATTATACTGCACTAGGCTGTTATAACAATATTAAATATAATGGGAACATTTGCATTTTTATAGGTGGAGGAGGCTCTATTGAACTTATATTTGTAAATAATAAAAAAATTATTGATAAAAAATATTATAATTTTGGAGTCGTCGATATTACAAGCAAATTTGAAAGCCTAAAAAATGATGTTCCAAGTTGTTCTTTTAATGATGTTTATAACTATGTTGATAAATTTATTAATGACATAAATAATAAGGCAGAGGTTTTGATATTAGCTGGTGGAGATCATTTATATTGGTACAATAATGCAGGATATAAATTAATGAAGAATACTTTATATGAAAATGAAAATCAAAAATATAAGATAACAACTGAAATGAGTGACAATTATGATAGAGATGCTTTAGTAACTTCTTTAGATAAAATTAGAAAAAATAGTGATAATCCTAAATGGTTTGATGGTTCAAGAGCAATGAAAGTAATTACTAATTTGATTTCTCATAAAATTGATGCAAAATATATTATACCAACAAAAATAAATATGGAAGATGGATTAAAAATGCAGAAGGCTCAAAAATAGATATTTAAATTAAGCACTTCAATAAAAATCAGTCAATAAATATAGATAAAATCTATAAATTTGACTGATTTTTAGCATATTTAAGTGAAATTATTTTTGAAAACAACAACATAGTGTTTAATAGAAAAATTTGTAAATAATATTGAGAAAAAAGTCGAGTTATGATATAATTTGGCCAAATAAAAGGGGGAAAAACTCATGGAAAAAGTAAAAAGAACATTATCATGGATAATAGGAATACTTTTTATTATTACATTTTTTGTATATGCAGATCAGATTGTAATACCATCTATACTGATATTAATTGCTGGAATTATTTTATTACCACCAATAAATCAAAAAATAAAAAACAAATTCAATGATGAAGAAAAAATAAAGAATTATGAAATTATTAGAAATGTTTTGATTATTATATTTATTCTTGTTTTGGGAGTAAATTTACCGGAGCAAGAAAAAAATGAAAACCAAACTAATAACTATATTACCAATAATAATATTAGCGACACAATAAATCAAACCGAAATAGATAAATCTGTAACATTGGCGATTACAGAGACAAATGGAAAATATACGGGAGAAAGAATAGATGGAAAAAAGGAAGGTTCTGGGAAATACGAGTGGAATGATGGAACTATATATGAAGGACAATTCTTAAACGACGAGATAAATGGTCAAGGAAAGTTGACAATTCCGCAACAAGGAACTTATGAAGGAACATTTGTTAATGGAAAAAGAAGTGGACAAGGCACATATACATTTGCAAATGGTGATATATATCAAGGAAACTGGGAAAATGACAAAATGTCTGGGCAAGGCACATATACATTTGTAAATGGTGATACTTATGTGGGAGAATTTTCAGAAAATAAATTTAATGGGCAAGGAACATATACAAAAGACGGAAATAAGTATACAGGAACATGGAGCGATAATGAATATAAAAAGTAATAATGGAGGAAGTTATGAAAAAACAAAATGGGGAAAAATTAATTCCAAAAATAAATAGAAAAATAAGTGATTTTTTATATGAAGAAGAAGGGAATATAAGCAGGGGAAAAATTTTGACAGTAGGTTCTTTATTGCTTATTGCAGGTATACTTTTTGCAGATGAAGTGTTTGGAGCTCATAGGTCACATTCATCTCATAGATCTCATTCTTCTCACTCATCACATTCTTCATCTTCTGGAGGACATGTAAGTCATCAAAGTCATCAAAGCCACCAAAGTAGTTCAACACATAGTAGTCATAGTAGTTCTGCAACTACTCATAGTAATCACAGTAGTTCAGCTGCTGTTAATAGTAGTTCTAGTTCAACAGTTAACACAGTCCAAACAGAACAATTACCAGATTTTCAGAAACCGCAAATACCACCATCAACACCAGAAATAGAATAAAGGAGTAAAGAGATGGAAAAATTTTATACAATAAAAGATAATTATGCTGAGATATTATTATCAAAAGATATATATCCATTAGTATCTGTAAAAAAAGCATTAGCGAATTTTATGGAAGAAACTTATATAAAAATAAGTAGTGATAAAGATAAAATAATAGTTCAAATGGTACTAAAAGAAAATAAGAAAAATTTAGAAAAAATAATAGGAGAACTATACAATGAATTTCTAAGAGAGTCATTAAGATATAATATTGCTATTGAAACTAAAAATTTAAGAGAACTAATTGTAGGTAGAGCATTATATACAACATGTATAGATTTAGAAAATAATCAAAAAGAAGAAAATAATGCTACACAAAAGGAAGAATATGGTTTAGATGAAGTTGCAGTAAATTGGTTTGATAAATATACAGATAAAGAGGATTAAAAATGTTAGTATATATTCAAAGTTTTATTGCAATAGTCTTAGGAATTATATCATCTGTTACAGATTTAAAGAGTAAAAAAATATACAATAAAAATATAGTATACGCAGTAATAGTTGCTATTATTGTATATGTACTTTTATGGAATGAAATAGAAGTAATGTATATAGGAAATTATTTAATTAACTTAGGAATTAGTGTAGTAATTTCATTCTTATTTTATTATTTTAAAGTTTGGGCAGCAGGAGATGCCAAATTATTTTTAGCAATTGTGACAATGATACCATATGAATTATATGAAGTTGAGACAAAAAATGTATTTCCAGCTTTATATTTATTAATTATGATATTTGGGACAGCTTTTATTTATGTTTTTTTTGAGACGATATATTTATGGAGTAAAGATAAAGAAAGAATAAAAAAAGTAAAAGAATTAAAATTAGGAAAAGCAGAAATAAAAGAGTTTATCATAAGATACCTTATGGGATATTTTATCATATTATTTATAAATAACATAACGTTGAAATTTTTTAATGAGTTTAGAGTTAATAATGCTGGATTAATGTTAATATGTAACATGCTAATATTAATTTTCGTCTATCGAGTTATTAGAGTAGAAAAACAATCGATAATAGTAGGTTCTATATTTTTAATATGCAATATTATATATTATATAGTGTTTGGATTAGATATATATAATTTTGATATAAAAATATTATTATTGGTATTGATAATAATGATATTTAGAAGTATATCTGAAAAATATAACTATGAAGAAATAAAAGTAGAAGATTTAAAACCAAGAATGATTTTATCATTTGGGAGCGTGTTAAAATTTTATAGTTCGAAAGTAAAAGGATTGCCAAAAAGCACAACAGAAACTACAGATTCAAGACTTACAGAAGAGGAAGTAGAAAGTATTAAAAGATGGAGTAAAACAAAAAAAGGAAAAGAGACAATAGTAATAGTAAGACATATGCCATTTGCACCATTTATGTTAGCTGGGGAGATACTATTTTTTATTCTTAAGTTGTATAGTTAAGGAGATAAATATGAATAATAGACCATTAATATTAAAAGGTAATATTGTTATAAGAAATGAGGATAAATATATAATCGGGAAAATAATTAAAAATAAAAATGTATTTGACAAAGAGAAGTATATACAGGTTTTAGATGATGAAAATATAGATTTATTTGAAAAAGGTTATAAGGGATATATATTTGACAATAAGCCTAAAAATATAGATTTGAATAAAATAAATTATTGTAGTCATGTAAAAGATTATCAATCTTTATTAGATTTCGATGTTGTTGAAATAGTAAACAATAAAACAATAAGAGTATTATATAGAGATGATTCAGAGGATAATGCGATAGTTGTAACAAATCAGTGTAACTCAAACTGTATTATGTGTCCTGATTCAGATGCTGTCAGAAACACAAAAGAAAATCCAGATATCAAGAAACTATTAGAACAAATAAGATGTATTCCAGATGATACAAAACACATAACGATAACAGGAGGAGAACCTGGACTCTTAAAAGAGAATTTGTTAAAATTATTAGAAGAATGTAAAAGATACTTACCTAATACAGAATTTTTAATATTAACTAATGGAAGAGTATTTTCAAATACAGATTTTACAAATAAATTAGAAGAAAGCATACCAAATAATACAAGAATAGCAATACCTATTTATGCTGATAATGAAGACATGCATGACGAAATAACGCGTGTAAAAGGAAGTTTTAGACAAGCAGTTGTAGGAATAAAAAAGTTAATAGAGAAAAATATTGATGTTGAAATAAGAGTAGTAGTATTAAAAAAGAATTATAAATATCTAGAGAAAATTGCAAATTTCATAGTGAAAGAACTTCCAGAAGTTAAAATGGTAAATATAATGGCACTAGAAATGACAGGAAATGCCTATAAAAATAGAGAACAAGTATGGATTAACTTTGGAGAAGTAAAAGAATATTTGTATAAAGCATGTATAACAATAATAAAATCTGGAATAATTACTAATTTATATAATTTTCCATTATGTAATTTAGATGAAAGATTATACAGTGTAGCACATAGAAGTATAACTGATTATAAAATTAGATATAAAGAAAAATGTGAGGAATGCCGAGCAAAAGAAAATTGTGGAGGATTTTTTAATTCGACAATCAATGTTAAAGATATAGAAGTAAAACCAATAAAATAAGAAAGGTAAAAAAATGTACAAATTAAATTATTTTAATTTTAAAGAAAAAGAAAATAATTATCTAATAACAAATGATATAGGTAAATATGCATTTCTATCAAAAGAGGATTTCAAAGACTTATTGCAGAGAAAGAAGCTGAAACAAGAATTAAAAATAGAATTATTGCAAAAAGGATTTATCTATGAAGGAAGTGGAGAAATCTTTGCAACTAATCAGGCGGTGCAATTAAGAAGGACAAAAGAATATTTATTAGTTCCTACCACTTTGCATATATTTGTAGTGAGTAAAAATTGTAATTTTAATTGTATTTATTGTCAAGCTGGAAACTTAAATCAAAATGAGAATTATAATATGACAAAAGAAACTGCTAAAAGAGCCGTAGATATTGCTATGGATTCACCAAGTAGGTATTTAACTTTTGAATTTCAAGGTGGAGAGCCTTTAATGAATTTTGAAACAATCAAATATATTGTTGAATATTCAAAGAGAATTTCAAATGGAAAGTTTATAGAATACAATTTAGTTTCAAATTTAACATTGTTAACAGACGAAATGATAGAGTTTTTTATAGAAAACCAGGTGTCAATATGTACTTCAATAGATGGCAATAGAGAATTGCAAAATATAAATCGACCATATAAAAATAAAGATTCTTATAATGAAACTGTAAATAAAATAAAAATATTAAAAGAAAAACAAATTAAAGTAAATGCCATTCAAACAACGACAAAATATAGTTTAAATAAGTATAAAGAAATTGTAGATGAATATATAAATTTAGGATTGGAAAGTATATTTATTAGACCACTAACAAGATTAGGAAAAGCTGATAATAATTGGAACAATATTGGATATGATGCAGAAGCATTCTTAGAATTTTACAAAAAAGTTTTAGATTATATAATAGAAAAAAACAAACAAGGAATATTTTTATCAGAAGGGCATAGTAATATATTTTTGAAAAAAATATTATTAAACCAACCTGTAAATTATATGGAATTACGTTCGCCTTGTGGTGGAGCTATTGGGCAACTGGCATATTATTATGATGGAAATGTTTATACTTGTGATGAGGGAAGAATGTTATCCGAAATGGGAGATGATAGCTTTAAAGTAGGAAATGTCTATACGAATACATATAAAGAATTAATGCAATGTGATTGTACAAAAGCGATGTGTATATCATCATGTATAGAATGCTTACCATATTGTGCTACTTGCATATATATGCCATATTGCGGAACATGCCCTGTTATAAATTTAGCACAAGACAATAATATTTTTTCACAAAATCCTAAAGAATATAGATGTAAAATTTATAGTGGTATTTTAGATATATTATTTAATTATATTGAAAATGAACCAGATACAGTAAAGATATTTAAAAATTGGATTATGTAGTATAGATTTTATAATGAAAGGGATAGTAAAAATGAAAGTATTATTTGCAACAACAAACCCAGCAAAGGTCAGAAAATATAAGAAGACGCTAGAAGAAAAAGGAATAGAACTAATAACAATAAAAGATTTAGATTTTAAACTAGATATAGATGAAAACGGGAAAAATGCAATTGAAAATGCATATATCAAAGCAAAAGCATATTATGATGCAACAAAAATTGTAACCATTGGAATGGATGATAATTTGTTAATAGAAGAATTACCAGATGAAAAACAACCTGGAACACATGTAAGAAGGATTAATGGTAAAGAATTAAATGATGACGAAATGATAGAGTATTATACTAATTTAGCAAAACAATATGGTGGAAAATTAACAGCTAAATGGGTATACGGTATGGTGATATATAATGGAGAAGAAATCAAGGAATATAGTTGGAGTAAAAGTAATTTCTATCTTGTAGACAAAGCATGTAAAGAAAGAAATTCTGGATATCCTTTAGATTCGATATCTGTTATGCCAGAGAATAATAAATATTGGTTAGAATTGACAGAAGAAGAAAAAAGAAAGAGTAGAGAAGAAACTAATAAAGATGGTGTAGTTGAATTTATAGTAAGTACTATAAAAAGAATTAAATAGAAAGGTGTAATAAAATGGTCGAAAATAAAAAATTAGTAATTGCTTGTAGTAGCAAATTTGAAAAAGAAATAGAAGATTGGAAAAACTATTTTGAAAAACAGGGATATCAAGTAATAAATTATCCTAAAAAAATAGACCAAGAAAATGAAAAAGTATATAAAGAAGTTTATTTGAAATTTTTTAAATCTTTAGATGAAACAGACATTTTATTTGTACTTAACGGAGAGAAAAATGGGATAGAAGGATATATTGGTGCAGAAACTTTTGCAGAATTAAGTTATACTATGGTACAAAAAGTAAATCATAATAAAGATAAAAAAATATGGTTACTAAATAAGCCAAGCAAAGAAGTAAAGTGCTATACAGAAGTAATAGATTTCATTAAATTAGGATGGATAGAAATTTTCGATAAAGATAAAGTATTGTAAGGAGAAGTTTTTTATGAAAATAGGTATAGATTTAGATGGAGTAGTATTTGATTCAGAAAAAGAATATAGAGTATATTCAGAATTATATGATGTAATAGATTTAAAGAAAAATAGTAAAATAAATAATCAAGAATTAAAATTTCAAAAAAGATTTAGATGGACAGAAGAAGAAATACAAGGATTTATAGAAAAATATCATAAACAAATTGTTGTAAAATCAAATTATATGCCAGGTGCAAAAGAAGTATTAAAACTTTTAAAAGCAGAAGGTTATATCTTAGTGTTAATAACAGCACGAGGCGGAATAAATAAGGATATGATAAAAATTACAGAAGAAAGATTTAAAAATGAAGGAATGGAGATATTTGATAAATTTTATTGGGCAACTGAAAATAAAGATGAAGTATGTGTTAAAGAACATATTGATATAATGATTGATGATTCATATGATAAATGCAAAAGTATTGCTAAATCTAAAATAAAAACAATATATTTAAAAGATGCACCATCATATGATTTAGAAGAAAATGATTATATAAAAGTCTTATATAATTGGGGAGAAATATATAGGTATATAAAGGAGTTGGAAAAATAATGAAAATCCTAATGGGGACAAAAAATCCGGGGAAAATACAAGGAGCAAAAGAAGCATTTGAAAAATATTTTGATAATGTTGAAATAGAAGGAATTGCAGTAGATTCAGAAGTAGGAGAGCAACCATTTGATGAAGAAATATTACAAGGAGCAAAAAATAGAGTAAAAAATTTAAAAGAATATGCAAAGAAAAATAATATAGAAGCGGATTTCTATATTTCAAGTGAAGCAGGAATAACAAAACTATTAGGAGGATGGATTGATATAAATTTAGCAGTTGTAGAAAGTAATGAGGGGATTCAAAGCATTGGGACAAGCCAAGGTTTTCCAATTCCAGATAAATACATAGAAGAAATTAAAGAAACAGAATTAGGAAAAGTTATGGATAGAATATTTAGTGGAAATGAATTATCTAAAGGAAAAGGTGGAATTAGTTGTCTAACAAAAGAAGAAGTATCAAGAATTGATTTAACAAGAAATGCATTCATTATGGCATTAACAAAATTTATTAATGGAGACATATGGAGGTAAAACTAAATGCTATCAATATTAGACTTAAAAAGAAAACTACCAAAAGACTTTGTAGATGAATTATATGAGCAATATACACCAATTACGGTAGACAAAATATTAACAGGAATGTTAGGAGAAAGAAATACTACATTAAGAGTAAACACAATAAAATACAATATACAAGAATTAATGAAATATTTAAGAGAAAAAAATATTAAATTTGAAAGAGTATCATGGTATAAGGATGCATTAATAATAAAAAACGCAAATGAAAAAGAAATTCAAAAATTAGATATATATGAAAAAGGATACATATATTTGCAAAGTTTATCAAGTATGGTTCCACCATTAGTTTTAAATCCTAAACCAGGAGAAAAGGTATTAGATTTAACAGCAGCTCCTGGGAGTAAAACAACACAAATGGCAGTAATGATGAAAAATGATGGATATATTTTAGCGAATGAATTAGATAAAATTAGATGTGAGAGATTACAATATAATATTGAAAAACAGGGAGCAAATATAGTAGAAGTAATAAATAATAGAGGAGAAAAAGTAGGAGAAGAATATCAAGAAAAATTTGATAAAGTACTATTAGATGCACCATGTAGTGGTGAAGGAAGGTTTTTAGGAAATAATGTTGGCACTTATAGGAATTGGTCAAAAAGAACAGTAAGAGAACTTGCAAAATTACAGAAAAAACTGTTTAAAAGTGCATATACTGCTTTAAAGCCGAATGGAATGATGGTATATTCCACATGTACTTTGAATAAAGATGAAAATGAAAATGTCTTACAATGGGCAATTGAAAATTTTAATGTGAAATTGTTAGATATAAATATTGATTTTAAAGAAAAAATGCAAGGATTTAATGATGGTTTAGATGACAGCATAAATAAAGCTATAAGGATATTACCATCAAAAAATATGGAAGGATTTTTTGTAGCAAAATTAAAGAAAAAATAAAGGAAGGAAAGACAATGACAAATTTTTTAATCAAATTATTTATAAAAGATAAAAACGTAAAAGATGCAAAAGTAAGAACAAAATATGGAACACTATCAAGCCTAACAGGAATAGTAGTAAATTTTATACTATCAGTAACAAAAGTGGCCGTTGGAATAATATCAAACTCAATGTCAATAATTTCAGATGGATTAAATAACATAACAGATGCAGGTTCATCGGTTATAACAATGATAGGATTCAAGATGTCACAAAAGAAAGTAGATGATGACCATCCATGGGGACATGGAAGAATGGAATATATAGCAGCATTTATAGTAGATATGTTAATAATATTAGTTGGAATTGAATTATTTCAATCTTCAATAGATAAAATAATAAATCCAGTAATGCCTGATATAAGCACAATAACAATTACAATATTAGTGATAGCTATAATTGCAAAACTATGGTTATTTTTCTTCTACAAAAAGATAGCAAAAATAATTAATTCAGAAGCAATAAAAGGAAATGCATATGATAGCATATCAGATGTAATATCTACATTTGTTGTTCTATTATCTGCAATTGTAGCAAAATTTGCGAATATATCAATAGATGGATATGTAAGTATATTAGTATCAATATTCATATTATTTACAGGATTTAAAGCATTAAAAGAAACTGTTGACATTCTATTAGGTGCAAGACCAGACCCAGAATTAGTAAAAGGAATAGAAGAATTCACTAAAAAATACGATATGATAGTAGGAATACATGATATGATGATACATGATTATGGACCAGGAAGAAAAATAGTATCCTTTCATGCAGAAGTCCCAGCAAATAGTGACATATGTATGGCACATGACATAATAGACCAGATGGAACAAGACATTTATGAAGAATTCAATTGTATAACAACAATACATATGGACCCAATAGAAGTTGATGACGAAGAAATTAATAAAATGAGAGAAATAACAGAAAAAATAGTAAAAGAAATTAATGAAAACTATTCAATACATGATTTTAGAATGACTAATGGTGGAGGAAGAATAAACTTAATATTTGATTTAGTTATACCAAGAGAAGAAAAAGTTGATAGTGATAAATTAAAAGTGCAAGTACAACAAAAAATACATAGTGAAAATCCTAAATACTATGCAGTACCAAAAGTAGAATGTTCATATGTTTGATGTCGCATTGGGGACGTTTCTCTTGCGACATTTTGTCCATTTGGGGACGTTTCCGTTTGGACATTTTTGTCCATTTTGGGACACATCTTGTAAACGAAATGAGGAAAAATGAAGTAAACCTATATTATTAGATTAAAAAGTTTGATAATATAGGTTTATTTTTATAGCAAAATATGGTAAAATATATATGTAAACCAAAATGAAGGAGGAATAGAATGGGAAAGAGATATACTCCAAATATAGGTGAAACGGCTAAAATTATAACTTCAAAAATAAGAGGAAATTTAGGGAATAAACCTAAAAAAAGACAACATAAACGAATTGAAAAATTTAAAAGTGGCACATTCAAAAATTCGGATTATAAGTATCTAATTAGAGGAATAGAATTTTTACAAGTTTTAGGTGATGTAGGGGTAGATGCAGTTTTTAGAAATCTAAATTCAAATGAAGATTTAAAGCCCGAAACAGTAAAACTTATGACTCTATTAAGAATAGGTAAAGGACCTTTGTATGATTTCCTAAATATGTATAAAGATAATATGTATTCAAAATATGATACAGAAAGAGAAATTGCTAATTTAAAAAATATGTATGAAATAGTACAAAATTCAAGAGATGGTGTGATTACAAGAAAACGTATAGTAAAAGAGATAGGTGAAGATGGAGAAGAAAAGGAAGTAGAAATAGAGATATCAATGACAGAAAGAGAAATTGCTAGCATAGTTAGAGATTATGAAAATCAATTACATCGCATACAAGATAATAAATTTTCTACATATCTAGGATTAGGAATGAGTTTAGTAAGTATCTTAGGAGCAATTTATAGTGAGAGTAAAAATTCGAAAAGTACAGCAAAAGCTTTAGGAATAAGTGGACTGGTTAGTGTAGGGACTTTGCTTGGAAGAAGATTTTTCACAAAGAATTACAAAGAAAAAGTGGGAGATACAAGAAGAGATATAGGAAGATTAGAAGGAGATTTAGTTGAAAATGAGCCAGTGAGTGGCGTTGAAGAAAGAGATAAATTAAAAAATATAGAAGATAATATATACAAAGCTAGTAGTGAAGAGATGAAAATTGAAGATAAAGTTAATTTGATGAAAGCAATTGATGTTATATCAATGTCAGTTTTGACAGGTGTAATAGGAGCAGGAAAATTAAAGAAAGCGGAAAAACTGGATGCTAAAACTTTGTCACAGATATTGCTAGAAATAAATCAAAATAACTATTTAATAAGAAATATTATGGATAGTATCAATTCTATGTATAAATTCCAACATGAAAATGAAAGATTAAGAGAATATGAAAAAGAAATGGAGAACATAGTAAGTCAAATAGAAGAAAAACAAGACCCGTTAGTTGAAATACATAAACCATTTGAAAAATTGGAAATAAAAGATTTTAAAGGAAAATTTTATCAACAAAAAAGTAATGAAACAGGAAAAATAAGATATAGAACTGAAATAGAAGTTCCGGAGTTTTCAATAAAAAAAGGAGAAGTGGCTTTGCTATCGGGTAAATCTGGAGCTGGAAAAAGTACATTTATACGATTATTAAAAAGGGGAGATATAAATAATAGAAATGCAATATTAATAGATGGAAAAGAAAGTGTTGATAAATTAGGAAAACAATTTATAGCGGTAAAAGCAGATAAAAAATTGGGGACAAGTTCTAATGTGCTAGAACAAATAACAGGAAAAGAGACACTAATAGAGATGTCAGAAGAGGAAAAGCAAAAATTACGAGAGGTATTACAAGAAGTAAAATTAGACAGCGAGAAAATAGAAACAGAATTATCTTCAAAAGACTATAATCAATTTTCAACAGGACAAAAAAAGAGATTGTCACTAGCTCAGGCTTTATATAGAACCACGGAAAATCCGTCAATAATATTAGTAGATGAACCAGTTGGAAATGTTGAAGACAAATTGGTAGAGAAACAGCTAAAATCAATTATACAAGCAATTAAAGATGTAGGAGCAATGGGAATAGTTGTAACACATAGAGTAGATTTAGCACAAAAATATGTTGATAAACATTATTACATAGAAGATGATGGTGTTATGAGAGAAAAAAAGATTAAAGAAAAGGAAAATGACGAAATTGAGAAATAAATTATGTAAAATACTGTTGACAGAAATTAAATTATATGATAAAATTTAAAACATAAATTAAGAGTGTATCTAAGAGTTGGAACTTGAGCGATACAGGGTAGTTATAATATTGATTACTTACACAGAAGGTAAGATTAATAAGTCTTGCTAAGGAGTCTTAATAGAGATTTCTTAGTGAGGCTTTTTTGATTATATAGATAATGGAGGGGATAAAATGAATGAAGTAGAAAAAATTTTAAATGAATATTATAATAATTATGATGAAGATTCAAGACTGATAAAAGATAAAGCACATCAAATAGAATTTATTACAACAACTAAATATATTGAAAAATATTTAGAAAAAGGAAATAGAATACTAGAAATAGGTGCAGGAACAGGTAGATATTCAATACATTATGCTAAAAAAGGATTTGAGGTATATAGTGTAGAGTTGATTAATAAAAATTTAGAAATATTTAAAAGTAAAATAACAAAAGATATGAAAATAAATGCTATTCAAGGAAATGCACTAGACTTAAATAGCCTTGAGGATGATATATTTGATATTACTCTAGTTTTAGGTCCGTTATATCATTTATATGATGAACTTGATATAGATAAAGCGATAAAAGAAGCTATTCGCGTAACTAAAAGCGGGGGAAAAATTTTTATTGCATATCTAACAGATGACTCGGTAATATATTCTTATGGAGTAAGAAAAGGAAATTTAAAACGATTAAAGGAAATATGTGATGATAACTGGAATATGCCTAAATTGAAGGAAGAAATATTTGCTACATTCAAAGTGGATGATTTTAGTAAATTAATGAAAAAATATGAGGTTAAAGAACTAGAAACAGTTGCAACAGATGGGTTTGCACCCAATATGGCAGATTATGTTAACAAAATGATTGATGAAGAATTTGAGATATTCTTGGATTATCATTTGAAAAATTGCAAAAGAAAAGATTTAATGGGATATAGTTCTCATATATTGGAAATAGTTGAAAAAATATAGCATAGGAAGTGGTGATATGGAAATTAGAGAAACAAGAATTGAAGATAAAAAAGAGTTAATAGAATTACTTATGCAAGCACAAGAATTACATTGTAAAAATAGACCAGATATCTTTAAGAAAACAACCAAAAAAGAAGTTGAAAGTGAAGTTATAGAAGTGCTAGAAAGTAAAGAAAGAAAAATGATTGTAGCAGTAAATGATAAGGAAAAGTGTGCGGATTAGTTATTTTCAGAATTAAAGAAGTAGAAAATCATATAAATTTAGAAAATGCTAAAATTTTATATGTTGGAAAAATAGTGGTTGATAAAAAATGTCAAAGAAAAGGTGTTGGAACATTATTAATACAAGAGATGAATAAAATTGCAAAGGAATTAAAATGTAATAGAATGGAATTAAGTTGTTGGAGTTTTAATAAAGAAGCAATAGAATTCTATAAAGCTCAAGGAATGAAAGTACAAAGATTAAATATGGAAATGGAAGTAGGAGGATGATTATAATGAAATATTTTAAAAAATTATTAGGAGAAAAAATTTACTTATCACCAAGAAGTACAGAAGATGTAAAAAAATTCACAGAGTGGTTAAATGATTTTGAAACAACGGATTATTTAGGAAGAAGCGGAGCTCTAGTTACAATTGAATCAGAGAAGGAATATTTAGAAAAACATACAAAAGATGAAGCGACATTCGGAATAATTGAATTAAAAACAGATAAATTATTAGGTAGTATAGGATTAGAGAATATTAATTATACTAATAGAACAGCTACACTTGGAATTTTTATAGGTGAAAAAGAAGCAAGAAATAAAGGGTATGGAACAGAGGCAATACAATTAATATTGGACTATGGATTTAACTATTTAAATCTAAATAATATTAAATTAGATGTATTATCATTTAATGAAAGAGCAATTGCATGTTATAAAAAATGTGGATTTAAAGAGTATGGAAGAAGGAGAAAATCTGAATTTATTAATGGAAAATACTATGATAGAATTAGCATGGATATTTTAAAAGAAGAATTTACTCAAAGTTATATAAAAAACAAGAATATTTAATGAACAAAATTTTACATAATACCTATTTTAAAATTTTTTTAAAATAGGTATTGACAAAATAAAAAAAAACCTTTATAATTTATAAATGTCAGGAGGAGAGTATTGCAGGTGTAGTTCAATGGTAGAACCTCAGCCTTCCAAGCTGATGACGTGGGTTCGATTCCCACTACCTGCTCCAACAATCCTGATAATTGTAATTTAATATGCAGGTGTAGTTCAATGGTAGAACCTCAGCCTTCCAAGCTGATGACGTGGGTTCGATTCCCACTACCTGCTCCAAGTTATAAAGCTTACGAATTAATATGGTTCGTAAGTTTTTTGAAATGAAAGTGATTTTGAAGTTTTAAGGTGACAATTTGTCACCTTAAAGGAAAAAGGATAACATCGAAAATATTCACTTTAAAAATGTATAATTCCAATAAATGCTCATATAATATTAATGTCAAATTAGTTTGACAAGTTAAATATTATATGTTAGAATATATTTAACTTAACCCTCTACTACTTTTGTAGTAAGACGGGAGCCTAAATGATTTTGGAGAGTTCATTAGCAACTCTCCTTTTATATAGAAATTTTATTTTGTGAAAAATTTAGTAATTTGCTTATCTATTAAATCAAGTGAATTATTGGATATTTTTACATTTCTTCTGACAGTATCTTTAAAGATTCTTTGTTTACTAATTGTCGTTATTTGATTAATTAATGCAATACTATCTTTTTGCATTTTCCCAATTTCTTTTTCCATTTTTGCAATATATTTTTGTTCTTTTTCGATGGTACTTTGAATGTTAATAGGTATATTTTTTATTTTTTCTAATTCAACTAATATTTGTTGCAATTTGAGTTTTTCTTTTTCTATTTTACTTTGAAATATATTGTAAAGTTCTTTTCCAAGATTTACAGAAGAAGAATCATATTTTTTATTATCTTTTCTAGATGTTAATGGAATAATATTTAAAGCACCATTTCTACTATTATCATACTTATTTAAAACAATGCAATAATGTAATCCTCCTAATTCATTTCCAATATTAAATCCTAAATTTACTTTTATGACATCACCGCGAGAATATATACCGGATTTTGAAATATTAAATGTTCTTTCTTCATCGTGATATTCAGCAAAGTCATGTATCCAATAAGCCAACAATTCACTTTTCTTATATTCGCTTAATTCTATATGTTTTAAAAAAGATAAGTCTAATCTATTTAAAGAATTATCTTTATGAAGGATAACATTATTTTTTAACTTGATTTTATCTTCGTTCATAGCATCAGCTCCTTAATTTTGACAACATTATATCAAACATATGTTTGAAAATCAATAGAAATAAAAAATATTTTTATAATATATAATTTATAAATATTTTTTTACAAGATTTATATATAATAATCTATAAAACCAAATAAATTACTTGTAAAATTTTGTGATATAGTGTAAAATACGAATATAATGTAAATAATAAAAAAGAAAAAGCAAAAACAAAATAAAATACAATGAAATCAAGGGGGAAAAATAAAAGAATGAGATTCGTAACAGATGAAGAATCAAAAAAAGAATATAAAAAATTTTTAGAAGGACATGAAAGATGTAACTTTCAACAATCACTAGAATGGGCAGAAGTAAAAAAGCCAAACTGGAAACCAGAAGTAATACTAGCAGAAGATGAAGATGGAAATATAATAGGTTCACTATGTGTATGGATTAGAAAAATGCCAATATTCGGAAACCTAATGTATTCATCAAGAGGACCAGTTTGTGACATACATGATATATCAGTAATGAAACAATTAACAGATGGAGCAAAAGAACTAGCAAAAAAATATAATGCATTTGTACTAAGAATGGAGCCAGATATAGTTAGTGATGACCAAACATTTAGAGATGTTGTAACTAACTTAGGATATAAAATAAAAGATGATGCAAAAGATTTTAAAGATGAAATTCAACCAAGATATGTATTTAGATTAGACATTAAGGGTAAGACAGAAGAAGAAATAATGGCAGGATTTAAACAAAAATGGAGATATAATATCAGACTAGCCTCAAGAAAAGGTGTAACAGTAAAAGAAGGAACAAAAGAAGATTTAAAAGATTTTCACAAAATAATGATAGAAACAGGAGCAAGAGATGGATTTATAATTCGTCCATTAGAATATTTTGAAAAAATGTATGATTACCTAGGTGACCATATGAAAGTTTTAATGGCATATTATGATGGAAAACCAATTTCAGGAGTTATTCCAATTTTCTATGGAAACAAAACATGGTATTTGTATGGAGCAAGCAGTAATCAACATAGAAATTTGATGCCTAATTATTTATTGCAATGGGAAATGATTAAAATGGCAATAGCAAGACATGATGATATATATGACTTCAGAGGTGTTTCTGGAGTAGTTGATGAAAACCATCCACAATATGGATTATATAGATTTAAACAAGGTTTTGGAGCAACATTTACAGAATTTATTGGAGAAGTATATATGCCATATAAGCCATTAACATATAAATTGTATCGTTTTTCAGAAAAAACATTTAGAACATTAAGACAATTCAAAATGAAATTAAAAAATAAGAAAAAATAAAATCTGTTTTGAAGGGAAAATGTACAATGAATAAGTTAGTAATAAATAAAGAAGATTTAAGACATAATATAGAAAAGATAAAAAAACATGCAAAAAAAAGTGGACAAGATGATAACGGAAAACCACTAACTATTATAGCTGTGGTAAAAGGAAATGGGTATGGATTAGGAATTGTAGAATACACAAAGTTTTTGATTGATAATGGAATCAATTTCTTTGCAGTTTCAACATTAGATGAAGCACTATTATTAAGAAAAAACGGAATAAAAGAAAAAATATTAATGCTTTCATCAACTGCAATAAAGGAAGATGTTGAAAAGTTAGTAGATAACAACATTATTATCACAATTGGTTCACAAAATGATATTAAAATAGCAGAAGAAGTGGCAAAAGAGAAAAATAAAAAAATTAAGGCACATTTGAAAATCGATACAGGTTTTGGAAGATATGGATTTATATACTCGAATAGAGAAGAAATGATACAAGCTTTAAAAGAGATGAAAAATATAGAAATTCAGGGGACATTTTCTCATTTTTCTGTTAGCTTTTTTAATGATAAATATACTAAACTACAATTTAAAAGATTTATCGATGTAATTGAAGTTTTAAAAATGAATGATATACAAACAGGAATGTTACATATATGTAACTCATCAGCATTTGTAAAATTTCCATATATGCATTTAAATGCTGTACGTGTTGGTTCAGCATTTTTGGGAAGATTGTCTTTTTCTAATACTTTAGGACTAAAAAAGGTTGGATATATGGAGTCAGAAGTATCTGAAATAAAAGAACTTCCAAAAGGATTTAACATAGGATATTCAAATACATTCACTACAAAAAAAGATACTAAAGTTGCAATTGTACCTTGTGGATATATGGATGGAATAAATATAACAAATGATAGAGATATGTTCAGGACAGTTGATAAGTTAAGATATATAGTAAGAGATGTGAAAGATTTCTTCAAAAAACAGGCTAAATATGTGAAACTAAATAATCAAAATTGTAAGATACTAGGCCGAATAGGAACATATCATGTCACATGTGATGTTACAAATAAAGATGTAAAAATAGGAGATAAAGCAATTTTTTCTATTAATCCAAAGTTTGTAGATTCTAGTGTTGAAAGGGATTATAGATAATAGAAAGGAATGAGAAAAGTTGGAAGAAAACAACAAAAAAGAAGAAATTAAAGAAAAAGTAGAAAATGAAGAAGTAAAAAAACAAGGTTTTTTCAAAAAAGTTTGGTATTCAATTACAAAAATAGAGAGATATCCAGAAATGGCGGCACAAGGGTTAGGAAAAGCATTTTCATATATTTGCAAAGTAGTAGCAATTCTTGCAATTATATTATGTTTTGGTTCAATGTATCAAGCATATCAAATATTACAAGAAGGAGTAGCATATTTGCAAAATGAATTTCCTGAATTTTCATATAGTGATGGTATTTTAAGTGTTGATTCTGAAAATCCAATTACTATTTCAGCAGAAGATTCATATGTAGGAAAAGCAATTATAGATACAAAAACAGAAGATCAACAAACAGTAAATCAATATATTTCTGAGATAGAACAAAGCGGTGATGGAATAGTTGTTTTGAATAATAGAGTTATAGTAAAAACAAGTAGTATTTCAGGAACAATTAGCTATGAATATGATCAAATGTTAAATCAAATAGGAATTACAGAGTTTAATAAACAAGATTTAATAAATTATATAAGTAGTTCTCAAATGTACAATTTTTATATAAGTATATTTTTAACAATATTTGTATATAGTTTTGCAATGTATCTACTAACAACACTATCAAATGCAGTTTTCTTAGCAGTATTTGGATATTTAGTAACCTGGATTGCAAAAATAAGAATGAGATTTGTAGCAGTATTTAATATGGCTGTATATTCGTTAACTCTTTCAACAATACTAAATATGATGTATATTGCAATTAATATATTTGTACCATTTACTATGGAATATTTCCAAGTAATGTATGTTACAGTGGCTGCAATTTACTTGATAGCTGCGATATTCTTGTTAAAGTCAGAGTACATTAAGAGACAAGCAGAATTAATGAAATTGGCAGAGGCTCAGGAAATTGTTAAGAAAGAATTAGAGCAAAAAGAGGAAGAAGAAAAAGAGAAAGAACAAAGGGAAAAGGAAAAGAAGGAAAGAAAAGAGAAAGATAGAAAAGAAGAGAAAAAAGAGGAGAAACAAAGTGGAAAGCGAGGGGAAGAGCCTCAAGGTTCAGGAGCCTAATACGGTTGAAAAATAATTACAATTAAAATTGAATAAAAGAAAGGAATTGAAAAAATGAGTAAAAAGCAAAAACAACAACCTAAGGATAAAAAACAATCACAAAAAATGTGGGCATTAATTATATTATTATTAGTATTACTTGCCATATTATTTGGATTAGCATTTTATTTAATGCAAAACCAAAAAGATAGTGAAGAAAACACTATGGCATATACAGATTTAATAAAAGAAATATCTTATGGTAATATAGAAAAAATAGAAATGACAGTAGGAAGTACAACAGTAAAAGTAAAACAAAAAAATGTTGATGAAGAAAAAACAGTTATAGTTCCAAACACTGAAAGCTTCATGGAATTAGTACAACAAAGAATTGCAGAAGGAAATGAAATGGAATTAATACAAAAACCTAGAAGTGTTATATCACAAATTCCATCTGTAATAGTAAGTTTACTTCCAACAGCAATAATGCTTGCATTATTTATAATGATTTTCAAGATGCAAGGATTAGGAGAAAAAGGGAAAGTATATGATGATACTGAAAGAAAAACAAAGGTAAAATTCGAAGATGTAGCAGGTTTAGAAGAAGAAAAACAAGAATTAATTGAGATAGTAGATTTCTTAAAAAGACCAGAAAAATATACAAAAATGGGAGCAAAAATTCCAAAAGGAGTTCTACTATATGGAAAACCTGGTACAGGAAAAACATTAATTGCAAAAGCAATAGCAGGAGAAGCAGATGTACCATTTATTTCAATGAGTGGTTCAGAATTTATAGAAATGTTTGCAGGACTTGGAGCATCAAGAGTAAGAAAACTATTTGAAAAAGCAAGAAAGCTAGCTCCATGTATAGTATTTATAGACGAAATAGATGCAATAGGTTCAAGAAGAACATCAAATAGTGGAGCAGAGACAGAAAATAACCAAACATTAAACCAATTGTTAGTTGAAATGGATGGATTTAGTTCAGAAGAAACAATTATTGTACTTGCTGCAACAAACAGACCAGAAATGCTTGATAAAGCACTATTAAGACCAGGAAGATTTGATAGACAAATTACAATACCAACTCCTGATTTAAAAGGAAGATTGGAAATATTAAAAATACATGCAAAAGACAAAAGAATATCAGATGACTTGAATCTAGAAAGTGTAGCAGAAGATACAGCAGGATTTACAGGTGCAGAACTTGCAAATATTTTAAATGAAGCAGCAATATTAGCTACAAAGAATAAACATGAAGGAATTGAAGAAGAAGATATAGAAGAAGCTGTTAAAAAAGTAACAGTTGGACTAGAAAAACGTACAAGAGTAATCTCAGATAAAGATAAAAAATTAACAGCATATCATGAAGCAGGACATGCAGTTGTAAGTAGATATTTGCCAACACAAACTAATGTAAAAGAAGTTTCAATTATTCCAAGAGGAGTTGCTGGTGGATATACAATGTATAAATCTGATGAAGATAAATACTATATATCAAAAACAGAAATGCAAGAAAAATTAATAGCATTACTTGGAGGTAGAGCTGCAGAAAAATTAGTATTAGATGACATATCAACAGGAGCAAGCAATGACATTGAGGTTGCAACAAAAATTGCAAGAGATATGGTAACAAAATATGGAATGAGTGACACTTTAGGTCCAATAGACTTCCAAGGAAAAGAACCTTATGAAATGCAAATGTTTGGAGAGAATATTGGAGATAAAATTGGACAAGAAGTAAAAATATTGATAGACACAGCATATAATGATGCTCAAACTTTATTAAAAGAACACAGAGATAAGCTAGATGCAATTGCTAATGTTTTGCTTGAGAAAGAGAAAATTAATGAGCAAGAATTTAATAGTATTTTTGAAGAGAGGGATTAAGGGGACGGACCTAAAAATCCCTCTTTTTAGGGATTAAGGGACGGACCTCGAAAAATTCTTGATATTTTAGATATGTTATAGTAAAATAAAAACATGTAAGGTAGGTGATATATATGCAAATTAAAGAAGCAATGAGAAAAGGAATGATAAAACTAAAAACAAATGATGTAAAAGAGCCAAACCTAAAAGCAAGACTTCTAATGCAATATATATTAAATAGACCAAGAGAATACATATTAGTACATGATGACAAGCAGCTAACATTAAGGCAAAATGTAGACTATTTCAAACTAATAAAAAAACTCATAGAAGGTGTGCCATTGCAACACATAACACATCAGCAAGAATTTATGAAATTGATGTTCTATGTTGATGAAAATGTATTAATTCCAAGACCAGATACAGAAATCTTAGTTGAAGAAGTTATAAAACTAGCTAAAAATATTAATGCAAAAAAAATATTAGATTTATGTACAGGCAGTGGAGCAATTGCGGTATCACTTGCAAAATATATTGAAGGCAGTCAAATAACTGCAACAGATATAAGTAGAAAAGCATTAAGCATTGCAAAGCTAAATGCAACGAACAATGATGTTGAAGATAGAATAACATTTGTAAGTTCAGATTTATTTCAAAATATTTCAGAAGAAAAATATGATATTATTGTATCAAATCCACCATATATAAAAAGAAAAGTTATAAAAACTTTAGATGAAGAAGTAAAAAGAGAGCCAATAATAGCGCTAGATGGTGGTAATGATGGATTAGATTTTTATAAAAAAATCATAGGAAATGCATATCAATATTTAAAATATAAAGGATACCTATGTTTAGAAATTGGATATGACCAAAAAGATGAAGTTATTGATTTAATTAACAAAGAGGAAAAATATATTGATACATATAGTAAAAAAGATTTATTTGATAATGATAGAATCGTTATTACTAAATTAGGTATGCTAACAAATTTAATGGACGAGAAATATTAATAGTAGTAAGAGGAGATGAAGCAAAATGTCATTTTCATCTGATATAAAGCAAGAATTAAACAAAAATAGTAATTTGTCAAATAAAAACATAGTAAAGCAAGAATTAGTTGGATATTTAATATCAGGCAATATAAATATAGTAAATAATAAAGAAATTAAATTTTCAACAGAAAGTGATTATAACATAAACCGTTTTTCAAAACTATTAGCCAATTTAGATATAAACCATTCTATTGATATGGTGGGGAAAAACTTTGTAATAACATTAAAAACAAAAGAAATAGACTTTATAGAATATGACAAAGAGATAGTAAAAATTAAAGAAATACCAGAAAACCAAGAAGAAAAAAAGGCAATAATTAGAGGAACATTTATGGGAGCAGGATCTATAAATAATCCAGAAAAGGAATATCATTTAGAAATGGAAGTTACAAATGAGCAAAATATGAATATTGTCTTAAGTTTACTTTTAGAATTGGGAATAAAAGCAAAATATATGGAGGCTAAAAATAAATATTATATCTATTTAAAAGAAGGAGAAGAAATATCTAAATTTTTGGCACTAATTGGTGCAGCAAAAGCTGTTATGAAATTTGAAGATATACGAATTCAAAAAGAAATGAGAGGAAAGGTAAACAGGCTAGTAAATTGTGAAACAGCTAATTTAAATAAAACTATAAATGCATCAATTGAACAAATTGCAGCAATTAGAAAATTGCAGGAAAATGGTGAATTTAAAAAGTTAGATGACAACTTGAAAGAAATAGCTTTACTTAGATTAGAAAATCCTGATATGTCTTTAATTGAATTAGGCAAAAAGTTAAAAGTTCCAATAGGAAAGTCAGGAGTTAATTATAGGTTAAGAAAGATAATGGAAATATCAAATGAACTAGTTGAAAAATAATTACAATTTTGGCTATGTATAGAAAGGAAGTTTAAATAATGCAAGAAAAAGAACTAGGAATATATATACATATTCCTTTTTGTAAGCAAAAATGCTATTATTGTGACTTTGTATCTTTTTCAAACAAAGAGGGATATATAGAAAAATATGCTGAAACACTGAAAAGAGAAATTGATAGCTATGATTTATCAAAATATAATATAACTACAATATATATCGGAGGAGGTACACCATCAAAGATACCAAGTGAAAAGATACAAGAAATTTTAGAAAAAATAAAACAAAAAATTCCGAAAAATCAAACTAAATGGGAAGATATAGAAATCACAATAGAATTAAATCCTGGAACAGTAGATGAAGAGAAAATAAAAAGATATAAAGAAATAGGAATTAATCGTTTAAGCATTGGCTTGCAAAGTACAAATAACAAACTTTTAAAAGAAATTGGAAGAATACATACATTTGAAGATTTTAAAGATACATATGATACTGTGAAAAAAGTTGGTTTTGAAAATATAAATGTTGATTTAATGATAGGATTACCTAATCAAACAATAAGTGATGTTAAAGATTCATTAAATGAAATTATAAAATTAAATCCAACACATGTTAGTGTATATTCCTTAATTGTGGAAGAAAACACGAAAATGGAGCAATTGATAAATAACAAAGAATTACAATTGCCAGATGAAGAATTAGAAAGGCAAATGTATTGGTATGTGAAAAATACATTAGAATTAAACGGATATAATCATTATGAAATTTCAAACTTTGCTAAAGAAGGAAAAGAATCAAGACATAATTTGAATTGCTGGGAACAAAAAGAATATATAGGATTAGGACTAGCTGCATATTCATATCTAAACGGTGTTAGATATGGAAATACAAGTAATATTGAGGGATATATTAATGTACAAGATTTTTTCAATAGAAGTGAATTAGAAGAAAGTGATATTAGAATTGTTGATGAAGTTCAAAGTTTAGAAGATAAAATAAAAGAATATATGCTATTGGGCTTAAGAAAGATTGAAGGTGTTTCAATTCAAAAGTTTAAAGAGAAGTTTGTGGAGAATCCTATTTTCTTGTTTAGAAAAGAGCTTGAAAAGTTGGTAAATGAAGAACTTATAGCAATTGATGGCGATTGTATAAGGTTGACTAATAAGGGACTGGATTTAGCTAATATAGTTTGGGAAGAATTTGTTTAAAATGAAAAAATGTTCGTAAAAAGTATTGACAATTTTTAAAATTGAAGATACAATAATTACGAACATTTTTTCGAACTATAAAATTGATAGGAGGAAACAATATGATTACAACTTTACATATAAAAAATATAGGGATAATAGAAGATTTAAGCATTGATTTTCAACAAGGACTAAATGTATTAACAGGAGAAACAGGAGCCGGAAAGACATTAATAATTGATTCTTTACAAATGGTATCTGGAGGAAGATTTCCTAAAGATATGATAAGAAAAGGAGAAAAATACGCCTTTGTTGAACTATGCTTATATGAGCCTGAAAATGAAAATTCAGTAGAGGGTAATATTATTGTTTCAAGAGAAATATATGCAAATGGAAGAAACATGTGTAAGATAAATGGAAGAATGGTAACAGTTACAGAGTTAAAAAACTTTATGAAACAATTTATTGAGATACATGGACAAAATGATAACCAAGACTTATTAGATAGTAAATTACATTTGAATTATTTAGATGGATTTATTGGCGATAAGATTTTTAAAGAAAAATCAAAGTATCAAGAGTTATATAATAAATATTGTGATATCAAGCAAGAACTAGCAAATAATTTTGGTGATGAAAAAGAAAGACAAAGGAAATTAGATTTGTTACAATATCAAGTAAAAGAAATTGAAGAAGCAGGACTAAAAGTAGGAGAAGAAGAGGAGCTAGAAGAGAAAAGAAAATTGATAGTTAATTCTGAAAAGATAGTGCGGAAATCTTCAAGAAGCAGATCAATTAATTTCTGAAAATGGAATTGATAGTATTAGTATGGCAATTAGAGCTTTAGAAAAAATAGAGATGATTGATAATAAATATGAAAAAGTATCTACTGATTTAAAAAGTATATATTATGAATTACAAGAGTTATCAAGAGATGTAAATGAGTATAAAAACGACATATATTTCGATGAAGAAGAAAGAGATTATGTTGAAGAAAGATTAAATTTAATTTATTCTTTAAAAAGAAAATATGGGAATACAATAGAAGAAATTTTAAAGTATAATGAAGAAATAAAAGAAGAAATTGAACATATTGATAATTTAGAAGAATATAATAGCAAATTAAGAAAAGAACAAAAAGAAGTAGAAAAAAAAATGGATATTCTAGCAAATAGAATGAATATATTAAGACAAGAAAATGCCATTAGATTAAGCGAAAGTATAAATCAAGAGTTAGCAGAATTAGAAATGAAAAATGCAAAAATAAATGTTAAGGTAGAATATTTAGAAAATGAATATCTAAAAACAGGTAAAAACGTTGTGAAATTTTATATTATAACAAACAAAGGAGAAGATGAAAAAGAATTAACAAAAATAGCATCAGGTGGAGAAATGTCAAGAACAATGCTTGCAATAAAGAAAGTATTGGCAGACACAGATAATGTACCAGTAATTATATTTGATGAAATTGATACAGGAATTAGTGGAAAAGCTGCAAATTCAGTAGCAAAAAAATTAAAATCAATATCAAAGAAACATCAAGTAATGTGTATATCTCATTTACCAAATATTGCAGCAATGGCAGATTATAATTATTTTATTAGCAAAGAAACAACAGTAGATAGAACAAAAACTAAAATAAAGTTATTAGAAGAAAATGAAGTAATAGAAGAAATTGCTCGTATTTCTTCTGGAGAGGTTAATGAGATTAGTATGAGATATGCAATTGAATTGAGAAACAAAAAAGCATCATAAGAGTTTTAAATACTAACAAAATACTTATTAATTTGCTTGACTTTTGACTAGTGAGATAGTATTATTAGAATAGATAAAATAAAAGGATGTTGATAAAATGTTACAAGCAATAGGAATTTTGATAGGGATTTTAATTGTATTATTAGGTATAATAATGATTTATGATGCTAGAATCTTGACAAAAAAGTTTTTTGGCTTTGGTGATCAAAATGAGGCAACAAGTGGATTGAAGATATTAGGTTTTATTGTTGCAATAGTTGGTGGTTTAATAATCTATTTTGTGAAATAGATTAAAAAAACGAGATTAATGTGAAAAATATGAAAAATTGCTTGACAGGAAAACTTTAAATGTGCTAAAATAAATCTTGTCAAGTAAATATGCGGATGTGGCGGAACTGGTAGACGCGCTGGTCTTAGGAACCAGTGCCAACGGCGTGGGGGTTCGAGTCCCTTCATCCGCACCAATGACGTTTCTGTTCGAACTAATAGAAGCAGATAAATACAAATGTCAATCAGAAAATAAAATCTGGTTGATTTTTTTGTTGCCTATAAACAATTCTGGCTCAATGTCAATAGTTTTCTACCTCAGTTTTTTATGACTTTTTAAAAAATTATCTAAAATAAGTGATAAATATGTAATTTTAAATATAATTAATAAATTTTCGCAAGCAGTTTTAATTATTGCTTTCCATCAACCTTCATATTATCTCCATACCTCTTAATTTTTTGAGTAGTAGTCTTTTCAAACTCCTTATCCCTAATACCAAAACTCTTAATATGTTTGTAATTAGGCAACTTTTTATTAACACTAGAAACAACATCAGAAATAAGTTTCCAAATTTCTTCTTTAGTAGGAACACTACCTTTTAAATACTCTGTAATTGCCTCAATATTAGGATAAATCTGAGCATTAACATATGTTTCATCATCATCATCTTTGTGGATACCTAGAACAACTGATTCAGAAATAAGAGGATTATCATTCAAATAATATTCAACCTCTTCCGGATAAATATTTTTTCCATTTTTAGTTACGATAACACTTTTACATCTGCCAGTAATATATAAATAACCATTTTCATCAATTCTTCCTAAGTCACCTGTATGAAACCAACCATCAACAATAGTTTGTTTAGTTTTTTCTTCATCTTCATAATAACCAAGCATAACATTAGGACCTTTAACAATAATTTCTCCGACACCTTCATCATTTGGATTATCTATTTTATATTCTACATTTGGAATAGGAAGTCCAGCTGCGTCATCTTTTTGAAAATAATCAGTATTTCCAGCAACTAATGGTGAACATTCAGTTAAACCATATCCTTGCAAAGTTTTTAAATGTAAATTTTTAAAATCAGCAATAATATTTGGATTCATAGCAGCAGCACCTACAATAAATACTCTTAATCTTCCACCTAAAGTATTTTTTACTTTATTTCTAACAATTGTTTTCATGATTGAAGGCAAACCGCATAAAAGGATTTCCATCTTCTTTTCTATATTTTTCTGGTAAAGATTTATTCATATTTTTAATAATGTTTTTGTGAACATTCTCTAACAATAGAGGAACACACAAAATAACAGAAGGGTGAAATTCTTGCATATTTTGTACAATGTGTCTTAAACCTTCACAATGAGCAATACTTGCACCACTATATATTGGTAATAAAAATCCTAAAGTACATTCATATGTGTGATGTAAGGGTAAAACAGAGAAGAATAAGTCACTTCTTTTAACTTTTACAATTCCATAAGTTGATAAGATATTTGAGCAAATATTTCTTTGAGATAGACAAACTCCTTTTGCACTACCTGTTGTACCAGATGTGAATAGCAAAATACGTAATTCATCAGGATTTACTTTTATATCATCAAAAGAATGATTACCATCTTCATATAATTTTTTGCCAGCATTTAATAAATTTATATATGAATTTTTTATATCCTTTTTTGAATCAAAAGGAACAAAGATTGTATCAGGATTTTCAACTTTTTCAATATTATCTAAAATACTATCTAGATTTTTTGAATCACCTAAAATACAAACAGCTTGTGAAACATTCATAAAATTAATTACATCATGAGGTTGCAATTCTTTATCAATAGGAACAACAATTCCAACAATAGATGCAGCTAAATATGAAACACACCATTCATAAGTATTTTTTCCTATAACTGCAATTCGTTTATTTAAAAATCCTTTTTCAATTAGACTTGTCCCTAAAGCCACAACATCATTTTTAAACTCAGCATATGTAACTGAATAAATTTTACCTTCTTTATCTTTTCTTCTAAAAGCAGTCCTAGAACGATAGATATCTCCAGAACGATATAACATGTCCTTAAAATTAGTAACTTCTTCTGTTTTATGATATTTTTTCTTTAATTGCTCTGCAACTGGTACATCCTTTTTCATATAAAATCCATCCTTCCTTTTTTCTTTTTATACTTTTTATTATCTTGCAAAGAATTAATTATTAAATTTTATTCATTACTCGGCTAACATTTCAGGATAAACAAATTTTAAAATTATAAAGCAGGCACCTCTCAAAGCAAGTTTGAGATTCTCCTATTTTATAATTAAATAATTTGTATTATCCTTACATTCGCATTCGTAATTTCATAAAATTTAATAATTAATTCTTTACTCAATTCTAAAAAATTTAAAATTTACATTTTTCTTTAAAGTAACATTACCATTACTATCGATAGAACCTTCATCTGAAGACAATGGAACATCAATAAACACTGTACATTTATACTTCTCATCTTGATTATTTATAACAAAAACATCAAAAGAAAAACTACAGCTGATATCATCTAAAGGAACAGCACATCTACTTAAAAGAGTACCATCATAAGTAATAGGTGTTGAAGTATCAGTAATTGTATAATCAGTTTTTATATTAGAATTAATATAACTAAGTGTAATAGGATTTGCTAAATTATTATATAAAACAGGAGTAGATAAATCTGTCGAATCTTCTGAAGTTATAGAAAAATCTAATTTATCCTGAATTTTGTTTTCGTCATTTAATTCACTTTTGGCAAAGTTAGTGATACTTTTAAAATAAAGTGCAGGTTCTCCCATTGATGGAGGTGTTGAAAAATTAATATTTTCAATTGTAACATCTTTTAGTGTGTTTTTAGAAGTTTTTTCTTCTTGAGGTGAATCTATAAAAAACGCAATATCAGTATATTGATAAATATTTTCTAAAGTATAATTTGTAGTTGAAATATTTTTGTTTTTTGCATCACAATTACTAAACAAAACAATTTGATTAATGTTAAAAATAGTTTCACTATTCTTATTTGCAAATGGTAAAATTGATTTTTCAAAATTAGTTTTTAATACTATTTTTGAAAGTACTAAAAATGCTAAAAACACTACTAATATAAATAGAACTAAAGTGATGATACTTAACACTTTTTTCTTATTATCAATAGTTTTATTGATATTTCCTTTATTATGTATGTTTTTAGCTTTTGTATTTTTTTCTTTTATTTTTTTATTATTTTTATTCATAAATAATTTTATTTCCTCCTAAATGAACAATTATATATAGCTATAATATTATAAAAATCGAATAAAATCAATACAAAATTTAAATGTTATATACAATATAAGAATAAATTTTCAAAAATGAAAATAAACAAAATTTACCAAGAACAAAACTTAAAAAAAGCAGAAAAGTAAATTGACAAAAAAACAATGAAAAGGTAAAATAGTGTTAGGTGATTATAATGAAAGCAAAAGATAAGAAAAAGAAGTACATATTTTTTACTTTAAAAAACATAATTATTTTTTCAATAGCTGTTATTAGTATATTCTATATAATCATTTTTTATCACTATTATTTCGGAGAAAGTGTAGTTTATGCAACAGAAGTAAGTTCTCCTGTCAATGATTTAGAATTAAGCGAAGCAGAGAAAATAGATATAGATTCATACATACAAAATAATAGTAAAGAAGCAATAAAAGAAGAATATACAGTAGAAGAAGTAGAATTAGAATTTATAACGAAATATAAAAACAATGCAAGTCTTCCAAAAGGCACGTTACAAGTAACGCAAGAAGGAAGAAAAGGAAAACAACAAATTACAACAAAAAAGACATATGAAAATGACGCGCTAATAAGTGAAGAACAAGTTTCTGCAAAAATTACTAAAGCAGCTGTTAATAAAATTGTAGAAGTTGGAACTGGCACACGGAAGAGCAAGTAATTATGAGGTAAAAGTAGGAGACACAGTATATGTTACATCTGATAGGCTATCTGTTATGGTAGAGCCAAGTGAAGAGTCACAAAAAGTTGCTACATTATCTCAAAACGATGAATTAAAGGTTTTAGAAATTCAAGGTGAATGGTATAGAATTAGGTCAGGTACTACAATTGGATATGTAAAGAAAGAGGCTACAACTTATAGAAATTATGCCCAAGAAGAAGCAGAAAAGAATTCTTCAAATATAAATACTTTTACAAGTCAAAAAAGTAAATCGGAATTGTTATCAACTCTAAGTTTTGGAATGGCATTAAATAAACCTAGTGGATTAACGTTAGAACAGTTTAAAACTATATTGTCTGATAGTAAAGATAAAAATAAGATATTTGAACAAAATGCTGAATATTTTTATTATATTGAAAAAGAATATAATATAAATGGAGTATTTGTAGCAGCAGTAGGAATACATGAAAGTGCCTGGGGAACATCAAAAATTGCTCAAGAAAAATATAATTTATTTGGGTATGGCGCATATGATTCTAATCCATATAATGGAGCATATACATTTTCAGATTATTCAGAATGTATAGATCTTATAGCAAGAGTATTTGTTAAGTATTATTTAAATCCAGCAGGTACAAGCATATATAGTGGGGAAACAGCATCTGGAAAATACTATAATGGACCAACATTAAGTGGAATTAATAAAAAATATGCAACAGATAAAAATTGGGCAAATAGTGTATATACAACTATGAAATATTTATATAATAAATTGTAAAAAATTCTTGCTATTTTTTATTATTTATTGTATGATATAATAGCAAGAATAAAGAATAGTAATATTTACCAAGTAAAAACAGGATTTGTTAAAAACTTAGAAAGGAATGAAATTGGAAATGAAGAAATATTTGATAGCTACAATTATGATAGTACTGCTAATTATTTCAGTATTTGGAGCAAATATGACATATGCAGCAGAAGGAAATAATGCAGTAATAGAAAATGAAACTACAGATAGAGCGATTGATGAGGAAACAGAAAGTCAATTAGTGGAATTAAAAGAAAATGTAGCCAATTCATTAGAGGACTATAAAGAAAAGTATGGTTCAGATGTATATGGAACAGTAGCTTACATATTAAATTTAGTGCGTATTTATAGTATTCCATTATGTTTTTTAGGAATTGCAATTGGAGCAATACATCAATATGTAATAGGTGTTAGAAAGTTAGATACATTGGAAAAAGGTATGGCACTGATTGTAACCTTTGTAACAATTTTAATTATATGCCAAATATTACCACTTGCATTTGCAGTGTTCGTAAAATTTGGAAGGGGGTAACAAATGAAAGTCTTATTTGCTGTAAGTAATGAAGAAATATCAGAATCTATTGTAAAGAAATATCAAAAACAATATAAACAGATAATATCATATAAAAATGTTTATTACTTTAATGCAATATTGAAAGAATTACAGAAGGATAAAACTTATGATAGAATTGTAATAAGTGAAGATTTGGAGGCTTTTACACATACACAATATGATCAAATTGATAAATTTATATTTGAAAAACTAGATGGTATTAGTGATGAAGCATCAAATGTAAAAGGAAATGATATACCAATTATTTTGATTTGTGCAGATAGAAGAACAAAATCAGAGCAAATATTAGTGAAGCTATTTGGTATTGGAGTGTATAATGCTATAATAGGAAATGATAGAAGTGTTGATGAAGTTTGCCGTTTGATAAATAGACCTCGTGGAAAAAAAGAAGCTAAAGCATATTATCAAATCGATTCAGAAGAAGTAAATTATCAAGCTGAAAATGAAAACGATGTCAGCGAAATGGAAATACAAAATATAATAGCACATTATAAAAGATTAGGAAAAAATGAAGATAGATATGTAGATAGTTTTAATAATATTGCTGCACAATATAATGATACACAATTAAGAATTATTTCTAAATTTTTACCTTTAAATGTTAGAGCTGTATTAGAGGAACAATCACCTAAATATCAACAGATAATGTCATTTAATAGTAGTGTATCTAAAAATTTAAGACAGACTAAAAAAGAACAAAAAGAAGGACCAAGTGAAACTTTATTAAAACCAAAAAATAGAGAAGTTATAATGTCAAAACCAGTAGTAATACCATCTTCTGTAAATATGGCAGGAACAAAGAAATTGTCTCGCCGTAAACCAGAAGAAACGACAAATAATGATGCAATTGAGGAAAGAAGAAATTCTGATTTAGAAAATCCTTCTGAATCAATACAGAATGATAATGTTAATACATTAAATTTATCTGATTTTAATGATGTGGAAGAACCAAAAGAGGAAGTTATAGAAATACCAAGTGTTGTACAAGAACCAGAAAAGATAGAAGAACCAGAGGTAGTACAACCAGTAAAAAGAGGTAGAGGAAGACCAAGAAAAAATCCTGTTGTAACAAATACTGAGCCACCTGTAAAGAAAAAAAGAGGAAGACCAAGAAAAAATCCACTTCCAGAAGAAGTTGAAACTAAAATTGAAAATATAGAGAATGATGATACGGTATTACCAGGATTTGATGATGCACAAGAAAGTAACGATAATACAGTATTGCCAGGATTTGACGAAGTACAAGAAAGTAATGATGATACAGTATTACCAGGATTTGACAAAGTACAAGAAAATAATGATGATACAGTATTGCCAGGATTTGATGATGTGCAGGATAATAATGAGGATGCGGTATTACCAGGATTTGATGATAAAGATGAGAGTGATTTAAATATAATTAATCAGACTCAAAATTATTCACAATATCAACCAACAAATTCTGTAACAAATTATAACAATTACAACGATAGCTATAATAATTATAATACAACTACAAACAATGTTAGTGGGCAACCACAAAGAAGTAATCAATATGAAAGTACAAAAGATTTATCAAGTTTATTAACACCTGATAAAAAAATTGTTACATTTGTTGGAACAAGCAAAAATGGAACATCATTTATGGTTAATAATATAGCAGAATTGATGTCATCAATTGGAGTAAATACAGCTATATTAGATACAACTAAAAATAGAAATTCATATTATATTTACACAAAAAATGAAGAAGAATTAAGATTAACTGCAGCTAAAAGCATAACTGGTTTAACACAAGGAATTACAAATGGAATAGTAGTAAACAAAAATTTAACAGTTTATACTTCTTTACCAGATGAAAATGAAGATATATATCAAGTTGATGAAATATTAGAAACATTATTAAAAACATATTCTTTAATATTAATAGATACAGATTTTGACTCACCAGTAGGATATTTTAAGCAATCACAAGAAACATATTTAGTGCAAACATATGATATACTAACAATACAACCACTAACAGCCTTCTTAAGAGAATTAAAAGCTAAAAATATTCTAGATGAGAAAAAGTTGAGAATAATTTTAAACAAAACCGTAAGAATAAGAGGTGTTTCAGATAAGACAATTATTGGTGGAATGGCATACTATAATGATCCAGCAATGTCTTTTATGACAGAGTTATTTGATAGAAGTTTAATAAAATATGTATCTATACCATTAGATGAAGAGGTTTATGTTCAATATTTACAAAGTGTTATAGAGTGTAATATTTCTTTAAAAGGATATTCTAAAGTATTTATGCAAACATTAAAAGAACTTGGAAATATGATATATCCAGTAGTTAATAATAGAAAAGTAGCTTATCAACCACCTTCAGTAAATACTGGAAATAATGTTTTTTCACCAAATATGAATAATACTTTAGATCAGATGAAAAGAAGATATTAAATAATAAAGAACCTGAGGAGGTAAAATAGTCGTGATAATAGCAGTAGTAGTAATATTAGTTTTAATAGTGATTGGACTAATAGTATATAATGTAACAATACACAAAAAAATACAAAAATTTAAAAACATGAATCAAAAAATAACAAATTTGTATGTTGTGCAAGACTTTATGAATGCAATTGGAGAAACTTCTACAGTAGATGAAAAAATCAGAAAAATTAATGAAATTTTAATTGAACGATATGAAATTAAATATTCTACTATTGTTGTATTTGACGGAGCAGAATATCAAGTAAAAGCATCAAATGTTGATCCAAAACACTGGGAAGCTATGAAAAATTTGCAAAGTGTTGATATGTTTAAAGATAGTATAGAAACAGCAACACCAAAATATGTTACAGTAAATAATGAAAATGAAAGATTACCATATCAAGAAGCAGAATTTGGAAGAGCAAAATCTGCAATCTTCTTTCCATTATATATAGATAATGTATATATTGGGTATTGGATTATTGAAAGTGGAACACCACATGATTTTGACAATGTAGATACAACGGTTTTAGAAGTTATAAAAGAAAATATAGTATCAGTATTAAAAACAGTAGTACACCAAAAGACTCTAGAATCAATAGTAAGAAAAGACTTATTTACGGGCTTATATTCAGAAGAATATTTATATGGAGAGGGAAAGAAAATAATAGATCAGTACACAATTTCTACAATATGTATGTTCAAAATAATAAATATTCAAGAAATAAATAAGAAATATTGTAGGGAGCTTGGAAATAAAGTAATTACTGAGATAAGTAGATATGTAAAAGAAAATTTGTCAAATGAATATGTATTTGTTAGATATATGGGACCAAAATTTGTAATTGCATTTTCAGGAGTAGAATCAAATAGTGTAGCAGATTTTTTAAACGAAATAAAAGAAAAAATCGAAACAATGAAAATAGAATTAACAGAACAAGAAGTTGAAGAATTGAACTTAGATGTTACTAAAAGAAATAAGAAAACTCAGGGAAATTCAGAAATTGCTATACCAAAAATCAATATAGTAATATCTTCATATTATAAAGGAACAGCATTAGAAGAAGTTTTAAAAAGATTAGAAGAATATCTTGATAATGCACCAGCAAATGAAAGTGATATAACAAATATTTAAAAAGGAGGTATATAATATGGAATTTGATAAAACAATGAGCTTTAAAGTAGAAAGAGAAGAAAATACAAAATCTAAAGAAATATTAAAAGAAGTATATGAAGCATTAGTTGAAAAAGGATATAATCCAATTAATCAAATTGTGGGATATATATTGTCAGGAGATCCAACATATATAACGAGTTATAATGATGCAAGAAATAAAATAAGAACTATTGAAAGAGATGAACTTTTAGAAAAAATGGTAAAAAATTATATAGGACTAGAAGATTAATATGAGAATATTAGGAATAGATTATGGAGAAGCTAGAGTTGGAATTGCAATAACAGATGCTTTAAATATAACAGCACAAGGTTTAGAAACAATACAAAGAAAAGGTTCTGATAAAATTGTTTTAAAAAAACTGGATGAAATATTAGAAAGATATAATAATGAAGTGGAAACGATTGTAGTAGGAATGCCATTACATATGAATGGTGATATTTCTGAAAGGGCAAAGGCAACTCGGAGAGTTTGTTCATAAATTGAAATGTAAGTATAATAAAATAAAAATTGAAACTGTGGATGAAAGATTGACAACAGTTGAAGCACATAGAACTATGAATTTTTTGGATGTGGACAAGCATAAAAAAAAGGATTTAGTTGATACAATTTCTGCTGTTTATATTTTAGAGACGTACATGAATAAAAAATAAGCATGATGCTAGATATTATATTTAAAGATTTTTTTGTACTTTGTTGTCGCAACAACTAATTATCAAAAGAAAAATAAAATTTTTCTTTTGATAGAAAGAAAGTTGCTCCAATCGCACTCGCCTTAACAGGCTCGTTTGGTCGCTACGCAGTACTGCAAAAATTTTTAAATATAATATCTAGCAATTAAATAAAATTATTTTAAAAAGTAATAAATTAAGTTATTATAATTTAAATTAATAAATATTAAAATTAAAAAAAATGAAAGGAGAATTAAGTATGGAAGAGAATTTTGATGGAGAGGAATTAGATAATATAATAATATTAAATGATGAGGAAGGAAATGAAGTTAAATTTGAATTTTTAGATTTAATAGATTTAGATGATGAAGAATATGTTGTGTTATTACCAGTTACAGAAGAAGGAGAGGAAGAAGAAGGAGAAGTAGTAATATTGAAAGTAGAGGATACTGATGATGATTTAGATGAAGAAAGTTATGTTAGTATCGAAGATGAGGATACTTTAAATAAAGTATTTGAAATATTTAAAGAAAAATTTAAAGATGATTTTGACTTTGTAGACTAGTCGTTGAAAATAAGAGGTGGATAACAAATGAAAAAGTTTTCAACTATATTATTAGTAATGTTTGTTGCTATGTTTTGGGTATTTAGAATGATAGTGGCATTTATGCATGAGATTGGGCAAGACTTAGGAGGAATTGCGCCATTTAATCAGCAAATGGAAATAATATTGTTATTTGTAGTTTTGGTATGTATGATATTAATTGTAAAAAGAAAGATAGTTGGTGCTTTAATATATTTAGTAGCATATGGATTATATTTTGGAACAAATTTAATGTCAGGAATTACAACACTATTTAATCAAGGAGATAGCATAATAGATATAACATTATATATGAATATGTTTATATCATTATTAGGTGTGGCTTTACCAATAGCAGTATTATTAGATTTACTATTAGATAAAAATAGAAAAGCACATCCAAAAGATAAGAAAACAGACTGGTTTTATGCAAACGAAAAATTTGACAGACAGTTAGATGAAAGAGCAGATAAGAATAATTATAGAACATTGTAATGTCGCATTGGGGACGTTTCTCATGCGACATTGTCCTTGCGAGGAAACATTTTGTATAATAAAAAACAGGAAGTGATTTCGATGAATAAAAATGAAACTAACGAAAATAGGATGAACATTAACTGGTATCCAGGGCATATGGCAAAAACAAGAAGGCAAATATCAGAAGATTTAAAATTAGTAGATATAGTAATTGAATTGTTAGATGCACGTATACCTATATCAAGCCAGAATCCAGATATAGCGCAAATAACAAAGAATAAGAAAAAATTAGTAGTATTAAATAAAGCTGATTTGGCAAATGATGTTGAAAACAAAAAATGGATAAAATATTTTGAGGAACAAGGAATACCAGCAGTACTAACAGATTCAAATTCAGGAAAGGGTATACAGGATTGCATAAAAAAAGTCGAACAAATAATGAGTAAAGAATTAAAAGTACAAGCTGAAAAAGGAAGAATTGGTAGAAAAATAAGAGCAATGATATTAGGAATCCCCAATGTAGGTAAATCATCATTTATAAATCGAATATCAAAAAAAGTCACAGCCGGAGTAGGAAATAAACCAGGAGTAACAAAGCAAAAACAATGGATAAGGATTAATGAAAATATCGAGTTATTAGATACGCCAGGTGTATTATGGCCAAAGTTTGAAAGTGAAGAAGTTGCATTACACTTAGCATTTACAGGTACAATTAAAGAAGATGTGTTACAAAGAATTGAAATAGCTTATGAGTTAACAAAATTCTTATTAAAAAATGAAAGAAAACTGTTATGTGAGCGATATAAATTAGATGAAAAATATATTGAACAAATATTAGGACAAGAACAAGCAGAAAATATTAACATTTATGAAGTAATGCAAGAAATCGGAAAAAAACGTGGTTGTATAATATCAGGTGGAAATATTGATGATGAAAAAACAGCTAAAATTTTATTAGATGAATTTAAGAATGGAAAGTTAGGTAGAATTACAATTGAAAAAAAGAAGGTATAAAAATGGAAGAATTATTTGAAATAAAAAAATCTACAGAAGAAGTAAATTTGTTATCACCATTAACTTGGGCATATGTAGGAGATTGTGTTTATGAATTATATATCAGGACAAAATTAATTAATGAAACAAATTTAAAACCTCATAAATTACATATAGAAGCAATAAAATATGTTAAAGCAAAAGCACAAGCTGAATTATTACAAAAAATATATGATGAATTAACTGCTGAAGAAAAAGATATAGTTAGAAGAGGAAGAAATGCAGAAAATCATCATTTACCTAAAAATTCTAATGTTCAAGAATATATGCATGCTACTGCTTTTGAGGCACTAATTGGTTATTTATATTTAACTAATCAAAATAAAAGAATAAAAGAAATCTTAAAACGGTTGACGAATGGCAAAAAAAATGATATAAATATTAAGTATTAATAAGGCCCCTTGGTCAAGCGGTTAAGACGCCACCCTCTCAAGGTGGAATCATGGGTTCGATTCCCGTAGGGGTCACCATAAATCAGTGAATTTTTGAAATTTACTGATTTTTTAAATTTTTGAAAGATGCTGAGAAATACTGAAAAGTAGAGGGGGTTAGAGGATGATATTTTTTAGCATTTTTTAATAATTCTCAATATTTTTTATCATTTTTCAGTATTTACTCGCATATAAACTCCCAACATTTTAAAAAATCACTCCCAATCACTCCCAACGTTTTTACAAAATTACTCCCAATTTTGATTTTTGAGTTATCTTTGCATTTCATCAGAATTATTTTTCTCAGGTAATAAATCTTTCTGTAAATAATAATCATTTAATTTTTCAATTTCTTCTTTTTTAAATTCACTTAATACATCTGTATATGTATTAAGAGTAGTGCTAATATCTGTATGTCCAAGCAACCTTTGTAATACAACAGGTTGCATTCCAGCTTCAATACAGCGTGTTCCATATGTATGACGCAGATTATGAGTTGTAATATCATTAATACCCCAATTATATTTTAATACTAATTTTAAAGCTCGATTAACATCTTGGGTTTCTATATAGTTATTTTTATTAGATTTAAATAAAAGTTTTTCGGGATTATTTTTAAATTCCCTTGATATTCTCATTTGTTCTACTAAATGGGGATATAAAGAGTTAGGAACAGGGACTTCTCTTATACCTGCATATGTTTTAGTAGAATTACCCATTATAGTTTTATTTTCCTTATTCTTAGTTAATGTTTTGTTTATATGTATTCTTTGGTTTTTTAAATCAATATCATTATATGTTAAAGCTGGTGATATATAAAAATAATCAAAATCAATATTAAAAATATCTTTAAAATTTCTTTTAGCAAGATTAACATTTATAGAGTTTATAGAGTTATAAATATTACTTGTAAGATTTGTAATAGATATATTTAATGATTTACTTGCTATATCACATAATTCTTTGTATTTTAAGTCATTTGAATTATTAAAATATGCAATCTTTATAACTTCTTTTAAATATTTGATACCTAAATTAGCATAATTTAAACCCAATTTAGAAAAAGTACAATCTAAAAATATATCTATTTCTTTTGTAGTGTTTGAATTAATAGTATTTTTTTCTAACATTTTAATTCCTCCAATTCAATTTGTTAATAATATGTTAGCATGTTACAAAAACAAGGTCAAAAAGATATAGTGTATCACTAAATGAGACAAAAAATAAAAAAGGCAGAGAGATAAACTAAAAGATAGTAAAAATCTCATAAGATGAAACAAATTAGAAATGAATTTTTGAAATAATTAACAAAATTTAAGAGAATTAATCAAAATTCATATATTTGTTGATTTATATGAAACACAGTTAGATATAACTATAATAAAAAATAACTACTACCAAATTACTATCTGGTAGTAGCTAATTAAATTTAGGAATACAGCTATGCTATATATTCCAGAAATTTCCCTATAAGAAGAAATAAAACATATAAAACCTTTAAGGGAAAAAGTAGATAAAAAAATAAATCACACATCAAAAAAATGTGTGATTTAATAATTTTCAATTAATTTTTTTAATTCATCAAAATCAATATCTAAAACAACACATAAAGCAATTAATTCAAAATCTTTAACACTTTTTTTACAAGTTTCAATTTTATATAATTCAAATCTATCAAGTTCAATACCTAATAATTCTAATTTACGAGATAATTCCATTTTAGAATAGTGTTTTTTCTCTCTATATTCTTTAATTAAATTACCAATAACATTACGGTTATCATTAAATTTTTTCATACAGAAAACCTCCAAAAATCAACAAAAAATCAATTATGAAAAAATAAAATAAAAAAATTTTACAATTTTTATTGATTTTATAATAATTTTTATGCTACAATGTGTACAAACAATACACGCAAACTTAAAAACAATTAAAACAATGAATAAAACTAAATTTTCTGAGAAATATAATAAAGAACATATAAATAAGTAAAAAAAAGAATAAAAATGAATAAAAAATATAAAAAGTATTGAAAAAATATGAAGTAATATGATATAAAATAGTAAAGTATGTATAAACAAAATACATAAAATAGAAAAGTAAGTAATAAAAACAAAGGAGGAACAAATTAATGGAAAAACAAAGAGAAAAAACACCATTAAAACAAAGGAGAAAGGAAGAAGGAGGAATAACATTAATAGCCCTTGTCATTACAATTATTGTCCTTTTGATATTAGCAGGAGTAAGTATTGCAACATTAACAGGTGAGAATGGAATATTAACAAGAGCAAATGATGCAAAAGAACAAACAGAAAAAGCATCAGTAAAAGAACAAGCACAATTAGATATAGCGAATTGGATAGCAGAAAAATTAGAAAATGGAGAAGATTCAACAGTAAATACACCAGAAAAAGTCCAAGAAATATTAGAAGCAGCAAATCAAAACAATGAAAATAAATATTACAAAGGTTTTACAGAAACAGGTATAACAACACCAAGTGGATATGAAGTATCATATGAAGAATTATATATAACAAGTTTAAGTGGAGAAGAAACATCAAAAACAGCAGGAGAAGTATTAAAAGTAAATCCAGATGGAGAGGAAGCAAAAGATAAAAGCCCATATGTAATGTATAATAATATGCTTTGTAGAGTGCTTTATAATGACGAAACACACGGATTACAAATAATAACAGCAGATAATGGAGTAGTTCCAAGTGTAACATTAGGATATGGAGATGACAAAGTAACAGTAAACGACTTTTTTTATGACGGAAGTTTAACATTAAGTGATAATTTCAAAAAAGCAGCAACATCATATAATAATGTGGTAAACAATTTAAATGAAAGAGCAAGCGAATACATGGATGAAAAAGGAATAGCAAAAGATGCAAGGAGCTTAGGAAGTATAGCAACATTAGAAAACGGAAAATTTCAAGAAGATACTTCTGGTATGTATACGGGAACATATGATTATTTAGAAACATATAGCTGGAATGGAAAATTTAAAGTAGCAGATACAAATTATAAAGAAGATGTAGATCAACTAAAAGCTTTAGGATTAAATGCAACATCAGGATACACATGGTTAGCCTCTCGTAATGTCAACTCTAACTCTTACTACAGTTATTTCAGTGTGCGCAATGTTGGCACTTCTGGTAGCTTGAACGGCAACTCCTTGTGCGATGTCAGTTCTGACGGTTACGCGGACTACTACAGTTTTGCGTATGGTTTTCGCCCAGTTTTTCTTCTAACATCTGATGTCGTAATCAGCAGTGGAGATGGAAATAGTGAAAATCCATATGTAATAGAGTAGAATAATAGAAAGTGCTCGTGGAAGGCTTAGTGTCTTCCCGAGCAGGCTGTGGAAAAAGGAGATAGAATGGGAATAAAAAATGTAATAGAAGTAGTAAAACAAGTACATAAGGAAGAAATAGTTTTTGTAAAAATAGGAAAGTTTTACCAGGTTTATGGAAAAGATGCATATATAGTTTCATATTTATTTGAATACAAATTAAAAAAAGTAGAAGAGGTACATATGTGTGGATTTCCAGAAAGTAGTATAAATAAAGTAATTGCAAAATTAGAAGATAATAAAATAAATTATTTAATATTAGATAGAAGAAATAATTATGAAGTAGAAGAAATATATGATAATAAGAACTTAAATACATATTCTAAATATTTTGAGAAAGCTAGAAAATATATAAATTGTAAAATAAGAATAGATAAAATAAATAATTTTTTAATAGAGAATATCGGAAATGAAAGTTTTAAAGAAATAATAAGTAAAATGGAAGAAATAATAAATGAAAGAAGAAAAGTTCCAAGTAATTAATTTTATTAGAAATTTAATAATTGCAATAGATAAAGAATTAAGTAATTTTTCAAAAAAAGATATAGAATTAAAAAATAGGATAAGAACTAATAGTTATGATTTATTAGAATTATGTTATGAAGCAAATACTACAAGTAATGTAGAAAACAAAAAAGGACTTTTAGAAAAAGTAATTGCAAAGATTAAGATTTTAGATTTTTTACTAAATTTATGTTATGACAAGATGATAATAAATAATAAAAAATATATTAAATTAGGCAATAGAATTGAAGATATAATCAAGTATACAAATGGTTGGATAAAAAGTATAAAATAAAAAGGGCATAGTTGTTAAAGGTTAGCCTCTCGTAATGTCAACTCTAACTCTAACAACAGTAATTTCAATGTACGCAATGTTAACACTTCTGGTAACTTGAACAACAACAACTTGTGCAATGTCAATTCTAACGGTAACACGAACAACAACAGTAATACGAATGGTTTTCGCCCAGTAGCTTCTATACACTGTGGTTATACAATTAATGATTGTATAAGAGATAATATAGAAACAAACTATGTCCATTACTTAAAATTTTTAAGTATAAAGTAAAAATAGATAAATATATTTGTTAGTAGGTATTAGTATTCGAAAGGGAGTATATTTTATAACTATTTTTAAGGTAGTAATTAGATTAGTAGTTACTACCTTTTTTACATAAGTGTTTATAACATATAATAGAGCTAATAAGACCAGAGAGCTGTATTTGTCCTGTTCTGTATAAATAAATTCTCTTTTTAATCTTTCTTCTAACATCTCTAAATTTAGCATAATTCCCATTAGGTTTTCTACCTAGAAAGATAAATTTATTTGTACTTTTGTAAATTCTAGTCTTTTTGTTTAATGTTAATTTTTCCTTTTCTAAAAACTTTTCTAGTTCATTTAAACAATATTTTAAATATTGTTTTGAAGGATGAAACAGCAAAAAATCATCTTGATACCTTAAAAAGTATTTAATTTTCAATGTTTCTTTAATAAAGTGATCCGTGTCATTTAAATAAAATATGGCAAGGATTTGACTTGTCATTGCACCAATTGAAAGTCCATTTTCTTCAATATCAATAATATCAAAAACAATTTTTAAAGCATCTTTATCTTTAATTCTTTTTCTTAATTTTTCTTTTAAAATATCATGATTTATACTTGCAAAGAATTTACTAATATCACATTTTAATATATAGTAAGTTTTATATTTTACTTTACAAATTCTATGAAAATTCATGGTTAATCTAATGCCTTTACTTGTACCTAATCCTTTTCTACTTGCAACATTTACATCTAAAAGACAAGGAAGAAGTGCAGGATAAAGTATATGTCTTGCCACTAAATGATTTATAACTTTATCTTGCATGTTTTGGCTTACAATTCTTCTTTTCTTTGGTTCATATATTGTAAATACATTATATGGACCAGGTTTATATGTTTTTGTTTGTAATATGTTATATATTCTTGAAATATATATACATTTATATTCCTTAAATCTAGCAACTTTTTTCTTGTTTTTTGTATTTTTACATACTTCATTAAAAGCATTTTGTATATTTTCAAATTTGTACAAATTTTGATATAAATATCCTTTTCTTTTCATTAGATAATATCCTCATTATTAATTTTATTTACTTTGTTTTTTAGATTTTCTATAAACTGATAGGCTTCTTGAATAGATAATGTGTTGATATCGATAGATTTTATATCATTTAATAGTTCTGTTATTTTTATATTTAGTACATAGTCTTTAAATTGATATACAACTTTATTATCTAGTTCTATTATTTTTATTTTTAAATGATGTAATAAAAATAATTTAGAATATTTATTAAAACTAGCACAAGGAAATCCACATTTTACAACATTATCAGTTAAATTTGCTATTTTAAAATGAAAAAATTTAGATAAAGTATAAGCATCATTATCAAGTGCAATAAAAAATATACCACTTTTAAATAAATATATTATTTCTTCATCTTGTTTCTTTAATTCAAGATATGTATTATATAATTTACTCAACTTAAAACCTCCAATAGTAATATTAAAAATTAAATTTTCAAAAATATTATAACATAAAACGGCAAGAAAGTCTTGCCAAAATATTATAAAAATGATAAAATTTATAAAAAAAGTTGGAGTTGAAGAAAATGGATAATAATATTAAAAAAGAATTAAATGATAATGAAATTTTTATGATAGCTCAATTTATTGATATATTAGATATTTTAGATAAGTATAATAAATTAGAAGATATTAAATTAGATATAAAAAATAGAAAGAAAGTTTATTTAAAATATCTTGAAAATATGGAGAAAGGTAAAAGTTTTTTATCTTTAAGTTTATGTAAGAAAAGTATTGATAAAAAATTAGAAAAGGCAAAAAATATATATGTAGAAGAAGAAAAATATATTGCATATAAAATAGGGGTAATAGATGGTTTAAAAATAAAAAATGAATGTAGCTAATTTTGTATTAACTACATTCAAATAAATAGTTTCAGTTTTTATAATATATTTTTCTTATCATTATTCAAAATCTTTAACACCTTTGAAAAATTCTGTAAGAGGTTTATTAAATACAATAGAAAAAGCTAATAGTTCAAAATCTTTTACAGAGCGTTTATTATGTTCTATTGAATAAATATCAGCTTTATATAATTGTAGTCCCATTAATTCTAATTTTTCACATAATTTGCTTTGTGAATATCCACTTTCTTGTCTAAATCTTTTAAAATTTTCAGAAATTACATTTGATTTATTATTTAACTTTTTACTACCACTCATAACACATAAACTCCTAATAAATTTTATATTATTCTATAATAAAATCACATAGTAAAAGGCAATACTATATTGTCGAAAATAAACATATATATAAATTGTATTTATTATTTAATATATTTTTCATGATTAGATAAAAGATTTAGAAAAGTTTTTTTAGGAATATTAAAACAGGTTTGCAAAATGTGAAATATATTTTTTATATAATTTTTAAGTTTTGTTATTCTTTTTCTTAAAGATAAGTTTTCTTGCTTCTAATTACAGACAAAAGAATATGCAGACTTAAAAAATCTTTTTGTTTCTTCTATGCCAATATTATCAAAAAAATCCTTATCAGATGTAATTATATATTCACAAGCGACATTACTTACAGATTTAATTTGTCCTTTTAAATTGTATTTTTCTTTAATTAATTGAAATAGTTTAGTATAAGTAGTAGAAGGAGATTTTATCGAATAGTTTTCTTTTGACTTACTTTTGTTAATATCTTTATTAGAATAATTAGTATTTTTTCTTTCATTATGTCTATATATACCAGGTAAGTTTTTCATTTTATAGTTAGTATTTATTATAATTGCATAACTCATGATTAAATACCTCCTAATAATTTATTTTTTTTGAAAATGTTTAAGTGTTATAACATATTAGAACACTTTCATGCGAAAGTGTTCTGTTTGATAGGGCAAAGCCCTATGACTATTTTTGTAAACTAATTAATGTAAAAATTAGCAAAAAATATTTAGAAATATTAATAATTTTTATAAAATAATTAAAAATATTAGAAAATATTAATAATTATTAATAGATGTATTTTATATAAAACCTTAATCACTCCTAATTGATGATAGTGATTAAGGTTAAGAAAATTTAATATTTTATAAAATTTCTCTGAAAATTTTTATAATTTTATAGTAAATTATTATAAATAATGCTATAATAATGATAACTTTTATAGAGGTAGGTGGTATAAATGGATAATATTAATTTAATGGAATATTGGATAAATAGTAGTGAAGAAGATTATAATGTAATGAAATATTTATATAAAGGTAAAAAAAATAGTTACAGTTTATTTTTTGGTCATTTGGTAGTAGAGAAGTTATTAAAAGGGTTATATGCAAAAAACAATAAAGAAAATCCATATACAATGAAATCTCATAACTTATTAGCTCTTGCCGAAAAATGCAATTTAGATTTAACAGATGAGCAAGTTGAAAAATTACAAATAATTACACAGTTTAATATAAGTGCAAGATATGATGATTATAAAGAGAGTTTCAACAAAAAATGTACTGATGAATATACTGCTATGCAAATAAAAAATATTGAGGAGGTTAGAATATGGCTAAAAAGTTTATTGAAAAATCAATAATGGAATCTATACAAAAATATATAGAAAAGATAAGTCAATATTATAAGATAGAGGCAATTATATTGTTTGGTTCTTATGCAAAAGGAACAGAAAATGAAGAGAGTGATATAGATATAGCAATTGTTTCAAGTGATTTTAATGATATTATTGAAGATGGTGCAAAGCTAATAGGTTTAACTTGGAAGATAGATACACGAATAGAGCCACACCCAATATCAACAGAGGATTATATAAGTGCTTCAAATCCTTTTGTTCAAGAAGTTATGAATACGGGGATAAAAGTAGCTTAATTTGCAAATTAATAGTATATCATTATTGATTTTTAAAATAGAATGTTATAATTGTAAAAAATAGTAAGAAAGATTAAAAGGAATTAATAAAGTATAAATTAAAACCTTACATATTAACTCTCAATAAGAAATGAAAACATAGTGATTTCAGGTGTTGTAGAGGTTATGATATGGCAGGGGTCACCAAATATAGTATGAAATAGAATTAAAAGGGAGTAGCTTAAAATTACTAATCAACAGACGCGATATTCAAAAAGTATCTGGTTAGTAAGCTAAAATAAATAGTAAGCGAGACTTTTAAAAGGAGACACAAATCAAAATTTGTACAACCTTTTAAAAGTCTCTTTTATATTTTTATAATATTATTTACAAAATTGTTTAAAATATACAATATATAAATAAGGAGTTGATGAAAATTGCAAAATAGCAATTGGTTTCAAAAGGATGTTAAAGAAGTAGAAAAAGAACTAGAGACAAATCTAGAAAAAGGACTAACAACTGAGGAGGTTGCAAAAAGAAGAGAAAAATATGGACTAAATGAATTGAAATCAAAAAAGAAAAAAAGTTTATTTCAAAAATTTTTAGACCAATTTAAAGACTTCTCAATAATTGTATTAATTATTGCAGCAATAGTATCTGGAGTAGTTGGAGTTGCAGAAGGAGAAGGAATAACAGATACAATAATAATATTAATAGTTGTTGTAGTAAATGCAATAATAGGAGTAACTCAAGAAGCAAAAGCCGAAAAATCATTAGAGGCACTTCAAAAACTAACAGACCATGCATCAAAAGTAATTAGAAATGGAGAAGTAACAGTAATTCCAGCAAAAGAATTAGTACCAGGAGATATAGTAGTCTTAGATACAGGAGACTATATTCCAGCAGATTTAAGGATCATTGAAGCAGTAAATTTAAAATCGCAAGAAGCATCATTAACAGGAGAATCAGTACCAGTTGAAAAAACAACAGAAAAAATAGATGATGAAGAAACAAGTTTAGGAGATAGACTAAATATGTTATTTTCATCAAGTTTAGTAACATATGGTAGAGGAAAAGGAATAGTAGTTGAAACAGGAATGACAACAGAAGTTGGAAAAATAGCTGGAATGATAAATCAAGCAGATGAACAAACTACACCTCTTCAAGATAAATTAAATAAATTAGGAAAGACATTAGGAATTGCAGCATTGGTAATTTGTGTATTTATATTCATAGTTGGTTTAATACAAGGAAAAGAACCAATCCATATGTTTATGACAGCAGTATCACTTGCAGTTGCAGCAATACCAGAAGGTCTAGTTGCAGTATCTACAATAGTACTTGCAATTGGTGTTCAAAAAATGGTTAAAAGGAATGCAATTGTAAAAAGACTTCCAGCAGTTGAAACTTTAGGAAGTGCAACAGTAATTTGTTCAGATAAAACAGGAACTTTAACACAAAATAAAATGACAGTAGAAAAAATCTTTATAAATTCAGAAACAAAAGATTTAGAGGAATATAAAAACAATATCACTGAAGATATTAAAAAATTAGTATATGTAAATATGTTTTGTAATGATACAAAAATTTCAAAAGATGGAACACTAACAGGAGATCCAACAGAAACAGCTTTAGTAGATATGGCATTTAGATTAGACTTTGACCCAAGTATATATGACCAAATGCCACGTGTAGAGGAAATACCATTCGATTCAGATAGAAAATTAATGACAACAGTAAATAAAGTAAATGGAAAATATGTTGTATTTACAAAAGGTGGAGTAGATGAATTATTAAATAGATGTAATAGCTATCTTTTAAATGGAGAAATAAAACAAGACTTAGAAAATTATACAAAAACAATAAGAGAAAATAATGAAATAATGGCAAAAGAAGCTTTAAGAGTACTTGCCGGAGCATATAAAGAAATAGACCATGAACCATCAAAAGAAGAAATGGAATCAATAGAAAATGACTTAATATTTATTGGAATGGTAGGAATGATTGACCCCCCTAGAGAAGAAGCTAAAAAAGCAGTAGAAAAATGTAAAACAGCAGGAATCAAAACAGTAATGATAACAGGAGATCATAAAATTACAGCAACAGCAATAGCTAAAAAATTAGGAATATTAGAAAATGAAGATGAAGCAATAACAGGTACAGAATTAGAAAAAATGTCAGATGAAGATTTAGAGAAAAATGTAAGACATTATTCAGTATATGCTAGAGTTTCACCAGAGCATAAAGTAAGAATAGTAAAAGCATGGCAAAAAAATGGCGAAATAGTTGCTATGACAGGTGATGGAGTAAATGATAGTCCAGCATTAAAAACATCTGATATAGGATGTGCAATGGGAATTGTAGGAACAGATGTTGCAAAAGAAGCAGCAGATGTGATATTAACAGATGACAACTTTGCAACAATAGTATCAGCAGTAGAAGAAGGTAGACGTATTTATGATAATATCTTAAAAGTAATACAATTTTTATTATCAAGTAACGTTGGAGAAATTGTAGTATTATTTTTAGCAACATTATGTACACCATTATTTGCAAATTGGTTTGGAATAACAGATATAGCACATTTAGAAATTTTATTACCAATACACATATTATGGATAAACCTAGTAACAGACTCTTTACCAGCATTAGCATTAGCATTTGACCCAGCAAATAAAGACATAATGAATAGAAAACCAAATAAACCAGGAAAAGGAGTATTTACAAAAGGAATGACATGGAGAGTAATCTATCAAGGAGTAATGATAGGATTACTAACACTTGCAGCATTTATGATAGGATTAGCTACAACAACTACACCAATAGATGGATTAACATTAGATGAATCAAAAATTGAAGTAGGACAAACAATGGCATTTGTAACACTTGCTTTTTCAGAACTAGTGCATGTATATAGTATAAGAAATAATAAATTATCAATATTTAAAACAGGAATAAAAGGCAATAGCAAGCTAATATGGGCAACACTTGGTTCTGCAGCTTTAATGTTAATAATATTACTTGTACCAGCATTAAGAAATGTATTTAGTATACCAGTATTACCAACAGAAAATATTGTTGAATTAATTGGATTAATTATAGCGCCATTAATAATAGTAGAACTATTTAAGTTATTTAAAATAAATACTGTAAAAGGGGATTAGGGGACGGTCCTAAAAATCCCTAAAAACAGGGATTTAGGGACGGACCTTAGAGAATAGCAAACAAATCTAAGCAATTTATTGAAAATCTTGAAATAGCAATAAAATTTTATTGCTATTTTTCTTCAATTATGATAAGATAGTTTTAGTAAAAAAGAGAATAAAAAATCATAAGAAGTGTCCCAAAATGGACAAAATGTCTCAAACAGAAACGTCCCAAATGAGACAAGGAGGAGAAAAAATGAGTGATAAATTTTATGTAACAACACCAATATATTATCCAAGTGGAAGATTCCACATAGGAACAGCATATACAACAGTGTTAGCAGATAGCATGAAGAGATACCATAAACTAAAAGGTGAAGACACATATATGCTAACAGGAACAGATGAGCATGGACAAAAAATACAACAAAAAGCAGAAGATGCTGGAAAAACACCAAAAGAGTATGTTGATGAAATGGCAAAAATGGCAAAAGAATTATGGGCAAAAATGGACATACAATATGATGATTTCATTCAGACAACTGAAGAAAGACACACAAAAATAGTTCAAAAAATATTTGATAGATTTATGGAGCAAGGCGATATATATAAAGGTGAATATGAAGGATGGTATTGTATACCATGTGAAACATATTTTACTGAAACACAATTAGTTGATGGAAAATGTCCAGATTGTGGCAGAGAAGTTAAGCTAATGAAAGAAGAAGCATATTTCTTCAACATGACAAAATATGTTGATAAATTATTGAAATATTATGATGAACATCCAGACTTTATAAAACCAGCTTACAGAAAAACAGAAATGATAAATAACTTCATAAAACCAGGACTAGAAGATTTATGTGTAACGAGAAATTCCTTTGACTGGGGAATAAAAGTCTTAAAAGATCCAAAACATGTAATATATGTCTGGGTAGATGCTTTAACCAATTATTTAACAGCATTAGGATATTTATCAGAAGATGATACATTATTCAAAAAATACTGGCCAGCAGATTTACAAATAGTTGGAAAGGACATTGCAAGATTTCATTTGATTTATTGGCCAATATTCCTAATGGCATTAGATTTGCCATTACCAAAAACAATTTTAGTTCACAACTGGTTTATGATGAAAGATGGCAAGATGTCAAAATCAAAGGGAAATGTAATATATCCTGAAACACTAATTGATAGATATGGTTTAGATGCTACTAGGTATTTCTTGTTAAGAGAATTGCCTGTATCACAAGATGGAATATTCTCACCAGAAAGTTTTGTTGAAAGATATAATTTTGACTTATGTAATGATTTAAGTAATTTATTAAATAGAACTGTATCAATGGTAAATAAATATTTTGATGGACAAGTTCCAGAATATAATGGAACACCAAATGAAGTTGACGAAGAATTTGAAAAATATACTATTGAACAAATCAATAAATTTGATGAGAAATGGAATGAATACGAAATAGCAAATAGTATTCAAGATATTTGGAATTTGATTTCTAGAACAAATAAATATATTGATGAAACAATGCCTTGGAGTTTGGCAAAAGAAGAAAAACAAGAAGAATTAAAGTCATCAATGTATCATTTGATTGAAAATTTAAGAAGAATAGCAATATTAATTAAACCATTTATGAATGATACCGCAGATAATATACTAAGACAAATAGGTGTAAAAGATGAAAATCTTAAAAACTGGGATAGCTTAAAAGGAAGATACAACAAAATAGAAAATGTTAAAGTAATTGAAAAAGGTGAACCAATTTTTATGAGATTAAAACCGGAAGAAGAAATAGAATACTTACAAAGTGCGATGAAAAATAGTTAATAATAAAAGCAATAAATCTATTAAAAAATGAAGGGAGAGAATTAGTATGAAAGAAACAAAAGACGACAAAAAATTACAAAGCCAAAATGAAAAAGAAAAGAAAGTAACAAAAGGAAAACATAAGGAAGAACCAACTTTAGGAGATATAGTTTTTAGAGTATTAATAGTTGTAGTAATATTCTTTATTGCAGTTATAGCTTATGCGTTTTATATTCAAGGAAAAGGGATGTAGAAAATGTAATGGTAGGAGAAGGAAAAGAACTAAATATATATTTAATACATACAAAAGATAAATTTACTAAAAAATTAAGAATTCAATTAGTAGTGTTAATTGTGTTGATTTTAGCACTACTGATATTTATTGCTGGTTATTCAATAGATATAATTAGAAATAATAAAATATATAAGCAATATGAAGAACAATTAGCAATACTTAAACAACAAGAAATCGAAAGACAAGAGGCAGAAAAACAAGCTAAAATTCCACAACTAACAGAACAGGGAAAAGAAAATATAAAAAATATATATCATTCTGATACTAAAAGAGCTTTTTTGACTTTTGATGATGGACCTTCAAGTATAACCAATACTATTTTGGATGTATTAAAACAAGAAAATGTAAAAGCAACATTTTTTGTTTTAGGATCACGTGTAGAAGCAAAGCCAGACGTAGTAAAAAGAATATATGATGAAGGACATTATATTGCAAATCATGGATATTCACATGTTTATGAAAATATCTATGCAAGTCCACAAGCAGTTTTAGATGAGTATAATAAATGTAATGAAGCAGTTAAAAATGCAATTGGTGTACCAGAATACAATTCACATTTGTTTAGATTTCCAGGGGGACTTGTAGGTGGAAAATATGCAGATATAAAATGTCAAGCAAATGAATTGTTAGAACAAAACAATATTGTACATGTCGATTGGAATGCTTTAAATGGGGATGCTGAAACAAACAATCTAACAATTGATTTTGAATTATTAAGATTACAAGAAACTGTACAAAATAAGAATAGTATTGTTATTTTAATGCATGATGCACCGGCCAAAAAGGTAACAGCAGAGGCATTGCCTCAAATTATTTCATTTTTAAGAGAACAAGGATATGAATTTAAAAATTTTTATGAGATTATAAAATAACAAATGAAGGGAGAGAATAGAAATTGCCTAAAAAAGTAGAAGTACAAGAAAACATAGGGGAAAAATTAGAATACATTGGGTTAAACTTAGATAAAATACCTGCATCATTAAAAAAATTTGAACCATTAGATTTTAGGATACCTAAATTTTATGACGAAAAACAATATAGGCAATATCGATATATTCCAATAAAAGATATTCAAATATTATTAACACCATCAAATAGATTAGATGAATTAGAAGAAAAATATAGCAAAGCGAGTCCTTTATATGAATATTTAGACCAGAAAAAGGAAGAAAATATATTAAAGCATACTAAATTTTTAGAAATGTTGAAGCAGGTTAAAATAGAAGATATAGAAAAAGTAGAAGAAGAACAAGCGAAATTAAATAAAAAAATACCATTTAAAGTAAAGTTTGAAGGAAATTATTTATGGCAAATATATTATTCAGAGAATACAGATAAATATTTTATGCTAGTTCCAACAGAAGAAGCGGATTATTCTACATTTTTCTTTTTGCTAAAAAAACAATTAGAAAAAAGAAGAACAGGAAAAATATTTGTACCTATTAGAAATGTGGGATATACAAGTGAATATATAAGAAAAAACGAATTTGAGGATTTAGAAAATTATTTATGGTTATTTACAAAAGATTGGCCTTTAATATATGAAGTATATGATAAAAAAGATGAATTAACTATTCAAATTGTTGGGGAAACTGAAGTATATGAAAAGGTGAAAAGTTCATATAATAAAAAATTAAAAAGCAAAGAAGAAGCAACACAATTTTATAAATTATTAAAAGCCATGTTTATATTACAAACAGAATTACCAGATTACTTTAGTTTTAGGACAGATATTGATAAAAATGGTGAAATAGAATTCTATTTTGAAGATATAAAAATGGAGTATTTAGAATTGCCACAATGGATATTTGAACAATATGAGCTAGGATTAGAAAAAATAGAAGTTGCAAATGAACTAATTGATGAAAATCAGAAAAAAATAAAAAAATTGCAAGAAGAAGGAGCAATGCAAGAAATTGAATATCTTGCAAAAGAAAAACAAATTTCAACTTTTTTAGAATGTAAAAAAACATTTTTTGGAAAGTTTAAATACTATTTTAAATATAGCAAAAAGAATAAAAACAAAAAGATAGATAAGAAAGAGGCAGTAGTAGAAATTGAACCTCAGGAAAAACCAAAAAAGAAAAAAGCTAAATCAAAATCTAAAAAAGATAATTATACTATTGAAGAATTACTTGAGTTATATCAGCAACTTGCAAAAATAGAAACAGATTTAAAAAATTTATTAATGGATATAAATGCATTAAAATTGAAAAATAAAAATAGAAAAAAGAAAATAGAAAATGCAACAAAATTTATTGAAGAAATAGATAGTCATAAAAAAAGTATTTTCGAATTCTGGAAATATACAAATAAAGATGAAGTTGCAACACTTGCAGAGGGTGAAGTAGAAGAAGTAAGCAATATAAAGAAAATTACAAAAGTGTTTGATTTTGAAGAGGACTTTGAAAAATTTGGAAAAATGATGGATAAAATTCAAAGAAGAGTTCTAACGAAAGATGAAACAGATAGCTTATTTCTTTTATCGACAAATGTAGAAGATATACTAAATAAAGTAAAAAATAATGAATTTGTGCCTAAAGATATTGAAAATAGCTTAAAAGAGCTAAAAAAGAAAGCAAAAGAAGAAAAAATGTTAACAGCAGATGAAGAATTCGACATTTTTGGAGGAATGGCACAAGACAGAACAAAGGTATCAAAAATAAATAATAAAAAACATAGAGAAATAGCAAAAGATAAGTATAGTATTTTGGAAATTAATAAAAATACAAAACAATTGGGATATAAATTAACATTAGAAAAAGTTGTTGAAAATATTAAAAATGCTATCCAAAAAGTTGTTGTAGTTGATGATTTACCAATATATAAAGCAATTAGTGATGGAAAATTAGAAAAGAATAATATGAATTTATTTAATATAAATGAAGAACTTGAGATCAATGATATAGTAGAAAAAGTTGGTAACAAGATAAATTTATATAAAATAAATTTAAGAAAAGGGATTAACGCAATTAGTTATACAAATATTATATTTTATGATAATCAGAATAAAACATTGCCAGTTGGACAGGACTTATCTACAAAGATTTTAGTAGATATTAGTAAATTACAATTAGAACGAAAAGGTAAAAAAGAATTTCATATAGTTCATTTTGATGAAAAAGATAATGATTTTTCAAAAGTGGATATTAAAACGGTTAATGTTTGTGAATATGATATTATGTAAAAATAAATTTTTTTAAAACTCTTGCTAAATATCAAATTTTATGATAGAATATTATATGTAAATAAATAAAGCCAACAAAAAAGCAAAGTATATATAATAAAAAATTATCACAAGAGAAAATGGACTAGGCTGGAATCCATTGATAATATTATATAGAAATTTCACTTTTTTAGGTCTTTTCTTGAAATATTAAGAGTAGGGAAAAGCGGTAGAACACCGTTAAAACAATAATGAGGTTAGTAATAAAGAGTATATAGATTTTTTTAGACTAATAAATTTAGGTGGTACCACGAAAGATAAGCCATTTCGTCCTAATGCAAGGATGAAGTGGCTTTTTGCAAGGAAAACAAATTGTATATAATTTGCTGATAGTGTAGAATTAAATTTTAAATAAAATTTGATAGGATGTGATAATATGAACAAAACAAAGTACTTAGAATATTATATGGATTCAAAAATATATAGTAAAGATGAAGTACAAAAAAGTATTGATGAAACTAAAAAAGAATTTCCAAATAGGCAGATAGATGTACAGGTGCATTTAAATAAATTTGGAGTATATATAATAACTTTTACATTTAACAAGAAGAATAGTTTTATTAGAAAAATATTTATAAAATTAAAATTTAGAAAGAAAAATAATTTACTATTAACTGAAGAGAGTGAAATAAAACAAGATAAAGTACAAAAGCGTTTTGAAAAATATAACAATAAAACATATGGGCAATATAAAGCAACACATACATATAGGCCATATTAAAGAAAGGAGAAAATAAAAATGAAAGAAGAAATTGCAAAAATCAAAGAAAATTCACAAAAAGAAATCAATGATTGTCAAGATTTAAGACAACTAAGTGACTTAAAAGTAAAATATTTAGGTAAAAAAGGTGAATTAACAGTAGTACTAAGAGGAATGGGGAAATTATCACCTGAAGAAAGACCAGTAATAGGAAGTCTTGTAAATCAAGTAAGAGACGAGTTAGATGAATTATTTACTAAAAAAGAAAAAGAACTAAACAGAAAAGAATTAGAAAAAAGATTGGAAACAGAAAATATTGATGTTACAGAACCAAGTAAAAAAGTAAATTTAGGTTCATTACATCCAATAACACAAGTAATCCAAGAAGTAGAAGAAATATTCTTAGGAATGGGGTATGAAATAGCAGATGGTCCAGAGGTAGAAAAAGCTATATACAATTTTGATAAATTAAATACGCCACCAGACCATCCGGCAAGAGATCTACAAGATACTTTTTATATCACAGATGATATAGTCTTAAGAAGTCAAACATCACCAGTACAAGCAAGAGTAATGGAAAATCAAAAACCACCAATAAAAATAATATGTCCAGGAGCAGTTTATCGTTCAGATAGTGTAGATGCAACACATTCACCAGTATTCCATCAAGTAGAAGGATTAGTTGTTGATAAAAATATTTCAATGACAGATTTAAAAGGAACATTAGAAATGTTTGCTAAAAAATGCTTAGGAGAAAAAACAAAAATAAGATTCAGACCACATCATTTCCCATTTACAGAACCATCAGCAGAGGCAGATGTATCATGCTTTGTATGTGGAGGAAAAGGATGCAGAGTATGTAAAGGAGAAGGTTGGATAGAACTTTTAGGATGTGGAATGGTCCATCCAAATGTGTTAAGAAATTGTGGAATTGATCCAGAAGAATACTCAGGATTTGCATTTGGATTTGGTGTTGAAAGAATAGCAATGGCAAAATTTGGAATAGAAGATATGAGATTATTATTTGAAAATGATGTAAGATTTTTAAAACAATTTTAGGATTTTAAATTTAAAGTAGAATAAGTAGAATTTTTAAGAAAAATATTAAATAATTTTTCTTGTAAATAATAATTATTAAAAATTTAATTTATTAAGGAGTGTTAAAATTAGTGAAAACAAAAGTATTTAGATTTCAAGAGGGAAAAAGAAACGAAAATTATATAAAAGAAATAAAACAAATTATGGAAAAAAATAGAGAAGTTGATACAGTAGCAGATTTTGATGAAAAAGGAAATTATGTAGTAAAAGTTTTAATTCCAGATTGGAGAGATAAATTCAGAAAAGATTCATTAGAAGCAATAAAAAGAAAACAAATGGAAAGTAAGGGAGAAGCAACATATGGGAATTGGCAGAATGTAAAGAATTATAAGCCAAACAAAAATTATAATGGATGGGATAGATAAAATTAATAAGGAGTGTCCCTTAATCCCAGTAAGAGGGATTGAAAGAACGTCCCCTAATCCCAGGAAAGGAAGAAAGATAGATGAAAGCAAGTATTGAATGGTTAAAAGAGTATAGTGATATTGATGTACTACCTACTGAATTAGGTGATATTTTAACAATGACAGGTTCTAAAGTCGAGACAATAGACGAAAAGGGAAATGATATAAAAAATGTCGTTGTTGGAAAAATTTTAGAAATAGAAAAACATCCAGATGCAGATAAATTGGTAGTTACAAAAGTTGATGTTGGAACAGAAAAATTGCAAATTGTTACAGGCGCAGATAATATAAAAGTTGGAGATATTGTACCAATTGCAAAAGATGGAGCAGAATTACCTAATGGTGTTAAAATTAAAACAGGAAAATTAAGAGGAATTGATTCATGTGGTATGATGTGTTCAGTTGGAGAGCTAAACCTAGATTTAGCAGATTATCCAGGACAAATTGAGCATGGAATAATGATTTTAGATAAGAGTTTAGAAAAAGATTTGGGAAAAGATATTGTTGATGTTTTAAATTTAAGAGAAGATATTATTGATTTTGAAATTACTTCAAATCGACCAGATTGTTTTTCTATTGAAGGATTAGGAAGAGAAACAGCGGTATCTTTGAACAAAAAATTTAAAAATCCAAGAGGAAATTTGGATAACCTAAAAGTTGGAGATAAAAAAGAAATAGAAGGATTAAAAGTTGACATTGAAGCTCCTGATTTATGTTATAGATATATTGCAAGAGTTGTAAAAAATGTAAAAATTAAAGAATCACCAGACTGGATGAAAAGAAGATTAAGAGCTTGTGGTGTTAGAAGCATAAACAACATAGTTGATATTACAAACTATGTAATGTTAGAATTAGGTCAACCAATGCATGCTTTTGATATTAATTCTATTGAAGGAAAACATATCACTGTTAGAAGAGCAAAAAATGGAGAAAAAATTACAACATTAGATGAACAAGAAAGAGAATTAAATGAAGACGATTTAGTAATTGCAGATGACAAGAGAGCTGTGGCTATTGCTGGTGTTATGGGTGGACTAAATTCAGAAATAGAAAATGATACTGAAACAGTAGTATTTGAGTCAGCAGTATTTTATGGTGGAAGTGTAAGAAAAACAGCTAAGAAAGTAGGACTAAGAACAGAAGCATCTTCAAGATTTGAAAAAGGTTTATCTGCTGAAAATGCATTAAGAGCTGTAAATAGAGCAGTTGAATTAGTAGAATTAACTGGTAGCGGAGAAGTTGTAGATGGAAAAGTTGATGTTTATCCTACAAAACAAGAAATTCATAAAATAAAATTAGATGTTGATAGAATTAATAATCTACTAGGAACTAAATTATCAAAACAAGAAATGATTGATATATTAGAAAAATTAGAAATAAAAGTAGAAAATGATGTAGCAATTTCACCATATTTCAGAATGGATTTAACTTGCTTAGCTGACATTGCAGAAGAAATTGCAAGATTTTATGGATATGATAAATTAGATACAACTTTAATAAAAGCAGACACAACTTTAGGCGTTAGAAATAAAGAACAAAAAATAATTAAGAAAATTAGGGATGTATTAGTAGATAGTGGCTTATCAGAAATTTATACATATGGATTTATAAGCAAAAAAGACTTAGAAAAATCAAACATTTCAGAGGAAGTTCAAAAATATGCAATAACATTGCAAAATCCTTTAGGTGAAGAATTCAAATTGATGAGACCATCAACAGTTCCAAGTATGATGCAAATACTTGCAACAAATGTAAATAAGAAAAATCAAAATGTAAAATTATTCGATATATCTAGAAATTATAAAAATACAAATCATCAAGTAGAAGATGGAGAAGTTCCAGTACAAGAAGATATTTTAACAATAGGAATGTATGGAGATGATATTGATTTCTATGTATTAAAAGGAATTATTGAAAATGTTTTGGAAGCAATAAGTGTAAATAGATATGATGTGGAAAAAGAAAGAGATAATAAATCATATCATCCAGGAAGATGTGCAAATATAAAAATAGGAATTGATGTAATAGGAACAATTGGAGAAGTACATCCAGAAGTATTACAAAATTATGATATAGGAAAAAGAGCATATTTAGCAGAGATTAATATTACAAAATTAGTAAAATATTCAAGAGAAAATAAGAAATATGTAGAAATTCCTAAATTTCCAGCAGTTGAAAGAGATATTGCAATAATTGTTGATGAAGAAGTTGAAGTAGGTCAAATTGAAAAGATAATTACTAAAAAAGGTAAAAAACTTCTTGAAAGCATGAAGCTATTTGATATTTACAGAAATGAAAGACTTGGAGAAAACAAGAAAAGCGTTGCTTATTCTTTAATTTTTAGAGATAAAAACAAAACACTTAGTGATGAAGAAATAAATAATGTTATGGATTCAATTATTTCTGAATTAGAGAAAACTTTACATGCAGAATTGAGACGTTAGGGACGTGCCAAATCGTTTCAAAATGAAACAAAAGGGACAGACATTTAATAAAAGATTCAAGAGTAAAAATTTGCTCTTGAATTTTTCTTGCCAAAATATACATAATGTGGTAAAATATACTCTGTAACTCATTAACACATATTTCTATACTAAATAATTTTAGAAGGGAGAAATTAATAATGCGGGAAGAAATGAAAATCAGAGTGAATGGGAACAAGACCACAAGAGAAGAACTTGTTGAAAAGAGAGGAGAAATCATCTTACAAACTCCAAGTATGATATTAAAATGGATTAAATGTGTTCCAGAAAGTAAAAAACTAAATATCATATGTTTAGATAATAAAGAATTAAGGAGTTTGACGGCTGATGACTATAATTTGCCTGGAGATATAATGCAGTTATATCTCCCAAGTAAGCCAAGAAAAAATGCTAAAAAAGGAAGGTTTAAATATGTGGCTCGTCAGTTAGCTAGAATGATTAACAAAGAAATTTCTGATGAAACAAATATATTTAGACAGTATACATCAATAGTTTTCTTTGCTGTTGGAGAATGTGGCTTATGTGTAGTTAATATTCCAGAATATTTGGAAGAAAATCGTACAATAAGAATTGTAACAATAGCAACTCCTTTTTTTGGAACGCAGATGGCAGATAGAGAATTCGTAAAATCAAAAACTGGATTTTTTGAAAGAATGAGAGAGTATGGTAAACTTTCTAGAATTTATCACTTGCCAGATGAAGAGTTGGCTGAAAAACATAAGGTATTATTAAAAACTGATAATGTAGAGTTAAAACGTCATCGTTGGTTCAATGTTATTTCATCAAGTGAACAAATAAGTGAGTTTGCCCATAAAGTTTTTGGAGCAGATTTAAGTGATGGTATAGTTCCAACTGATTCACAAAATCCAGAATCAGAAAATGTAGATAGAACAATCTATATTACTGCTTCACATGAAGAGGCTTTGTTTGAAACCATTAGATATTTTAATAAGGCTATATCTGATAAAGCATTATTACAGCCCATTGTGGATTTCAGGGGCTAGAGTTTACACAAAATAGATACTTCTGTAAAAGGAGATATCTATTTTATTTTTGCTATTGTTAAAAGAATAAAAATTTGATATACTTACATAAGTAAAAAAGGAGATTAAAATGGTAGCAGAAGTAATAATAAATAGAGGAGCAAAAAAACTAAATAGAACATTTGACTACAATATACCAAAAGAACTAGAGGACCTGATTTTAGTAGGAAGCAAAGTCATAGTGCCATTTGGAAAAGGAGAAAAACAAGAAGAAGCATTTGTAGTCAAATTAAAAGAAAAATCAGAATTTGCGAATAAAGACATTATAAAAATCGAAGAAAACTTAACAGATAAGCAAATAGAACTTGCAAAATGGATGGCAAATAGATATTTTTGTAATGTATCAGACTGTATTAAACTTATGCTAACACCTGGAACAAGAACAAAAAACAAAGAAAAGAGAATTCAAGATAAAATCATAAATACGGTATATTTAAAAAAAGATATTGAAGAAATAGAATTTGAGATAGAAACTAAAAAAATAAAATCTGAAAAACAAATAAAAATATTAAAATTTGTAAAAGATAACGAAGGGGCAACAATACCTGAAATAGAGATGTTCACAGATACATCAAGAGCAATAGTAAATACATTAATAAAAAACGGATATTTAGAAATTATAGAAAAAAAGGTAGAAAGAAATCCATTATTATTTAAAGAATATGAGAGAACAGAAAAATTGCAATTAACAGATGAACAACAAGAAGCATTTGAAAAAGTAGAAAAAACAATTGATGAAAATAGATTTGAACAATTTTTATTATATGGAGTAACAGGTTCTGGAAAGACAGAGGTATATTTGCAACTAATACAAAAGGTAATAGAAAATGAAAAAACAGCAATCGTATTAGTACCAGAAATTTCATTAACTCCACAAATGTTAGAAAGATTTGTATCAAGGTTTGGAAAAGAAGATATAGCAATATTACATAGTAAACTTTCAATAGGTGAAAGACATGACGAATGGGAAAAAATAAGAAATGGAGATGCAAAAATTGTAATAGGAGCAAGGTCTGCTATATTTGCACCATTAGCAAATGTAGGAATCATTATAATTGATGAAGAACATGATAGCTCATATAAGTCAGAGACAACACCAAAATACAATGCAAAAGAAATAGCGAAGAAGTTGGCAAAAGAAAACAATATTCCATTGTTATTAGGAAGTGCAACACCTGATTTGCATACATATTATAAAGTAACAGAAAAAAATTCGAATAATGATAATATAAAATCAGAGGCAAACGAAAAGCAAAAATGTTCTGAAATTACATTGTTGGAACTAACAAAAAGAGCAAATAATTCATCACTTCCATCAGTTGAAATAATTGACTTAAAACAAGAACTTGCAAATGGAAACCGTTCAATGTTAAGTATGGAGCTATATTCCAACATAGAAGAAAATTTGAAAAATAAAAGACAGACAATATTATTTCTAAATAGAAGAGGTTATTCTACTTTTATAATGTGCAGAAACTGTGGATATACGGTAAAATGTCCAAATTGCAATATAAGTTTAACATATCATAGCTATGAAAGAAAATTAAAATGTCATTATTGTGGATATGAGCAAAATATAGTAACAGTATGTCCTGAGTGTAAAAGCGATAAAATAAGATATTTTGGAACAGGAACACAAAAACTTGAACAAGAAATACATAAGCAATTTCCAAATGCAAGTACAATAAGAATGGATATAGATACTGTTACAAAGAAAAATTCACATGAAGAAATATTAAATAAATTCAAAAATGAAAATATAGACATTTTGATAGGAACACAAATGGTGGTAAAAGGACATCACTTTCCAAATGTAACATTAGTCGGAGTAATTGCAGCTGATAGTTCGCTAAATATAGATGATTATAGGGCAAATGAGAGAACATTTCAAATTTTAACACAAGTAGCAGGAAGAGCAGGACGTGAGAATTTGCCGGGAAAAGTTATAATTCAAACATATAATCCACAAAGCTTTGCAATACAATGTTCAAGAGAACAGGATTATGAAAAGTTTTACGAAACAGAAATTGCTTTAAGAAAACAATTGAAATATCCGCCATTTTGCGATATAATATTAATTGGATTTAATAGTTATAATGAAAATGAAATAAAAAAAGTATCAAATCAAATGTATGAGAAATTGCAAAAAGAACTAAATAATTTACAGAAAAGTGAAATGATACAAGGTGACGAGAATGAAATAAAATTATTTAAACCAATGCCTTGTCCAATTGATAAAATACAAAATAGATATAGATGGAGAATTATAATAAAAGGAAATATGACAGAAGAAATAAACAGAATTTTAAATGATTCTCTAAAAAATATTTATAAGCAAAATATAAAGGATACAAGAATAACAATTGATGTTAATCCAAATAACATGAGCTAGAAATGGTTGAAAAATAATTACAATTTTGGACTGCGTCAAATTTTATTTAAAACGCGGTTACATACAAAAAGTATGCGCCCTTGCCTTTTAAATAAAATTTTCCTTGCCAGAATTTAATTCTTTTCCAACCAAGTTTAAGTATTTAAGAAGGGAGAGATAGAAGTGGCAATTAGAAATTTAAGATATCAAGGAGACGACATATTAAAGAAAAAATCAAAAGAAGTTCCAGAAGAAGAAATATCAAGTGAAAAAATACAAACACTTATAGATGATATGATTGAAACAATGCATAAATATAATGGAGTGGGACTAGCAGCAGTTCAGGTTGGTGTATTAAAAAGAGTCGTTGTAATTGATTTATATGATGATAAAGGACCAATAGTATTGATAAATCCTGTAATTGTTAAAACAAAGGGAGAGCAAGAGGTAGAAGAAGGATGTTTAAGTTTTCCAAATGAATTTGCAAAAATAATTAGACCTGCCGAAGTTGTAGCAGAATATACTGATAGAGATGGAAAAAGAATGCAAGTAAAGGCTAAAGAATTATTAGCACAAGCTATATCACATGAAGTGGATCATTTAAATGGAGAAGTTTTTATTGATAAAATAATTCCGGGAACATTGGAGTATGTTGAGCCTGAAGAAAATTAAGAAAGGACGATTTAAAAACTATGAGAGTTTTGTTTATGGGAACACCAGACTTTGCTAAGGAGTCTTTAAAAAGTTTAGTAGAAGCAAATTATGATGTTATAGGAGTAGTAACAAATCCGGACAAGCCAAAGGGTAGAGGAATGAAGATGGTAGCATCTCCTGTAAAAGAATATGCAGAGGGAAAAGGATTAAAAATATATCAACCAGAAAAAGTTAGAAAAAATGTAGAATTTATTGAAGAAATTAAAAATCTAAATCCAGATGTTATATGTGTTGTAGCATATGGAAAAATTCTACCAAAAGAAATATTAGAAATTCCAAGATTAGGTTGCATTAATGTACATGGTTCATTACTTCCAAAATATAGAGGTGCAGCACCAATCCAATGGGCAGTATTAAATGGAGATAAAACAACTGGAATTACAACAATGTATATGGATGAAGGTATGGATACAGGTGATATGATTTTAAAACAAGAAGTAGAAATTGGAGAAAATGAAACAACAGGAGAATTATGGGATAGACTTTCTAAAATAGGTGGAGAACTTTTAGTTAAAACTTTAAAGGAAATAGAGAAAGGAACAGCACCAAGAGAAAAACAAGGAGATAATTTTACTATTGCTCCAATGTTGTCAAAAGAAATGGCGAAAATTGATTGGAATAAAAAAACAGCGCAGGAAATTAAGAATTTGGTTAGAGGGTTAAATCCAATTATGGGAGCTTATACATTTTTAAATGGTAAAAAGATTAAGTTCTGGAAAGTTGATTTAGCTAAGGAAGATGAGATAATGGTAGAAAATCTTGACTTTTTAAGAAATGGTGTAGTTTTATTATCAGATAGTAAAGATGGATTATATATTAAAGCAAAGAGTGGAATTATAAAAGTATTGGAAATTCAAGGAGAAAATGCAAAAAGAATGTCAATTCAAGATTATCTAAGAGGAAACTCAATACAAGAATTTGATGTTTTTGAATAAAATAGTTGTAAAATATAAAAAAAATTGATATACTTATATGGAAAAAATAAGTATATCTTTTTTGATATATGGATAGGAGGAATTCATATGAGTGAAGAAAACAAAGTGAATGAAGATAATAAAGGGGAAGTTGTAGAATTAGACGAAGAAATAAAATCAGAAAATGACGGAATACAAATATCAAGTGATGTTGTAGCTGTTATTGCAGGAGTAGCTGTTTCAGAAGTACAAGGAGTTGCTGGAATGGCAGGAGGATTTGCAGGAGGAATATCAGAAGTATTTAGTGGTAAGAAAAACCTTGCAAAAGGAATCAAGGCTGATATTAATGATGGGAAAGCTAAGCTAGATGTAAATATCATAGTAGAATATGGCTCAAGAATACCAGATGTTGCTTTCGAAATCCAAAATAGAGTAAAAAAAGCAGTAGAAAATATGACAGGCTTAGTTGTTGAGGAAGTTAACGTTCATGTTCAAGGTGTAAATACAGACACAGCAATAGCTGAAAAAACAGAAACAGAAAACGACGAACAAAATGATGACTAAATTAAAAGATATAAGGAAATAATAAGAAATAAAGCAAAATAGGAGGAAATGAAATGAAAACTTTAGAAAAAATCACATTAATTATATATTCTAATATAATATTAATACTATCAATAATATTATGTCTACTAATATTTGGATGGTTAGATTTAGATGTAGCAGGTAGAGTAGTTGAAGGAATGATATCAGGAGGAACAATAACAAATATTGTTTTAGCAGTATGTGTAATATTTATTTTACTTTCAATAAAATGTGTATTCTTTGATTCAACATCAAGAGAGCAAATAAAAGAAAGACAAGGAGTTTTACTAGAAAATGATAATGGAAAATTGATGATATCAAAAGAAACAATTGAAAATTTAGTTAATTCAGTTGCATTAAATTTTGAAAGTGCTGAAGATGTTACAACAAGAGTAGATTTAGATAAAGATAACAATGTTAGAGTATATGTTACATTAATTGTAAATGCAAATGCAGTTATCAAAGATTTATCAGCAAATTTACAAAATAAGATAAAAGATAAAATAAAAGTGGCAACAGATTTAGAAGTTAAAGAAGTAAATATTACTGTTAAGAAAGTTGCTCCAAAGGAGTCGATTGAAAAATAATTACAATTTTGGCGTCGTCAAACTGCATTTGAAATTTAATCAACGTACAAATAGTACGCCTCATAAATTTCAAACTTGTTTTCCTAGCCAAAATTTAATTCTTTTCCAATCGGATTTATGCAAAACATGAAAAATTAGAAATGTCAGAGAGGAATGATTCAAATGGATAATTTTAAGAATTTCTGGAGTCAATATAAAGGAGCAATAATTGGTATTATAGTAGCAATATTAATTTTAGTAACTAGATTACATGATTTAATATTGGCAATTGTAGTATTAATATTAGGTGCTTTTATTGGAAATTATGTACAACAGAACAAAGAAGATGTAAAATCAAAATTAAAAGGTTTTATAGATAAAATGTAGAAATTAAAGGGGAAAAGTAAGAAATGAATAGGTCAGCAATACGTGAAAAAGCATTTGAACTAATATATAGCTTAGAGATACAAAAACAAGATAATTCTTTAAGTCAAGAAGATTTGCAAGAAGCGGTAGATTTATATATTGAAAATAATGATATCACAGATAAAAATGCAAAAGAATATATACAGGATGCGATTTTTGGAATTGAAAAAAACAAAGAAAAAATTATAAATCAAATAGAAAAAAATCTAAAAAAGGATTGGAAAATAGATAGAATTTCAAAAATTGATTTAGCAATTTTAAAATTAGCAATTTATGAAATTCAATATAAAGAACTACCATTTAAAGTTGTTATAAATGAAGCTGTAGAATTAGCTAAGAAATACGGAGAAGACTCATCTAAAAACTTTGTTAATGGAGTATTAGCAAGTATTGTAAATTAATATTTATAGACTAAAATTTCATTTAAAGCTAGGTTATATACAAAAGTATTTTTCCTTGTATTTTAAATGAAATTTTGCTTGCAAAAATTTAAAATTTTGAATTGTGACTTAAGATGTGAAAGGAATGATACTAGAAATGAAATATGCAAATATGGCAATTACGGTATCTTATCTAAATCAATACATAAAAGAAAAGATAGCAAATGATGAATATTTAAATCATATATTAATAAAAGGAGAAATATCTAATTTTAAACATCATTATACTGGACATATGTATTTTACACTAAAAGATGAAAAATCATTAGTAAAATGTATAATGTTTAAATCATATGCACAAAAATTAAACTTTACACCAAAGGATGGAATGAAAGTATTTATATTAGGAAGTGTATCAGTATTTGAAAGAGATGGAGTCTACCAAGTATATGCACAAGCAATGGAAGAAGACGGTGTGGGTGATTTATATGCAAAATATCAAGAATTAAAAGAAAAATTAGAAAAAGAAGGACTATTTGACGAAACACACAAAAAGTCTATTCCTGTAATGCCAAAAGTTATAGGGGTATTAACTTCTCAAACTGGTTCAGTTATAAGAGATATAATAAATGTTTCAATAAGAAGAAATCCAAATGTATATATCAGGTTATTACCAGTAGCAGTACAAGGAGAAGGAGCAGCTGAAAAAATAGCAGATGGAATTAGATATATGAATGAAAATAATTTAGCAGATGTATTAATATTAGCTAGAGGTGGAGGTTCACTAGAAGATTTATGGCCATTTAATGAAGAAATTGTCGCAAGAGCAATATATGATTCAGAAATACCAATAATATCAGCAGTAGGACATGAAACAGACTTTTCAATATCAGATTTTGTTGCAGACTTAAGAGCGCCAACGCCATCTGCTGCAGCAGAACTTGCTGTACCAGATATCTATGAAGTAAAGCAAAAAATATTAGGATATCAAAATAGATTAAGAATATCTTTAATAAAAAAAGTAGAGCTTATGCAAATGAGATATGAAAAATGTATGGCAAGTAGTGTATTTAAAGAACCAACTAGAAAAATACAAGACCAATATTTAGTAGTAGACCAATACATAAAAAAATTAGAGAATATAATAAAAACAAAATATGAAAAAGAAAAGTCAACCTTTGTTGAACTAACTGCAAAACTAGACGCATATAGTCCGTTAAAAACACTTCTAAGGGGATATTCAATTACAGAAAAAGATGGTAAAATAGTAAACAAAGTGGCAGAGTTAAAATCAGGTGATGAAATATTAATAAGATTAGCTGATGGAAAGAAGAATGCAATTGTCAGGGATTAGGGAGACAGGTTGAAAAATAATTACAATTTTGGCGTCGTCAAACTTTATTTGAAATTTAATCAACGTACAGTCAGTACGCCTCATAAATTTCAAACTCGTTTTCCTTGCCAAAATTTAATTCTTTTCCAACCTAATAGAAGCATAAAAGGAAAGGAATGTGAGTAGAATGGAAAAAAATAAAAATTTTGAAGAACAAATGGCAGAATTAGAAAAAATAGTAACAGAATTAGAAAAAGGAGATTTAAGTTTAGACGAATCAGTTGCAAAATTTGAAGAAGGAATTAAACTTTCAAAAGAATGTAATAAGGTTTTAGAAGAAGCTGAAAAGAAAATTACAATTTTGGTTAATCAAGATGGAGATATGAAAGAAGAGAATTTTGATGCAGAAAATAACTAATAACTTAATCTAAAGAAAATTAAGAATAAAAGGGAGAGAAGTATGAACGATTTTATGACTTTTATACAAAATAAATACATATATATACCATTTTTACTATGGTTTTGTATACAGCTATTTAAATTAATTTATGACCTAGTGACAACTAAAAAATTTAATTTTAAAAGAATTTTAGGAGCTGGAGGAATGCCAAGTTCTCATTCAGCAGTTGTTGTAGGATTGGCGACATTAATCGGAAAATATGAAGGTGTAGGAACTCCTCTTTTTGCGTTATCTTTTATTGTTGCATTTGTTGTAATGTATGATGCGTGTGGAGTCAGAAGAGCAGCTGGAAAACAAGCAGCTTTATTAAATAAATTAGTAGAAACACCAGGGTTAACAGGTGTTCAGGTTTCAGAAAAGTTAGTTGAAGTCTTAGGGCATACACCGGTACAAGTATTTGTAGGAGCACTAATTGGACTAGTGGTTGGATTAGTTGCATAAAAAGGAAAGGGTGATTGTTATGACAGATATTGAAATTGCAAGAAATACAAAGTTAGAAAAAATTGTAGATGTAGCTAAAAAAGTAGGGATTGAAGAAGATGATATAGAGCAATATGGAAAATATAAGGCTAAAATCTCAAATGAAGTATATGAAAAAAGAAAAGATAAAAAAGATGGAACATTGATATTAGTTACGGCAATCAGTCCAACACCATTAGGTGAAGGAAAAACTACCATGTCAATAGCAATTGCTGATGGACTACAGAAAATAGGAAAAAAATCAATACTTGCATTAAGAGAGCCTTCACTTGGGCCTGTTTTTGGAATAAAAGGTGGAGCAACTGGTGGTGGAAAAGTGCAAATAGCACCAATGGAAGATATAAACTTACACTTTACAGGTGATATTCATGCAATGACAGCTGCAAATAATCTATTATCTAGCCTAATTGATAATCATATCTATTTTGGAAATGAATTAGGTTTTGATAGAGTTGTATGGAAAAGATGCGTTGATTTAAATGATAGGCAATTAAGAGCAGTTGAAACAGGTTTATCTGGAGAAAAGAAAATAGTACCACGTAGAGATTCATTTGATATAACTGTTGCATCTGAAATCATGGCAATTGTTTGTTTAGCAGAAAATATAGAAGATTTAAAAACAAGACTTGGAAATATTTTAGTAGGTTATAATAAAGAAGGAGAACCTATATATAGCAGGCAATTAAATGCACAAGGTGCTATGACAGTTCTTTTAAAAGATGCTATTAAACCTAATTTAGTACAAACTTTAGAACATACACCAGCAATTGTACATGGTGGACCATTTGCAAATATAGCACATGGATGTAATAGTATTATTGCAACTAAAATGGCTTTAAAACTAGGAGATTATGTTATAACAGAAGCAGGATTTGGTGCTGATTTAGGAGCAGAGAAATTCCTAGATATTAAATGCAGGAAAGCAGAATTAAAACCAGATGCAGTAGTATTGGTTGCAACAATTAAAGCTATTAAATATCATGGTGGAGTAGAAAAGGATAAGATACAGGAAGAAAATCTAGAAGGTCTAGAAAAAGGAATGGATAATCTATATAGACATATAGATAATTTAAAAAATAAATTTGGATTGAATGTCATAGTTGCATTAAATAGATATAATCAAGATACAGAAAAAGAGATTGAGTTTGTAGAACAAAGATTGAATGAAAAAGGTGTTGAATTAAGTCTAGTTGAAGGATGGGCAAAAGGTGGAGAAGGTGCAATTGACATTGCAAATAAATTAGTAAATTTAACTGAACAAAAAGAAGATTTCAAGTATATGTATGATTTAGATGAGAATATAAAATCTAAAATACAAAAAGTTGCAATTAAGATTTATGGAGCGAAAGATGTTGAATATTCAGAAGAAGCAGAAAAAGAAATTGAAAAAATAGAAAAATTAGGTTATGGGAATTTACCAGTTTGTATTGCTAAAACACAATATTCTTTTTCAGATGATGCAAAGAACTTAGAATGTAAAGATGAATATAATATACATGTTAGAAATGTAGAGTTAAAAGCGGGGGCAGGATTTATAGTAGTTCTTGCAGGTAAAATTATGACTATGCCTGGACTTCCAAAGATACCTGCAGCAGAGAGTATTGATATTGATGATAATGGAGAAATTGTAGGGATTTTCTAAGTTATAATAAAATTTTTAATAATTACAGTTTATTTTTTTAGAAATATGTGATAAAATACTATACATAAAGTATTTTATCATTTTTATTTTATCTAGTATGGTCAGGCTGGATTTAATATAAAGTAACCTAATGTTCAAATTTGAAATGGAGGAAAAATTATGAACAAAGCAAAAAGAAAGAAAATCATAACAAAAACTTTTAACGAATTATATAATGCTTTTTATCATTTATACCAATATAAAAAAGATGATATATTATATAATGGGCATGACGGAACGGAAGAAACATCTATAGATTGCTTTGGACATTATTTTGAATATAATGAACGAAGATATGCAGTAGATGTGGGTTATCCAGGAGAATTTGGATATGTACCATACAATCCAATAAATTGCTACGGCGTATGCGTGTATAGATTTATTTCAGGTAAGGAATTTGCTCATAAAAATGCAGATGCTTGTGTAGAATTTTCTTTTAATATGAAAACTGAACTATTAAGCGAAATTCTTGCAGTAGAAAGAAAAGGACATGATTGGAAATTATTAGCTGAATGGGAAGAGTGTGAGAAATATATTTCTAAAGAGGAAATAAAAATAGATGAGAATGGTAAATTTAAATACATTACAGAAGGTTTTTGTTTAGAAAAAGATGATTCGTATTTGGATAACTTCTATATTGATGATGATTTTTATGATGAATTCTTTGGAAAATTTTGAAAAAAGCTTCAAATAATTTGAACTGACCAAAGGCACTCTAATATAGGGTGCCTAAAAAATATATAAAAATACGAAAAAATGTTCTCTAAAATATTGACTTTTCGTTAAATTGTGTATATAATATTCGTACAAAATGGAGGAAAATTATGAACGATAAAATAATTATAAAAGGTGCAAAAGAACATAATTTAAAAAATATAGATTTAGAAATACCAAGAGATAAATTAGTAGTAATTACAGGACTTTCAGGTTCTGGAAAATCAAGTCTAGCATTTGACACATTATATGCTGAAGGACAAAGAAGATATGTAGAAAGTCTATCATCATATGCAAGACAGTTCTTAGGATTAATGGAAAAGCCAAATGTAGAAAGAATAGATGGGTTGTCTCCTGCGATTTCAATAGACCAAAAAACCACATCAAAAAATCCTCGTTCAACAGTTGGAACAGTAACAGAAATATATGACTACATACGTCTTTTATATGCAAGAATTGGAGTGCCATATTGTCCAAACTGTCATAAAAAAATCGAAAAACAGTCAATCGACCAGATAATCGATAATATAATGACATTAGAAGAAGGTACAAGAATCCAAGTATTAGCACCAGTTGTAAGAGGGCGTAAAGGAGAATTTGTAAAGCAATTTCAAGAATATCAGAAAGAAGGTTTCGTGAGAGTAAGAGTGGATGGAGAAGTATATGAACTTTCTGATGATATAGAAATAGATAGAAAAAAGAAGCATAATGTAGAATTAGTTGTAGATAGATTAGTAATAAAACCAGATATAATTAGTAGATTAACCGAATCTGTTGAAGTAGCATTAAAACATGCAAACCAATTGGTTTTAATATATGTTGTAGGAAAAGAGCCAAAATTATATAGTTGTAACTATGCATGTCCTGATTGTGGATTTAGTTTTCCAGAATTAACTCCAAGAATGTTTTCATTCAATAATCCATTTGGTGCTTGTCCAACTTGTACAGGTATTGGTTATTTAATGAAAATGGATGAAGATTTAATTGTGCCAGACAAGAATAAAACTCTTTACGATGGAATAAAAGCATTTGGTTCAAGCACTATGAAAAAAGGCGATACAATGGCAAAAATGTATTTTGAAAGTATTGGTAGACATTATGGAATAGATATAAAAGGTAAAAAAATAAAAGATTTACCAAGATGGTTTATGGAAAAGATTTTATATGGTACTGGTGATGAAGAAATTGATTTTGAATATTCATCTTATGCAGGTACAAGAAAATTCACAGCACCATTTGAAGGAGTATTGCCAACATTAGATAGACGTCATAACGAAACGAAATCTCAAGGAATGAGAGACTTTTATGAGATGTATATGACAAATTCAGAATGTTATGCTTGTCATGGAGCAAGATTAAAGCCGGAAATTTTATCAATAAAAGTAGGAGATAAAAACATAAACGAATTAACAGAAATGTCAATTGATAAAATAAAGTCTTATTTAAATAACTTAGAACTAAACAAAACAGAAGCAATGATTTCAGAATTAATATTAAAAGAAATTGACCAAAGATTGCAATTTTTAATGGATGTTGGATTGGAATATCTAACTCTATCAAGAAATGCAGGAACATTATCAGGTGGAGAAGCTCAAAGAATTCGTTTAGCAACGCAAATTGGTTCAGGTTTGACAGGAGTATTATATATCTTAGATGAACCAAGTATAGGATTACATCAAAGAGATAATGATAAACTTTTAGCAACATTAAAGAAATTAAGAGATTTAGGAAATACATTACTTGTTGTTGAACACGATGAAGATACAATGTATGCAGCAGATCAAATAATCGATATCGGACCAGGTGCTGGAACTCATGGTGGACAAGTTATGGCACAGCGGAACTGCTGAAGAAGTTAAACAAGTTGAGGATTCTATAACAGGTCAATATCTGAGTGGTAGAAAACAGATACCAGTACCTAAAAAAAGGAGAAAACATACAAAAACAAAAGTTATTGAAGTGCAAGGTGCAACTGAAAACAACTTGAAAAATATAAGTGTAAAATTTCCATTAGGTGTATTTAACTGCGTAACAGGAGTTTCAGGTTCAGGAAAATCAACACTTGTAAATGAAGTATTATATAAAACAATCGCAAAAGAATTAAATGGTTCAAATGAAAAACCAGGAAAATGTAAAGCAGTTAAAGGATTAAATAATATTGATAAAATAATAAATATAGATCAATCGCCAATAGGAAGAACACCTCGTTCAAATCCAGCAACATATACAGGAGTATTTGATTTTATTAGAGACTTATTTGCAGCAACTGAAGAAGCAAAAGTTAGAGGATATCAAAAAGGAAGATTTAGTTTCAATGTTGCAGGAGGAAGATGTGAAAGTTGTAATGGTGACGGAGTTCATAAAATCGAAATGCACTTCTTACCAGATATTTATGTGCCTTGTGAGGTATGTAAAGGAAAAAGATATAACAGAGAAACATTAGAAGTAAAATATAAAGGAAAATCAATTGCAGATGTACTAGATATGACAGTAGAAGAGGCATTAAAATTTTTTGATAAAGTACCACGTATAAAACAAAAAATTCAAACATTATATGATGTAGGATTAAGTTATATCAAATTAGGACAACCATCAACAACATTATCTGGTGGAGAAGCACAAAGGGTAAAACTTGCAACAGAACTATCTAAAAAAGCAACAGGAAAAACATTATATATATTAGATGAGCCAACAACAGGACTTCATATAGCAGATGTTCATAAATTAGTTGATATACTACAAAGATTAGTAGACACAGGAAACACAATAATTGTAATTGAGCATAATTTGGACTTAATAAAAACATGTGACCACATAATAGATTTAGGACCAGAAGGTGGAGACAATGGTGGAGAAGTGGTTGCAGTTGGTACACCAGAGCAAATATGTAATAATGAAAGAAGTTATACTGGAAAATTTTTAAAGAAATATCTAAACAGGGATTAGGGGAAAATTTCTCTAAATCTCTGTTTTTTTAAAATTATACATAAAAAACCACCTTTTTGTAAATAATAAAGAAAAATTAGGAGGAATGATTATATGTATAATTTTAGAACAGATTTAGCATCTGAAAGAAGAGACTTATATCAAAAAGCAAATAATATTGAAAATCAAATTGATGGAATTGAGAGCGAACAAGAAGATGTAAATGAAAATATAAAGATTGAAAGAGTAAAAATAACAAATGAGAATGGTGAAAAGGCAATAGGAAAGCCGATTGGAACATATGTAACTATCGATATAAAAAAATTAAAAATTGCACAGGAAGATGAGATACAAAAAGCATCAGAAACATTAACAAATGAGCTAAGAAAATTGATTGATGTTCATATAGACAAGCAAGGAGAAATTTTAGTAGTAGGACTTGGAAATATATATGTAACACCAGATAGTTTAGGACCAAAAGTCATTAATGAGATTGATGTTACAAGACATTTAATAAATTATTTACCACAATATGTAGAAGAAGGAACTAGAATGGTAAGTGCAATAGCTCCAGGTGTTTTAGGAACAACAGGGATTGAAACTGTTGAGATTTTAAAAGGTGTAGTTGATAATATAAAGCCAAAACTTATAATTGTGATTGATGCACTAGCTTCAAGAAGTATCGAAAGAATAAGTAGTACGGTTCAGTTATCAGATACAGGAATTGTACCAGGTGCAGGAGTTGGAAATACAAGAAGTGAAATAAATCAAAAAACTTTAGGTATTCCTGTAATTGCAATTGGAATACCAACTGTTGTAGAAACAGCAGTATTAGTAAATGATTCACTGGATTTATTTATATCAAAATTGCAAGATGAAGCTAAGTCAAATGATTATCTAAATCAATTAAAAGAACAAGATAACTATGAAGAAATAAAAGAGGCACTAAACCCTAAAGAATATAATTTAATAGTAACACCAAAAGAAATTGATGACTTGATTGAAAATATGAAGGATGTGGTTGCTAGAGGAATTAATTTTGCTATGTAATATAAGAAGAAAAGATGTATTTATATATTTACTTATAAATATATAAATATATCTTTTACTAATTTAAATAATACTATGAATTGTAGAAAAATATTTTATTAAATTATTGAAATAGCGTTTTTCTATTGTTATAATAAAAGTGAAAATAGAGGAAACATGAAAACTAAAGAAAAAGGGGGGAAATATAATGTTAATAAACAAAGGTAAAAAAGATAGCAAAACAGATGAAAATATTAAAAAAGTAAGTAAAAGTAAAGAAAATCCAAAACAAGAAAATAAAATAGTAGAAACGAGAACAATTGAACAATTATTAAGAGATTTGAGACAAGAGAAAAATTGGTCTTATTGGAATGTGGTAGATGAATTAACAAGAAAAGGGATTATATTAAATGAGAAAACAATAAAGAAGTGGGAATATGGATTGGAATATCCAGATTTAGATATAATATATAAATTGTCAGAAATATATTTAGTACCAAGCGAAAATTTTGTAATTGCAAAAAATAATAGTTTTAAAGAAGGATATGAAACTATACATATGGAGCTTATAAAAAGAATTTGTTATATAACAGGAATTTCTATTAAAGTTGGGTATATAGCTATGTACGTATTCATAGGATTAGCTTTAATATGGTCATTGTTATTTTTTATTGGAAAATGCAATGAATATTTATTGGTTAGAAGTATAATGAATTAATTAAATGAATAAAATAAAAAATATTGCAAAAAGAAAATGGTTATTATATAATTCAATTAATATTAAATTTAGTAAATAAAAGGAGGAAAAGATATGGAAGAAAAAGAAAAGAAACAAGAGGAAGTAAAAAAATCAACAGAAGGAACAAATAATACTGTAAAAGAAGCAAAAAGTACTGAAAAAAAGACTAATGCAAAAAAGAACGACACAAGTAAACAAGAAGTTAAAAAAGAAGGAGACAAGAAAAAAGAGAATAGTAAAGTAAAAGGAAAAGTAACTGTTGAAGGTAAAAAATCAAAAAAAGCACCAATAATAACAGCAATTGTAATCATAGCTATCATAATTTTAGCCATTTTATTATATGTAGTATTTGCAAATGGACCAAAAGGTGTAGTTGAAGGAATGTTTAAAACTATAAAAAATGGTGATTATGATAAAGTAAACGAATATATTAATTATAATGAAGTAATATCATCATCAAATATACTTGATAGTGAGAGTTTAGATGAAGAAACAATGAATTTATTATTTGAAAAACTAAGTTGGAAAATTACTGAAACTACTAAAGAAGAAAATACTGCAAGTGTAACTGTTGAAGTAACAAATAAAAATTTTAGAACAATAATTGCAAATTATATGCAAAATGCATTAAGAGTAGCATTTAGTGGACAAGAATTAAGTGATGCAGAAATGGAAAATTATTTACTAGAAGAACTAAAAAATGAAGATGTAGAGACAACTACTACAACACAAACTATTAATTTAACAAAACAAGATGGAAAATGGGTAATTAATACAACAGACACAAATTTAATAGACATATTATTACCTGGATTAAATGAAGCAGTAAATTCATTGAGCTAATAGTATATATAGTACTTAAGAAAAATGAGTATAACTAAGAATGTTAAGATTTCTTAGTTATACTCATTTTTGAATTCTTTAATATATTATCAATATTAGAATTTTTATAAAATTCACAAATATTACAATCAGTACATAAATTAACTCTATTTTCAAATACTAATTCTAAGGTTTGTATAAATTCATCAATTGTATTATCAATTAAATGAATATAAATCTTTTTCGGAACTAAATTCAATAATGAATTTAAAGTAAAATCATTTGAAGAAAAAGAAATATCACTTAAATATTTAGCATTAAAAATATCACTATCTGGAGCAATGATATTTTTATCCTTGTCTAATAAAATAGACTCTGATGAAGAATATATCAAATGAACAAGTTCACATTTAGAATCTTGAGAATTTATATATAATTTAAGCAAAGATACAAATTCAAGATATTCTTTTTCAATTAAAAAATGATTTACAGCATTATTTACGGTATCATCTAAAATCGAAAAATATTCTTTAAGCCTAAAATAAATAAAACCATCTAAATAAAGAACTCTATTGTCTTTAATAAAATCATAAAAGCCGTTATATAATATTTGAAATTTTTTATCAAAACAATTAATATAGTCATCAGCAAAAATATCAAAACAGAAAGAAAGAATTTGTTCTCTTTCTTGGCTATTAAAATAAAAATAATTCTGCAATAGAATATGTTTCAAAAAATCTTCCTCTAATTCATCTATTACTAAAAAAGAAAGAATAGAAGAAATCTTAGAATAAAAAGAGGAAAAATCATTACCTAAGTAATGTATTATTACATTTTTATAATGCTTAAATTGATTTTCGGAAAAATATATATTTTCTAACTTGCTATATTTTAATTCATTTAATAGATACGAAATAATGTTAGAATCATTTGTTTTAATGCATAGTGACTTCATAAAAATCCCCTTTCTAATAAATTTAGTATCTACTAAATGTAAAAAACTTATACATTATAATATGCTAAATTATCAGAAAAGAAAATTGTCCATTTGGGGACGTTTCAATTTGGACAAAAATGTCCATTTAGTGACACATTAGTGCAATAAAAAAAGAGAACTGTCCCAGAATGGACAAAAATGTCCAAACAGAAACGTCCCCAAATGGACATTATCCATAAATTCTATAATCTATATCTGGAAAAACACAATCCTTTTTAGATATGTCTTTCAAAAATTCTTCATCAATTTCATCATTTTTTATTTGATAATATAACTTAGTAAATCTTCCAATATGGTCTTTAATTCTTTTTTTAGCATAATCGACCATAGTACCATTTGTTATAATAAACAACCAGTCACTACTTTGAGCAAGTAATAATTCTCTTGCACATTGATTTAATGCTTTTTTCTTTAATCCTTTTGCATTTGGACAAAGATTTGCAAGTTCACACATTCTATCACCTGCAACATGTAAATGTCTATGAACATAGTCATTTGTTGGATTTAACCACACTTCGCTATATCCATTAGCACCCCAACTAGAACGGCAAGGAGTTGCAACTTGCATATTTGGATATTTATCTATAAATTCTGAAGGTGTAATTAATTCAAAATTACAATCATCATAGTAAATTTTCTTGAATAAAATATATAACCAATAAGGACCTTCATACCACCAATGTCCATAAAGTTCAGCGTCATAAGGACAAAGGATAATTGGAGGTGTATCCATATGTTTTGATAAATTTTCAATTTGAGCATTTCTGCTATCGAAAAAGTGACCTGCTTGTCTTTCAGCAGAATCTTTAGCCCATTGAAGATTATAGTAATCTTTAAATTCGGTTTTTCCAGTAATTCTATAATATTTAATTCCAGTATGAACGCGTACACCATTATGTGCAATATATGGTTTTATATAATCATAATCTGCATCATAACCAATATCACGATAAAATTCTCTATAATTAAAATCTCCTGGATAACCATTTATAGAACTCCAAACTTGTCTTGAAGATTCCATATCACGTCCAAATGCAACTACTCCTTGTGGAGATACAATTGGAGCAAATGTGCCATAAACTGGAGTTGGATCTGCATATAGAATTCCATGAGTTTCTGTAATAATATAGTCAATTCCAAATTCTTTTAAGTATTTATCAGCTTCTGGAACATATCCACATTCAGGAAGCCAAATTCCACGAGGTTTTCTTCCAAAATATCTTTCATATGTTTGAACTCCAACAGCTATTTGAGCTTTTACAGTTTTCTCATTTACATATAAAATTGGAAAATAACCATGTGTAGCTCCACATGTAATAATTTCTAAAACTCCAATATCTTGAAAATGCTTAAATGCTTCTATTAGATTACATTTATAAACATCTTTAAATAAATGTAAATCATTTGAATATCTATCAAAATAGTAATGAGAAAGTTTATTTAATCTCTCATCACCAGCAGTTCTTTTAATTTCTTTTTCAGATAGTTCAATAAGTTGCTTTAAGTATTTAATATATTTTTTTTGTAATAATTTATTATCTAACATTGAAAGTAGAGGAGGGGTCATAGACATTGTAATTCTAAAATTAACTCCTTCATCTACTAATTTTTGAAAGTTTGTTAATAGTGGAATATAAGTTTCGGAAATTGCTTCATATAGCCATGATTCTTCTAAATAATCATCACTTTCTGGGTGATGTATAAAAGGAAGATGAGCATGTAAAACAAAACTTACATAACCTTTTTTCTCTTGCATTGTAAAATCTCCTTTGTTTTATTAATATTTCAATATAATTTAAAAGAAACTTTAGAGACTTTGCTCTAAAGTCCTAATTGTTAAAGTTAAAATCTTGAAGAAAGACTACCGTGATGAAGGATTTCCAGAAGAAGGATTAGATAAATCATATAATTCTTCTATATTTTCATTTTGATATAGTTCTTTATATAAATCATAAATATTATAGATTTTGCCCATATTCCTAATAAATGAAATAGAAGAAATTGGTTTTGAAATTTGTTCTCCTGTTTTCACATTTTTAAAATAAACCATTTTTTGTTCTTTATTAAATAAGATATGGTCATTAGGTGATTCTATTTCATTAGAAGTAGAGACATAAATATAATCATCTTGAATTTCTTGTGTTTTAGTTATTGGACTTCTTCCTAATTCAATACGATAATCACATTTACTATCTGCAACATTTAAATACCAACTGTTTGCAAAATCATTTATCTCAACTTCAAAACTATAACCAATTGTATCATTGTGAACAATTAATACAGGTCTAGTATTTTCAAAGAAATGTTCTCCATATTTTTTTTCAAAATTCTTTCTATCCTTATCTGATATATCCCAGTAAATAAATAGATTTGTAGGAGTCTGTGCCAATACTTTTACAACTGTTTGATTATATCTGTATGGTAAATCATAATATTCAACAATTTCAACTTTTTCTTTTTTGCTAGTAGATTTTTTGGCTGCAGCTTTCTTTTTTGTAGCCGTTGCCTTTTTAGTAGTAGTTGCTTTCTTTGTGGTAGCTGCTTTTTTTCTAGTAGAAGATGTTGAGGCTTTTTTCTTAGTACTTGAACTAGCAGTTGTAGTTTTGCTTTTTGCCGTTGTAGATTTTTTATCGGAACTTTTGCTAGAAGTTGATTTCTTTGTTGATGCTTTACTAGAAGAAGTAGTTGATTTCTTCGTAGTAGATGCACTTTTCTTTGTAGTTGTAGAATTTGTTTTTGTGGCAGTATCCTTTTTAGTTGTACTATTTTTTTTGGAAGTAGAAGCAGTCTTTTTAGGTGTTTTAGTAGCTTTTTTAGTTGATGCTTTTTCTTCTTTTTTTAATTCTAAATCATTTTGTTCTTTTGTTTTTCTTGGCATTTGATATCCTCCTATGTAATCTCATAATATTTCTTTCTTATATTATAATAAAACCAAAATAAATTCAAGAGTAAAATGTATTTTTTTGAAGTTTTTTGTAATTAATTTAAAAATATAAAAATTAATAAAATTTATGGTGGGAAAAATATTTTAAATAAAAGGAATAAAAATAAAACTTCTAAAACTTGACAATAAAAATATAAAAATAAGTTAAAGTAAAACTACAAATATTTTATAATGATAATATAATAAAAATTGACTAAATATTTAATTAAGTTGTTTCTTAAAATCTTGAATAAAATCACCTAAAATTTCTTCAATTGGAACTTGAAAAACGTATGCCAAAGCATATAGTTCGTAATCTTTTAAAATACGTTTGCCTTTTTCTAATTTATGTAATGAGGGTTTTGATATATCAATTCCAACTAAAGCTAATTTCGTAGATAAGTCTGTAAGAGATAAGTGATTTTTTTCTCTTAACTCTTTAATTTTATTGCTAGAAACGTTTAAGTGATTATTAAATTTTGTACATTGATACATATTAAAATCCTTTCACATTTTTTAAAATTTTATAGTATTTTAAGAAACAGTCGTATACGCTGGGGAGACGAACAAATTTGACCGCTTATACTAGTTGCAAAAAAATAAAATAAAATATATAATACAAATACAAATTGTATGACGTAAGGAGGAGGAATTCTTTTGGTTATAGACAAAGTAAAAAAAGTAAATGAAGCTGAAAAAGACAATGTTAGAAATGAAAGAGCAGCTGACATGATGATTGGAAAATGGGTTAAATGTGATGCATGTAAAGAAATAATATATAAAGATGAGTTACATGCTAATTTAAGTGTATGTCCTAACTGTGGTAAGCATTTTAGATTATCTGCAAGAAGAAGAATAAAGCAAATAGCAGATGAAGGAACATTTAAAGAAATTGGAAAAGATATATTAACAACAGATCCGTTAGAATTTAAAGGCTACATGAAAAAAGTAGAAGGATTAAGAGAAAAAACTAAAATTGATGAGGCAGTAAAATGTGGAATATGTGAAATAGAAGGAGAAAAAGCAGTTTTAGGAGTTATGGATGGTAACTTTTTAATGGGAAGTATGGGAAAAGCAGTAGGAGAAAGAATTACTTTAGCAATTGAAACTGCGGTTAAGAAAAAATTGCCATTAGTAATGTTTTGCGTATCTGGTGGTGCTAGAATGCAAGAAGGAATAATATCTTTAATGCAAATGGCAAAAACATCAAGTGCAATTGCAAAACTAAACAAAGCAGGACTATTATATATATCAGTTTTAACAGATCCAACAACAGGAGGTGTAACTGCAAGTTTTGCAAGTTTGGGAGATATAATTTTAGCAGAACCTAAAGCATTAATTGGATTTGCAGGTCCAAGAGTTATAGAACAAACTATAAAACAAAAACTTCCAGACGGTTTTCAACGTTCAGAATTTTTATTGGAACATGGATTTATTGATAAAATTGTTGAAAGAAAAGATATGAAAAAAACAATTGCAGAATTAATAAGACTACATACAAAATAATTTACAGAAAGGAGAAATAAAAAATGGCAAAAATAACTGCATGGGAAAAAGTACAATTAGCAAGACAACTAGAAAGACCAAAAGCTCTTGATTATATAAATAATCTATTTGATGAATTTATAGAATTACATGGTGATAGAAATTTTGCTGATGATAAATCTATAGTTGGTGGAATTGCTACTTTAGATGGAAAGCCTGTAACTGTAATAGGAGAGCAAAAAGGTAAGAATTCTAAGGAAAATTTAGAAAGAAATTTTGGAATGCCAAATCCTGAAGGATATAGAAAAGCTTTAAGATTAATGAAACAAGCTGAAAAGTTTAATAGACCTATTATAACATTTATTGATACACCAGGAGCTTATCCAGGAATAGGTGCAGAAGAAAGAGGACAAGGTGAAGCAATAGCTAGAAATATTACGGAGATGTCCAAATTAGAAGTTCCTATTATTTGTATAGTTATAGGAGAAGGTTCAAGTGGTGGAGCTTTAGCGATAGGTGTTGGAGATAAAGTAGTTATGCTTGAAAATTCAATTTATTCAATATTGTCACCAGAAGGTTTTGCAAGTATTCTATACAAAGATTCAAGTAAGGCAAAAGAGGCAGCAGAAGATATGAAGGCAACAGCAGAGGATTTGAAGGGGTTTGGAATTATTGATGATATTATTAAAGAGCCAAAAGATGGTGTGCAGAATGATTTTGATAAAGTTATTAAAGATATAAAAAAATATTTGATTAAAAATATTGGTGAATTAGAAAAAATACCAAAGAAAAAGTTGGTTGAACAAAGATATAAAAAATTTAGAAATATGTAGGAGGTTTTAAAAATGATTTTAGAAGGTAAGAAAGTAGTAATTATGGGAGTTAGAAACAAATGGAGTATAGCATGGGGAGCAGTTCAATCTGCTCATGAACAAGGTGCAGAAGTTATTTGTACTTGTTCAGCAGATAGTGTAGAAAAAGTTAAAGATTTAGTTAAAGATATGCATGGAACAAGTGTATATGTATGTAATGATGTGGGTTTAGATGAGGATATAGATAAATGCTTAGAAGAAATTAAAAAAGACCATGGTAAAATTGATGGTATTTTACATGCAATAGCACATGCAAATACAGAAGATTTAAGAAATGACTTTATATTAACATCAAGAGACGGATATGCACATGCTCAAGATGTAAGCGCATATTCTTTAGTTGCAATTGTTAGAATGGCAAGAGAAAAAGAAATGTTAAATGAAGGTGCAAGTATTGTTGCATATACATATTTTGGTTCAGAAAAAGCAGTAGAAGGATATAATGTAATGGGTGTTGCAAAAGCAGCATTAGAAGCAAGTATTAGATATCTATCTAGAGATTTAGGAAAAGACGGATATAGAATTAATGGAATATCAGCTGGACCTATTAAAACATTATCTGCTAAAGGAATTAAAGATTTCGGAAGCATTTTAGATATTGTAGAAGAAAGAGCACCATTACATAGAAATGTTACAATTAACCAAGTTGGTGATAGTACAGCATTTTTATTTAGTGATTTATCTAGTGCTATAACAGGTGAAATTATACATGTTGATAATGGATTCTCTATTGTTGGGGTGTAGAAAAAATAAAAAAGATATATAAAGATGTTTAAGGTAGAAACTCTAAGTTTTTACCTTTTTTTAAAAATTCCTAAAAAAACCTTTAAAAAAAACACAAAATAGTATAAAATAATATAAAATTTAATTTTAGGAGATTAGGTTGAAAAATAATTACAATTTTTTTCCAACCTAGGTTTGAGCATTTGGGAAGGAATGAACTTAATAATGAACAAAAAATGGCAAATATATGAAACAGATGAAAACAAAATACAAGAAATATCGCAAAAATACAATTTAAACAAATTATTATCAACAATATTAGCAAATAGAAATATAATAGATGAAAAAGACATAAAACAATTTTTAACTCCAACAAGAAAAGACTTTCATGACCCATTTTTAATACATGATATGGAAAAAGCAGTAGAAAGAATAATAAAAGCTATAGAAAAGCAGGAGAAAGTGACAATATATGGAGACTATGATGTAGATGGGATTACAAGTATAACAGTATTAAAAAGATATTTAAGTGATAGAGGACTAGAAGTTGAAACATACATACCAAATAGACTAAATGAAGGGTATGGATTAAACAAAGAAGCAATTGAAAAAATACATAATAATGGATGTCAGTTAATGATAACAGTAGATTGTGGAATTTCAGGGTTAGAAGAAATTGAATATGCAAATTCACTTGGAATAGAAACAATTGTAACAGACCATCATGAGCCAGGAAATGAGTTACCAAAAGCATTTGCGGTAATAGATAATAAAAGAAAAGATAGTAACTATCCATTTAGAGAACTTGCTGGAGTTGGTGTGGTTTTTAAACTTATTCAAGCAATTTCAATCAAGTTAGGATTAGCTGAAGAAGAATACCTAAAATATTTAGATATAGTTTGTATTGGTACAATATCAGATATAGTACCTTTAGTTGATGAAAATAGAGTAATTACAAAACTTGGATTAATGCTAGTTAGACAAACTAAAAATATAGGATTAAAAGCAATTCTAAAAACTTCAGGATATAACAAAATTGATTCAAATACAATATCATTTGGTGTTGCACCACGAATCAATGCATGTGGAAGAATGGGGGTTGCAGAAGAAGCATTAGAACTATTTTTGTCAAAGAATGTCAATCATGTAATGGAATTGGCCAGAAAACTAAATGACCATAACAGAGTAAGACAAGAAACAGAAAAATCAATATTTGAAGAAGCATTAAAACAAATTCAAGAAAAACATTTAGATGAAAACAACACGATAGTTGTAGGTGGTGAAAATTGGCACCATGGAGTAATTGGAATAGTATCTTCAAAAATTACAGAAATGTATTTCAAACCTAGTATCTTATTAAGTTTTGAAGGTGATGATTTAGGAAAAGGCTCTGGAAGAAGTATACCAGGATTTGATTTACATGATGCATTGATGAAATGTGAAGACTGCATTGAAAAATTTGGCGGACATAGTATGGCCATTGGAATTACTGTTAAAAGAGAAAATCTTGAAAAACTTAAACAGGAATTAGAAAATATCGCTATTGAAGAAAAAATTGATGAAATAGTACCAATCATAAAAATAGATGCGAGAATAAACTTATCAGAAGTAAATAAAGAAATGGTAGAAAGCTTAAAAGAATTAGAACCTTTTGGAGAAGGTAATAAAATGCCTATATTTGCATTTAAAAATTTAAAAATAGATTCAATAAGAGCTTTATCAGAAGGAAAACATCTAAAACTAACATTAAAGGACAACAATACAATTGTAAATGCTATTGGATTTAATATGGGGGAACTTGCACAAGATTATCGAATAGGTGATAAAATAGATGTTGTAGGTACTTTGGAAATTAATAGTTTTAATGGTACAGATAGTATTCAGATAAATATGAAGGACTTGATGAAATCTTTATAGGGAGTAAGAGGGGTGTGAATTATCAATGGAAAACAAAGAAATAACAATACAAGACGTAATAAGTAAAAGAAAACAACATTCAAGAAGAGTAGACACAAAACTAATAATGAAAGCATATAACTTAGCGAATGAAAAACATAAAGACCAAAAAAGAAGTTCAGGTGAACCATACATAATTCACCCACTTAATGTTGCATATATATTAGCAGATATAGGACTAGACGAAAGTACAATATCAGCAGCACTATTACATGATGTAGTAGAAGACACAGATGTAACAGATGAACAACTAAGAAAAGAATTTGGTAATGAGATTGCTGATATGGTTGCAGGAGTAACAAAACTTAGCAATATACAATTTGCATCTGTTGAAGAGCAACAAGCAGAAGATTATAGAAAAATGTTTCTTGCAATGGGAAAAGATATAAGAGTAATACTTATAAAACTTGCAGATAGACTTCATAATATGAGAACATTAAAATTTTTAAGAAGAGATAGACAGATTGCAAATGCAAAAGAAACAATGGAATTATATGCACCACTTGCAAATAGATTAGGTTTGTATTCATTAAAATGGGAGCTAGAAGATTTATCATTTAAATATTTAGAACCTGAAGAATATCATGAATTAGTAGAAGGAATAAACAAGAAGAGAGAAGAAAGATTACAATTCATTGAAAAAATAATGGATGACATTAGAGTAGAATTAAAGAAGCAAAAAATTGATGCAGAAGTAACAGGAAGAGCAAAACATTTATATAGTATATACAGAAAAATGAAAAGAGACAATAAAACACTAGACCAGATATATGATTTATTTGCCCTTAGAATATTAGTAAACTCTATTAAAGACTGTTATGCCGCATTGGGTGTAGTACATGAAATGTATAATCCAATGCCAGGAAGATTTAAAGACTATATAGCAGTTCCAAAACCTAATATGTATCAATCAATTCATACAACATTATTAGGAGATAAAGGAACACCATTTGAAGTACAAATACGTACATGGGATATGCATAGAGTAGCAGAATACGGAATTGCTGCACATTGGGCATATAAAGAAGCAAGTTACTTTGGAAAGAAACAATCAGTAAAAGTAGAAGAAGATAAACTTGCATGGCTTAGAGAAACATTAGAGTGGCAAAGTGAAATGCAAGACCCACAAGAATTTCTAAATACATTAAAAACAGAACTATTTGAAGATGAAGTATATGTATTTACTCCAAAAGGTGCAATAAAAGTTTTACCAAGAGGAGCAACACCAATAGATTTTGCATATACAATTCATGCTGAAATTGGTAACAGAATGACAGGATGTAAGATAAATAGCAAAATGATGCCTATAATCACACCACTTCAAAGTGGAGATATAGTAGAAATAATTACATCAGACAATTCAAAAGGACCAAGTAGAGATTGGCTTAAATTTGTAAAAAGCTCAACAGCTAAAAATAGAATTAAAAGTTGGTTTAAAAAAGCACAAAAAACAGAAAACATAGAAAAAGGAAAAGATTTAATAGAAAAAGAAGTAAAAAGAATTGGATTTACTCATAGTGATTTATTTAAACCAGAATATATTGACCCAATGCTTGAAAAATATAAATATAAAAACTTAGATGAGATGTATGCAGCAGTTGGATTTGGCGCGAATTCAGCAGTAAAAGTAATTGCAAGAATGTTACAAGAATATAGAAAAGAACATCAAGAAGAAGACATTGAAAAGAAATTAGAAGAACTAAAACAAGCAAGATATAGAAGACCAAAACCATCAAGTTCAGGAGTAATTGTAAAAGGAATAGACAACTGTTTAGTAAAATTGTCAAAGTGCTGTAATCCAGTGCCAGGAGACGAAATAGTAGGATATATAACAAAAGGTAGAGGAGTATCAGTACATAGAAAAGATTGTTACAATGTTAAAGACCTTTTGTCAGAAGAAAATAGAATGATAGATGTAGAATGGTACAATGAAAATGTAGAAACATCATATCAAGTAGAAGTAGAAATATATTCAAATGACAGAAGCGGTCTATTAGTAGATATATTAAAACAAATAGGAACAACTAAAGCAAAAATATTGGGAGTAAACACTAAAACAACAAAAGAAAAAATAGCTATAATGAACATTACATTAGAAGTTGAAAACTTAGATGAATTAAATAAAGCACAAAAAGCAATAAGAAAAGTTGATAGTGTATATGAGGTTAGGAGAAAGAAGTAATGTCTCATTGGGGACGTTTCTGTTTGAGACATTTTGTCTATATGGGGACACATCTTAAAGGAGGAACAAATAAACAAATGATTTTAAAAGAATTAAAAATTAAGACTTGGATAGGTGATCCAACGAATTGCTATATAATAGTAGATGAAGAATCAAAAGAAGCGATGGTAATAGATCCAGCGGGTGATGTTAATAAAGTAGTAGAATTATTGAATATACTACAAGGAAAATTGAAATATATATATTTGACTCATTGCCACGGAGATCATATTTTAGGAGTGAATGATTTAAAAAATAGATGTGGAGGAAAAATTCTAATTCACAGATATGATGCTGAGGGTTTAAATGATAAAAATATTAATTTGTCTGGAGTTATAGATATTCCTGAAATAGAATTAGAAGCAGATTCACGAGTTGATGATAATGATTTGATACATTTAGGAAATTTGGAATTTAAAGTAATTCACACTCCTGGACATACAAGAGGGGGAACATCTTTATATTGTGAAAAAGAAAATTGCCTATTTTCTGGTGATACGTTATTTAGAGGAACTTGGGGAAGAACTGATATACCAACAGCAAGTAGAGAAGAAATAATAGCTTCTATTATGAATAAATTAATGACTTTACCCGATGAAACGATAGTGTATCCAGGTCATGGAATGATGACTAAAATTAAAGAAGAAAAACCAATTTATTTGGAATTAAAGCCTAAAAGGTATTAATTAATTCTATTGTGAACTATGAATTTAAAAATAAGAAGAAAAAAGCAAAAGCACATTGAAAATAAAAAACTTGAATTTTACATAAAAATAATGTATAATAGGCACGTAACTTAAATTGGTATGTAGGAAAGGAGTTTTTGTTATGTATGTGCTTGAACTGGATAGTATCCGGAATATGTTGAAGAAAGGATACTACATAAAATTTAAAGATCTTACTTATGCACAGATTTTAAAATCTGGCAAAAATATAATGGATATTATATATTTGCCGGATACCACGAAAAAAACAGTGGAAATTGAAGAAATGCCAGGAATACTAATGTACAAAGAAGATTTTATTGGTTTCAAGAAATTGAAATCAATCTATCTTGAAAAAGATGGATTAGTTATATCATTTAAAGATATGAAGGGGAAAGAAAATGTGATTTGTGAAGTAAATGGCACATGGGAAATTTAAAAATAACAAAAAACTTAATAGAGGGAATTTTTCCCTCTTAATTATTAAATAAAGAAAGAAGATGATATAAATGGAAAAAGTAGAGCCAAGAACATTAGCAGGAACAATGGAATTATTGCCAAATGAACAAATATTATTTAACCAAATAAAAGAAAAAATAGAAAATACATATAAAAAATTTGGATTTTTACCATTAGATACACCAATATTAGAACTATCAGAAGTATTACTTGCAAAAGCAGGAGGAGAAACAGAAAAACAAATATATAGATTTAATAAAGGAGATACAGATTTATCATTAAGATTTGATTTAACAGTACCTCTTTCAAAATATGTAGCAAAAAACTATGGAAATTTAAGCTTTCCATTTAGAAGATACCAAATTGGAAAAGTATATAGAGGAGAAAGACCACAAAAAGGAAGATATAGAGAATTTTATCAATGTGATATAGATATAATTGGAGATGGAGAATTAGATGTTATAAATGATGCAGAACTTCCAAGTGTTATATATACAATATTTAAAGAATTAGGATTTGATGATTTCACAATATGCATAAATAATCGTAAAATTTTAAATGGATTATTTGAAAATATAGGTCAAAAAGAAAACTCAGTAGAAATTTTAAGAATAATAGATAAAATTGAGAAAATAGGAAAAGAATCTGTAATTGAAGAATTAGAAAAAATAAATGTTTCAAAAGAAGCAATAAATAAAATAATAGAATTTATAGAAATTAGAGGAACATCAAAAGAAAAAATAGAAAAATTAAAAGAACTAAAAATCAATAATGAAACTTTTGAAAAAGGATTAGAAGAATTAGAATTAGTATATGAAAATATTAAATTGTTTGGTGTACCTGAAGAAAATTATAAAATAGACTTAACAATTGCAAGAGGTCTTGATTATTATACAGGAACAGTATATGAAACATTTTTGAATAATTACCGTGAAGTTGGAAGTGTATGCTCAGGTGGAAGATATGAAAACTTAGCAGAATATTATACCAATAAAAAACTTCCAGGAGTTGGTGTTTCAATTGGCCTAACAAGATTATTTTATAAATTAAATGAATTAGGTTTAATAAAAGCAACTAAGAAAGCAATTTCAGAAATAATAATAATACCAATGTTAGAAGATTTGAGTAAGCCAATTAAACTTGCAACAGAACTTAGAAATTTAGGAATCAATACAGAAATATATAGTAATCAAAAGAAATTAAAAGCAAAAATGAAATATGCAGATAAGTTACAAATTCCATATGTGATTGTTATTGGTGAAGATGAAATTAATTCAAATGAGATTAAACTTAAAAATATGGAAACTGGTGATGAAGAAACAATAGAATTAGATGCAAAGAAAATTGCAGAGAAAATAAGCCTTAATTAAATTATAAAATTTTATTTATTAAATGGCTAACATTACTAAATATACAAATTCTAACATTATCAAGCAGGCACCTCTCAAAGACAAGTTTGAGATTCTCCTACTTGATAATGCAAAAATTTGTAATATTTTTTCATTCGCACATTTAATTTCATAAACTTTTATAATTTAATTTGGCATTCATATTAAAATTTATTTTTTAAATTTAGAAATTATTTTTAATGGAAAATATTGTAATTCAGAAAAATGTATGGTAGAATAAAGATGTTTTAATTCATTTTTTAAATCAAAAGATTTTTTCGATAAAATTCAAAAAATTAAAAATAAAGAAAAAGTAAGAAAGGAGGAGAAAAACGAAGAAAAAATAATAAAAACAATGAATTTACTATAAAATAAAAGTTGATTTATAAAACAAATTAACTTATCATAGGAGGTGAAAAGAACTGAAAATATTTACATACAATGATTATTTGCAATATAGATTATTAGAAGCTATTGAAAGAAATAAGTCTAAAAAATTCTTAAAAACTAAAGACTTTTATACAATTGAAAAAGAAAATGAAATAATTATGCAATTAAAAGACCAATCAACTGAATATAAATATGGAGTAAATAATCCTCATGACAAAATATTTAGATTAGGATTAGATAAAGAATGAAAACAACAGAAGAATTGTATACGAATTTGAAAAAAGTAATTAAAAAAGAAACAAATGAGAAAAATATTAAATTATTAGAAAATATTATAAAATTTATCTATAAAAATAAATTAGAAAAAAATTATACTAATAAATTAATTAACGAAATAGCAAAAAAATCACAAAAAAAGAAAGGAGGAAATGATATGATATTAGAAATGATTGAAAATGAAAATAAGGCTCTAATAAGAAAAGGCAGAAGAGAAGGCAGAAAAGAAACGTTAAAAAATATAGCTAAAAAAATGCTTAAAGAAAAAGTTGACATTGATTTTATAATGCGAATGACAGGATTAACAAAAGAACAAATTTTGAAATAAGTTTAAAGCTAGATATTAAAATAGCACTGTGAAAGCAGTGCTTTTATCAGTGTGCCCAGCATGGGCAACAACTTGTGGGTGAAAGTCCCATACAGTGCCTGATAGTGGCGAACTGTTAGTAAA
>CALXCF010000002.1 GCA_944386755.1 uncultured Clostridia bacterium | reverse complement strand
ATAGTTAGAAGAATATTTATGTTAGCACGAAACGGAAAAACACCAACTGAGATAGGTAAAATTCTAACAGATGAAAGGACTCTAGTACCATCAGAAATAGTTGGAAATGGACATACAAGAAAAGATGGAATAAAAAGAGGCTGGAACAGAAACACAGTTAAAAGAATATTGCAAAATGTAACTTATCTAGGGTGGGTATCAAATGGAAACACAAAGAAGATAAACTATAAAAGCAAGAAAACAATGATAATGCCAAAAGAAGATAGAATAATTAAAAAAGGTATGCACACACCAATAATAGATGAAGAAACTTTTAATATAGTACAAGATATGATAAAAAGTAGAACTTCTACAAGAGTAAAAAGTTATGATTGGTTACTAAAAGGGCTAGTATGCTGTAAGGAATGTGGCAAAAAATTAAGTTTAGTACCACAAAAACATCCTAATAAAACAACATTCTATTTAAGATGTAATACTTATGCTTGTAATACTCATTTAGGGTTATGCACACCACATAGTAATAATCTAGAAAAAGTAACAAACTTTATAATTGAACAAATCAAAAAAAGATGTAAAGATTTTTTGAATGAAGAAAAATATACAAAATTGGCAAATACATCAAAAGATAAGATAATCAAAGATAGGTTTAATGTGAAGAATGAAATTCTTATTTTAGAGAAGAAAATTAAAGATATAAACAAGCGAATAGACAAGTTATACGAAGATAAATACAACGGACTATTTGAAGATGAAGATTTTTCAAGACTTTATTCAAAACAAATAGAAAGTAGAAAACAATCAGAAGAAAGAATAAAACAGTTAAAAGAATTAGAAGAAAAAGAAGATTCTTCAGTAGATATTGACAAACTTGTTAAAGATTTTGTGAATATGGAAGAAATAACAAGAACAATGCTTGTATCTTTAGTAGATAAGATAGAAATATCAGAAAATAAAGAAATAACTATATATTATAAATTCAATATTTTAAATATGGGAAAAGAAGATAATAAATTACAAAATGTTGGCTAAATATTAAAAATAGTCATAACGGAATATTATTACTATTATAGTGTTGCTAATACTTGCAGGAGTAAGTATTGCGACTTTGACTGGAGAGAATGGAATATTAACAAGAGCACAAGAAGCTAAGAATCAAACAGAAGAAGCAGAAGATGATGAATCAAGGAGATTAACAGCATTAGAAGCTGCAACAAATTTAGAGAATTGGTTATACACTGATAAAAATGATGATACTGCAACAATACCAGCAGGATTTGCAGTGTCACAAGTAGAAGGTGAAAATATAATAGAAGATGGGTTAGTTGTAATAGATAAGAATGGAAATGAATTTGTATGGGTGCCAGTAAAAAATTTCGAAGAAATGTTCTGGACTTATGATGGTCAGCAAGTTGGACAATTGTATGAATTTTTGAGTGAATCTACAAGTGGTAAGATAACTGAATATGGAACAGAAAGCTATAGAGAACCTGATGTAGTAGGTTCAAACGGGTGGTGTGATGATGATACAGCTATGCTTATTGAAGCAGGGTTGTCGGAAAATTCAACAATAGAAGATTTTAAAGAGTTATTACAAAATGAATTTAGACAATTGATAGTGAGTATAGAAAATTATAATGGTTTTTATATTGGTAGATACGAAACTGGGGGATTTAATAGTGAAAAAGTAGTAAGCAAAAAAGGAGAAGGAGATAAAAGTATAAATAGTGGTGTTAATTGGTATACTATGTATAGAATGCAAAAAGAACTATATCCAAACAATAAAAATGATAGCGTTGTAAGTAGCATGATATGGGGATGTGAGTGGGATGAAACTTTAAAATGGTTTCAAAAATCTTCTAAAGAAGAGGTAAGAAATTATGTAGTGGATTCAAGTCAAAAAGGAAATTATGGTACAGGAAGTATTATTGCAACAGGAAGTAATGAAAATTATAAAATAAATAATATATATGATTTAGCAGGAAATCTTTTTGAATGGACACTTGAAGCTGCACCTTCTGAATATAGAACAATGCGTGGAGGTTCATTTGCATTAGCACATTCTGGAAATAAACACCCCGTTAGTTTTAGAAGTAACTCTGTTACTTCTAATGATTTAAATCATAATAATGTAGGTAGTCGATTGCAGTTATATATAAAATAACGGGCATAATAGTTTAAAGTTAACTATATAAAAATAGCAAGGAATCATTGCTATTTTTTCTTTAGTATAGTAAAATATAGATGTGAAATTTGATTGAAAGGAAGTTCAAAAATGGTAAGTAATGGTATAGGAATAGGTGAAAGTGATTTCAAAAGTTTAAGAATAAAAAACTATTACTATATAGATAAGACGATGTATATAAAAGATATGATAGATAATAGTAGTAAAGTAGTATTAGTAACAAGACCACGTAGATTTGGAAAAACATTAAATATGAGCATGTTAAAATATTATTTTGATTGTAGACAAAAAGATAATAGAGAATTATTTAATGGACTAAAAATAATGGAACAAGAAGAAAAATATACATCAAAATTAGGAGCATATCCAGTAATTTATCTAACTCTAAAAGATGCAGGATTAATGACATATGAAATGATGATAATGCAATTAAAGAGTATAATGATGGAATTATTTTATGAACATAGGGAATTATTAGAAGGAGAGATGTCAGAAGGAGAAAGAACGATATTTAATAAAATACTATCAGCTAACGCAACAGATGTAGATTTATTAAATTCACTAAAAATGCTATCAAAAATAATGAATCAGTATTATAACAGGCCAGTAATGTTATTATTAGATGAATATGACGTGCCTTTGCAGAATGCATATGTAGAAGGATATTATGATGAAGCAGTAAAATTTTTCAAAACCTTTTATGGAGTAACATTTAAAGATAATCCATACTTAGAAAAAACAGTAATAACAGGAGTAAGTAGAGTAGCAAAAGAAAGCATATTTAGTGGAGCAAATAATTTCGATGTATATACAGTATTGGATAATGAATTTGCAGATGACTTTGGAATAACAGAAGAAGAAATGGACAAGGTAATAAAAGATTTTAAAGTGCAAGATGATAAGGAAGAAATAAAAAGATGGTATGATGGATACAAGATAGGAGATATAGAAGGAATATATAATCCATGGAGTATAATAAATTATTTGAACAAAAAGGAACTAATGCCATATTGGGTAAATACAAGTTCAAATGATTTAATAAAATTAATATTAAAAAATTCAGAAACAGTAAAAGAAAAGATAGAGAGGCTATTAAAAGATGAAGCAATAGAGGTAAAAATAGACTTAGAAACAGTAATAGTAGGAATAGAGAACAATGAAAATAACATATGGGGATTAATGTTGGGAACAGGATATTTAAAAGTTGTAGAAACAGTAAATATATCAGAAGGAATATACAAAGTAAAACTTCCAAATTATGAAATAAAATTACTATTTTCACAAATAATAGATGATTGGTTTAGAAATAAAGTAATAGGAAATGACTTAAAAAGTATATTAAAAGATTTAGTAACATTAAATTTAGAAGAATATGAAGAAAAATTTAAAATATTGGTAAGAGAAATGTTTAGTTATATGGACGTAGGAGAAAATACAGCAGAGAACTTTTATCATGCATTTGTATTAGGAATGTTAGTAGGATTGAAAGATAGTTACTATGTAAATTCAAATAGAGAATCCGGAATAGGAAGATATGACATCATGTTAGAACCAAAAGATAAAAATGGAAATAGCTTTATAATGGAATTTAAAGTATACAAAGAAAATAAAGAAAAAACGATAGAGGAAGCAATAGAAAATGCAAAAAAGCAAATAGAAGAAAAAGGATATGAGCAAAACTTAAGAGAAAGAGGATTTACCAATATAACAAAAATGGTATATGCTTTTAAGGGCAAAGAGGTAAAAATGGAGATATATTAAGTATTGTGTCCAAATTGTAAATTTTGAAAGTTGTTAACACAACTTTCTTTTTTTCAGTTCTAAAAAAGACAAACTCTGAATACATATAAATAGCAGGAAAATTAAAATGTTAGAATTGCATAGAGCAATAATAAATAGGGGGTTTTATTATGACCATAGATGAAAGAAAACAAACAGCTACAGGAGTAATACAAAACTTAATTTTAGAAAATAGAGGAAAGCTAAGCATATCAGGAGTTATAGATGTACTTAGCTTTGATGACCAAGTAGTTATGGTAGAAACAGAGCTAGGTCTTTTAACAGTAAAAGGAGAGAATATTAGAATTAATAAATTAAGCATTGATACTTCAGAAGTAATAGTTGAAGGGGATATATCATATTTAGCATATAGTGATAAGGAAATCGATAAAAATAAAGGTGGAAGTATATTAAATAAAATATTTAAATAAGAAAATTAGTGTTAGGTTTGCATTTTATAACTAAATAACAAGGAGGCAAATGTGGTTACTAATCAAGCGTATCTATTTCTGATTTTCATTATTAATGGAATCATCATTGGAGTTTTATTTGATTTCTTTAGAATTCTTAGAAAAACTATCAAAACAAAAGATATAATTACATATTTTCAAGATATATTATTTTGGCTTTTGACAGGTTTTATTATTTTATATAGTACCTTTACATTTAATAATGGAGAAATCCGAATATTCATGTTTATTGCAATATTAATAGGTGTGATTTTCTACATGACATTAGTAAGCTCATATGTTATAAAGATTAATGTTACAATAATCAATTTTATAAAAAATATAATTCAAAAAATCTTTAATATTATAATTACACCATTTAAATGGATATATAAATTTGTAAAAAGAATTTTATACAAACCTTTAAGTTTTGTTAAAAAATTAATTATTAAATCAGGAAATAATCTAAATTCTAAAAAAGAAAATTTTATTAAAAATCTACAAAAAAATCTTAGTTTAAACAAAGAAAAACATCTTTCAAGATGAACTTTTCTTGTTTTTACAATAAAAAACAAGAAATTTTATAAATTTCTAAAAAATTTAAAATATTAGAAGGATTTAAGAGAAAAAAGTAGAATAATATATTTATAGGAAATTCGTAAATTTGGAGATATATTACTTATGAAAAAGAAAAAATTATTAAAAAGATTAATTATTTTATTGATAGCTATTTATTTTATATTTACTTTAATAAATCAGCAAAAAACATTAAATCAATATAGCAGAAATAGTGAAGAATTAAATACAAAAATTGCAGAGGCAGAAGAAGAAAAAGAAGAGTTAACAAATCAAAAAGATAATGTTGATTCTCTAGAATTTATTGAACAAACTGCTAGAGATATGCTAGATATGTATTACCCTAATGAAAGAGTATATATTAATCAAGGAATGTAATCTTTTTAGATTATTTTCCTTTTTTTGGTAAAAATTGTTTCTTTTTTTAAAAATATGTGTTATAATAATATTGTTATATTATTTCGTTACAAATTCCCAATAAAATTTCAAAATTTAATATAATTAAAATAAAAAATAAAATATAGGAGGATAGTATGTCAAAATTAGAAGATTTAACATTAACAGAATTAAAAGAATTAGCTAAAAAGAATAATATAAAAAATATTTCAAAATTAAAAAAGGATGAATTAATTACTGTATTAGAGCAAGTAATTAATTTTGAAGATACTAAGCAAGATGAAGTTAAGAATGAAAAGAAAGAAGAAAAATATAATACTACAACTAATGATTATGAAGATGATGAAAATAAGCATGAAAGACAATATGATGAAAATGGAGAACCAATTGTTGATTATAAATTAACAAATGAAGGTGACGAAATAGTAGAAGGAATTTTGGATATTTTACCTGACGGATATGGATTTTTAAGAGGTGAAAACTTCTTATCAAGTGAAAAAGATGTATACATATCTATGGTACAAATTAGAAGATTTAGGCTAGATACGGGAGATGTAATTAAAGGTATCTCTAGATTTCGTGAAGGAGAAAAATTCCCATCTTTAATTTTTGTTGGAGAAGTAAATGGTGAACATCCAGAAAAAGCAATGAAAAGAAAAAGATTTGATGAATTGACACCAATATATCCAAATGAAAGACTAAAATTAGAAACAACATCAAATGAAATTGCAACAAGAATTATAGATTTAATGTGTCCAATAGGAAAAGGACAAAGAGGTATGATTGTTGCTCCACCAAAGGTAGGAAAAACAACATTATTAAAAAAAGTTGCAAATGCAATTAGTACAAATAATCCAGAAGTTGAATTAATAGTATTATTAATAGATGAAAGACCAGAAGAAGTAACAGATATGAAACGTTCAATAAAAGGACAAGTTATACATTCTACATTTGATGAATTACCAGAACACCATGTAAAAGTTGCAGAAATGGTATTAGAAAGAGCTAAAAGATTAATAGAGCAAGGAAAAGATGTTGTAATATTATTAGATAGTATAACAAGACTAACAAGAGCATATAACTTGGTTATTCCATCATCAGGAAGAACTTTATCAGGAGGTATTGATCCTGCAGCATTGCATAAACCTAAAAAATTCTTCGGAGCTGCTAGAAACATTGAATTTGGTGGAAGTTTAACAATTTTAGCAACAGCTTTAATTGATACAGGAAGTAGAATGGATGATGTTATATTTGAAGAATTTAAAGGTACTGGTAATATGGAAGTTCACTTAGATAGAAAATTATCAGAAAGAAGAATATTCCCAGCTATTGATATTAATAAATCTGGAACTAGAAGAGAAGATTTATTGCTAACACCAAAAGAAAGAGAAACAGTATTTGCTTTAAGAAAAGCTATGAATAGCTTACCGGTTGCAGATGTTACTGAACAAGTTATTAGTCAAATGACTCAAACTAAAAATAATGAAGAGTTTGTTGATAAGATGGATAATTATTTGAGAAGATTTAAATAGTTTTGATTGAAAAATAAAAAATACCACTTAAAAGTGGTGTTGAAATAAAAAATAGTTAAATGGCCTTAAGTATGATGCTAACACATAGCACTTACCTAGATTATGGCATACAGAAAGGACTTACTGTTTAACTATATTCATTTTAACATTTTCGGAATGAAAAGTCAATAGAAATGACTAAGAAATTTAACATTTACTGTAAATTGAATTGATGTAATTACTAAGAGATTATGCTATTATATAGCATTTACCGAGATAATGGAATCTTACTTAGATTTACTGTTACATCAATTCTTTTTTTGTATAGAAAATTAAAATTTATGTAATAATATAATTTAAGAAGGTGAGAAAAATATGAATTCATTATGGTTAAATGAAAAAACAAAAGAAGAATTTCCTAAATTAGAAAAGGACTTAGAAACTCAAGTATGTATAATAGGAGCTGGGATTTTTGGAATTAGCACTGCATATTATTTAACACAAAAAGGATATAATGTAACAATACTTGAAAGAGATAAAATTGCCAATAGAGTTACAGGACATACAACTGCCAAAATTACAAGCCAACATGGTTTAATTTATCATTATTTATTAAAACAATATGGAAAAGAATTTGCAAGAAAATATTATTTAGCAAATCAAAAATCTATACAAGAAATTGAAAAGATAATTACTCAAAATCAAATAGTTTGTGATTTCGAAAGGCAAAATAGTTGTGTTTATACAACAAATAAATCAGAATCTGATAAGATAAATGAAGAATTACAAGCATTAAAAGAATTGGATATTGAAGCTTCAAAAATAGAAGAAGCACCATTACCTTTTGAAATTGTTTCAAGTGTTGAGTTTAAAAATCAAGCACAATTTAATCCTATTAAATATATAGATGGCTTAGTTAAACAGATTATAGATGCTAAGGGAAAAATATTTGAAAATACAACATGTTATGATATTAAAAGAGATGACGATAGTTATATATGTTATACAGAAGGTAATATGGTAAAAGCAAAATATGTTGTACTTGCAAGCCATTATCCATTTATAAATTTTCCTGGAGTATATTTTGCAAAGATGTACCAAAGTTCATCTTATGTTATTGGAATAGATACAAAATCAGAGCTTTTTGATGGCATGTATATAAATATACAATCTCCAATTTACTCTTTTAGAACAGCTAAAGATGGAGATAAAGAAATTCTCTTGCTAGGTGGAGGAGACCATAAAACTGGAGAAAATATAAGTTATAAAGATAGTTATGGATTATTAGAAGAAAAAGCAAAACAGTGGTATCCAGATTGTGAAATAAAATATCGATGGAGTACAAGAGATTGTATAACTTTAGATAAAATTCCATATATAGGTGAGTTTTCTAATACTTTGCCTAATATGTATGTTGGAACAGGATTTAATAAGTGGGGAATGACTTCTTCAAATGTTGCAGCTAGAATTGTTACTGATAAAATTATTGGAAAAGAAAATGAATATAGTGAAGTTTTTGAAGCAACACGTTTAAATCCAATAGTAAATAAAGATGAAGTTAAAAATATGGTTAGTCAAACAGTAAAATCACTTGTTGCAGAACGAATTGAAAAGCCTGAAAAAGTGCTAAATGATGAGATAAGTCTTGGTGATATAAAGCAAGAAACTGGACAAATAATTGAATTTAATGGAGAAAAGGTTGGAATATATAAAGATATTGAAGGAAAGATGTTTGGAGTAAAACCAGTTTGTACTCATTTAGGTTGTATTTTGAATTGGAATGATGCTGATAAGACTTGGGATTGCCCATGTCATGGTTCCAGATTTGATTATACTGGTAAAAATATATATAATCCTGCTTTAAAGGATTTAGAGAAAGTAGAGCTATAATTTTATAATATAAAAAAATGTAAATTGTCATTATTTATGAAAAAGTCGTCAAAAAAACTTGCAATTAAATGTTAAAAGTCGTAGGAAAAACTTGCAAATTTATTCCAAAAGTCCTCGTAAAAACTTGCATAAGTTAATAAAAAATAGTATAATATAATTAAAGAAAGAGAATTACGAGGTGATAAAAATGTTAGAGAGAAAAATTACCAGTGTATTAGAAGAGTGGAAAAAAGAAGAAAAGAAGCCATGTTTATTAATTAGAGGTGCAAGACAGGTTGGAAAAACATTTATTATTGATGATTTCGCAAAGAGAAATTATGAAAATTATATTTATATAAATTTTGAATTAACTCCCGAATATAAAAGTATTTTTGATGGAAATCTGGATATAAAAACACTAATAATGAAACTTGAAGTTACATTTCCAAACGTAAATATAGTACCTAATAAAACTATTCTATTTTTAGACGAAATACAATCTTGTCCAAATGCAAGAACCGCTTTAAAAAGCTTTGCTTTAGACGGAACAATTGATGTGATTTCATCTGGTTCATTATTAGGTTTATATTATAAAGAAGTATCATCATATCCAGTAGGATATGAAAGAGTAATAGACTTATATCCATTGGATTTTGAAGAATTTTTATGGGGAATAGGCATAAAAAAAGAAACTATAAATTATGCAAGAGATTATTTTGAAAATATAAAACCTATGGATGAATATATAGTGAAACAATTATCAGAGCAATTTAAAATGTATATGCTAGTTGGAGGAATGCCTAATGTAGTAAATGAATATGTAAAAACAAATAGTTTATCAAGAGTGCTAATTCTTCAAAAAGCCATAGTAGAAAACTATTTGTTAGACGTTGTAAAATTTGCTGAAACTGGTAGCAAACAAAAAATTATAAATACATTCAATAGTATTCCAATACAATTATCAAAGAAAAATAAGAAATTTTTATTTTCAGAGATAAAAGAAGATGAAGAAAATGTCGGAGAAAGAAAATATGCATCATCAATAGAATGGCTAAAAGATGCAGGAATTATTAATTTTTGTTATAATTTATCAGAGCCAGCTTTACCTTTAATATCAAATGTAAGATTAAATTGTTTTAAAATATATATGAGAGATACAGGCTTATTAGTTTCTATGTTAGAAGAAGGTACACAGAAAGCAATTTTAGATGATGAGTTATATATTAATCAAGGGGCATTATTGGAAAATATATGTGCCGAAGAGATAGCCACTAGACATAGTAAATTAATGTATTTTGAAAGGAAAAGTACTTTAGAAATTGACTTTATATTAAATATAGATGGAAAAGTTACAGCAATTGAAGTTAAATCGGGAAAAAATAAGCAGGCAAAATCTCTGAAATCAATAATACAAAATTATAAAACGGTAACAAGATTTATGAAATTTGAAAATGATTGTAATATTTATAAGGATGAAGAAAACGTAGAACATTATCCTTTATTTATGATTATGTTTGTATAAATATATTCTAGAAAGAAGGCTAATTATGGAGCAATATATAAATATGAAAAACAATTTAAATTATGATAAATTAAAAAAACCAGCACAAATAATAAAAAATGGTGGGATAGTGATATTCCCAACAGAAACAGTATATGGAATAGGAACAAACGGATTAGATGAAAATGCAATCAAAAAATTATATAAAGTAAAGCAAAGACCATTAAATAAACCTATTAGCTTGCTAGTTAATAATATAGAAATGGTAGAAAAAATTGCAAAAAATATTACAGAAGTGGAATATAGATTAATGGAAAGATTTTTTCCAGGACCTTTAACGATAATTTTGGAAAAAAGAGATATAATACCAGACATATTAACATCTAATACAAATACCGTAGGAATACGTATGCCAAGTGGAGAAATAGCAAAAAAACTAATTGAATTTGCAGGTGTGCCAATTGCTACATCAAGTAGTAATATTTCAGGTAAACCAAGTGGAACAAATATAACTGATATAAAAAAGGATTTTGAAGGAAAAGTGGATTGCTTTATTGATAATGGTGAGAGTGAAATAGGTGTCCCATCAACTGTTATAAGAATAATTGATAATATACCTCATATATTAAGACAAGGAACAATTTCAGAAGAAGAAATAAGAAAAATTATTGCAAATTAAAGACTGTTTTGATAAAATAAAAACGAAATAAATAATGAGGGGATGAATCAAATGAAAACAACCAAAAAACTCTTGGTTTCTATATGTTTCATGTTTTTATTCATAATACTAGCAACAATAAAATCCAATGCATCCAGCAACTTACATCTAAATGAGCTAGCCTTTGATGCAAGTATAAACACAGATGGAAGTATGAATGTAACAGAAACCTGGAATATAGAAATAGAAGAAACAAACACTTTGTTTAAAACATTTAAAACAGACATGAGCAAATACAGTGACATAACCAATGTGCAAGTATCAGAAATAACAAATGGTAGTGCCAGAAATTTCACGAAAATTAATACACTAATGTACCATGTAACAAAAGATAGTTATTATGGGATGATAAATGATGATGGTAATTTTGAAATTGCGTGGGGAGTAGGGCTAGATGATAGTAGCGCTACAAAGAAATATCAAATTTCATATACCGTAGAAGATGCAGTTGCAAAATATAATGATTATGCAGAATTATATTGGCAATTTGTAGGTTCTGATTTTGAAATTAATGCAGATAAAATTACAGGAACAATAACTTTGCCATCACAAGCATCAAGCAAGGATGAGATAAAAGTATGGGGACATACTGAAGATTTGAATGGAGAAATATATGTTACTGATTTAGACAAAATTAGTTTTGAATTAGATGGCTTTAACTCTGGAAGATATGTTGAAATTAGAACACTTTTTCCGACATCTATGATAGTATCAACCAGTAGAACTCATGATGCTGACATTTTGGAATATGTAATAGATGAAGAAACAGAATGGGCAAATGAGGCAAATGCTAGAAGAGCTAGAAGGGATGCAACTAATTTTTTAATAACTCTTGTAGTTGTTATTGTATGTGTTTTGCTTTCAGTGTTTAGCATATTAAGAGCGATTAAACAGGCAAATAAATTCAAAGGAAAGACTAAATATAAACCAACACAAGAATTAGAATATTACAGGGACTTACCAAGAGAAAATGCAACTCCTGCTCAAAGCTTATATGTGTATTTTGAAACAAAAAGTGGGATAGCAGCTAATGATATTGGAAAGGTAGTTTCTTCAACACTTCTAAATTTGAATTTGAAAAAACATTTAGAGTTTCAAGTTGAAAAAGAGAAAAATAAAGAAAAAATCACAATGAAAATTTTAAATGCTGATACAAAAGATTTATCAGCTGATGAAAAAGTAGTATTTGAATTTTTACAAAAAGCATGTAAAGATAATAATGAAATAACAGTAAAAGAATTTGAAAAATACATAAAAAGAACATCTACTACTGATATATTAGCACTTAAAACAAATATTAATGGACAGACTAAAAGGGAGTTAATTAAGCAACAAATATATGATGCCGAACAAGAAAAAGTTTATAAAGACCAATCATCACAGACAACTATATATGCTTTAATAATATTTTTTGCAATATTTGCAATTGCTTTTACAAGTGAATTTTTAAATGTATTTGGTTATATAGGAATATTTGGCTTAATAGTTTGTCAAGTTATAGCAATAGTAATTAATTCTAGAACATTAAAGAAAATAAATGTATATACACAAAAAGGAATTAATGAAAAAGAAATGTGGAGAGGTTTGAAAAAGTATATGGAAGACTTTTCTATGTTAGATAAAAGAGAAGTTCCTGAAATTGCAATATGGGAACATTTCTTAGTATTTGCAACAGCTTTTGGTATTGCAGATAAAGTATTAAAACAATTAAAAGTTGTATATCCTAATATAGAAAATGACTTAAATGTAAACACATATACATGTATGTATTTTATGATGAATACAAACTTTTCAAGTAGCTTTTCAAATGCTATAAGTACATCAATGTCTTCTGCTTATACTTCAGCATCTGGAGGAGGCGGAGGATTCTCTGGTGGCGGCGGCGGAGGCCGGTGGCCGGAGGTGGGGGAGGAGGTAGATAAACCTTCTCGTTACAATTCACACCAATAGAATAATTTAAAGCAAATGATATATTTATATATTTTTCCGTAATCCCCATTCAAGAAAATGTAATTCACATACGTTCAAACATTTTCTAGAAAGGTCCCCACAATATACTTCAAAATATATAAATATATCATTTGCTTGTTTAAACCATATAAAAATGGTTGTGAATTGTAATATCTATTAAAAAAATTGATAAAAACTATTGACTTGGAGCTAACTCTAAGAGATATTCTATAATAGATAAATTATTTTAAGAAAGGATGATGTGATTATGGTAAAACAAACAGCAGGTAGAGATAGTTTAGGAAATTTTGCTCCTAAATTCGCTGAATTAAATGATGATGTATTATTTGGAGAAGTATGGTCAAGAGAGGATAAGTTATCATTAAGAGATAGGTCTTTAGTAACAATTTGTGTATTTATGGGAAAAGGTATGGCAGATAGTTCTTTAAAACATCACTTGATGAATGCGAAAAACAACGGAATTACAAAAGAAGAAATGGCTGAAATTATAACACATGCTGCATTTTATGCTGGATGGCCTAATGCTTGGGCAACTTTTAACTTAGCAAAAGAAGTATATGCTGATGATGAAACTCAAGAAACACATGGTGGAATGTTTGGAATGGTTGGTATCAAGAAGAGGGAAAAACAGCTCGAAGTTTAAAACCGGGAGATGTTGTTACAATTCCTGTAAATGTTAAACATTGGCATGGAGCTCAAAAAGATAGTTGGTTTAGTCATTTAGCTGTTGAAGTGCCAGGTGAAGATACATCTAATGAATGGTGTGAACCTGTAAGTGATGAGCAATATAATAAATTAGGAAGTGATATGTAGAGCTATTTAATGAAGGAAAATCTACACTTGAAAAAAGAAAAGAGCTTCTTATAGGTCAAAGAGAAAAATTAATTGAAAAACAAGAAGATATTAAGAAGACTCTAGAAAGATTGAATTATAAAATTGAGTTATATGATGATATTATTTCAGGGAAAAGGAAAGATTTTATGGAAGAACCATAAATCTTTTTTTATTTTGCAATAAAGATTGATATTAATTTTCTTTTGTGATAATATAATGTCATATTTTAGTATATAAGGAGAATACGTTGAAAAATAGGTTTATGCCTTAGGAAGGAATGATAAAAGATGAATAACTTAGAAGGACTAACAGATAAAGAAGTTCAAGAACAAATAGAACTTGGAAATATTAATAAAAGTCAAGAAAGTAAATTAAAAACAACAAAACAGATAATATTTGATAATGTATTCACATTATTCAATCTATATAACTTAATAATAGCAATTGCCTTGTTATGTGTAAAAGCATACACAAACACTTTCTTTTTTCTTATAATAACAATTAATGTAATAATCGGTATAGTACAAGAGATTCATGGAAGAAATTTAGTTAAGAAACTGTCTATACTAAATGCATCAAAAGCTACTGTTATAAGAAATGGAAAAGAGAAAAAAATAGATATCGAAGAAATAGTATTAGGAGATATAATACTATTATCACAAGGAGACCAAATTCCTTCTGATTCATATGTATTAGAAGGAGAAGTAGAAGTTAATGAAGCACTTCTAACAGGAGAATCAGATTTAATACAAAAAAATATAGATGATAAATTACTTTCAGGAAGTTATGTTACAAGTGGAAGATGTTATGCAAAAGTTGAAAAGGTAGGAGAAGATAATTTTGCAAATAGCATAATCAGTGCTACTAAAAAATACAAAGAGAATAATTCTGAATTAATAAATTCAATGAAAAAAGTGACAAAATTCACAAGTTTTGTAATCATTCCTGTTGGAATAATACTTTTCATACAAGCATATTTTTATAGAGAATCTGAGCTAGCACAATCAGTTATTGCCACAGCTGCTGCATTACTTGGAATGTTGCCAAAGGGTTTGGTATTATTAATAACAATTGCATTAGAATCAGGAGTTATTAAATTAGCTAAGAAAGACGTACTTGTACAAGAATTATATAGTATAGAATCTTTAGCTCATATTGATACAATTTGTTTAGATAAAACTGGTACTATAACAAGAGGAGAAATGAGAGTATCAGAAATAAAAAAATATAATGAAAAAATACTACCACATTCTTTTAATGATATGATGACTGCTTTTGTTAATGGAATGGATGATAATAATGCTACATTCCATGCTTTCAAGAAATATTTTAAAGGAGATAATTCTTTTGAAATAGCAGATAAAGTAGCATTTTCATCAGAAAGAAAATGGAGTTCAATATCTTTTAAAGAGGAAGGCTCTATTGTTGTAGGTGCTCCAGAAAGATTATTTGATAAAAGCAAAGAAAATATGCCAGAAGCAATCAATGAATTGCAAAAAAACGGGAAAAGAGTTTTAGGAATAGCATATACAAAATCAATAATTAGTGAACCAGAATTACCTGAATTAGAAGTTATAGCAATAGCAATTTTAGAAGATCCATTAAGAAAAAATGCTAAAGAAATGCTAGGATATTTCAAAGAACAAGGTATTGATGTAAAAATTATTTCAGGAGACAATGCCTTAACAGTTTCTAATATTGCTAAAAAAGCAGGGTTAAAAGAATATGATTCATATATAGATTTATCTACAATAAATACTGATGCTGAAATAGTAGATTTGGTTGATAAATACAGCATTTTTGCAAGAGTTTTACCACATCAAAAAAGTATTATTGTAAAAGCATTGCAAGCTAAACAACATAAGGTTGCAATGACAGGTGATGGAGTTAATGATGTAATTGCACTAAGAGAATCAGATTGTAGTATAACACTTCCAGAAGCGACAGATAGTGCAAAACAAGTATCACAAATAGTTTTACTAAATTCAGATTTTAGTGTATTAAAAGATGTAATGATGGAAGGTAGAAGAGTTGTTAATAATATAACAAAAGTAGCTAGAATATTCTTTATAAAAACAATTTATTCTGTGCTATTATCAATATTCTGTATATTAACAAATATGGAATTTCCATTTATACCAATACAAATAACACTAGTAGATTTAGTAATAGAAGCATATACATCATTCTTTATAACATTTGAAAAGAACAAAAAGCCTGTCACTGGGTCATTTCTACGAACGGCATTAACAAATGCTATGCCATTTGCGATAGTTATAATGTTTAATATAATATTCTTAACATTTTTCAGAGACACATTAGGAATATCACAAGATATTGCAACAACAATGATGTACTTATTGATAGGATTTGTTAGTATATTAGCAGTTCAAGAAGTCTGCAAACCATACACAAAGGTTCATGTATTTTTATTTGTAACAACAGCAATTGGATTCTATGTAGCAGTTATATTATTTAAAAATTTATTACAAATATCATTATCATTACAACCTAATGAATTAATAATAACATTAATTTTAGCAGTTATAAACTATATCTTAATTGCAGTTAAAAGAAGTGTATACAAAAGAAAAAATATATAATAAATTTAAATTTAATAAAGGGGGATTTTTTATGAAAAAGAAAAGTGTTATAGCTATTGTTATAGCAGTTATTGCTATCGTACTTGTAGTAGGAGGAATAGTCATATTTCTTGCTAGTGGATTTACACAAGAATTAGCTATAAAAAATGAAATTCAACAAATGGATGAAATGACAAACGATGTAGAAAATGTCGATATTGAGGCATTTAACCAAAAGGCTGATACAATTGTTACAACAGGTGATTATGCAATAGTAGAACAAGCTGTTAAAGCTTATCTTAAAGAAAGTGTAAATTATACACTAGAAATTAAAGCATTACTAGATGATGAACAAATGGCAAATATAGTGACAGCAGACAATTACGAAACTGATGGACCTGACTTTGTCCAAACTACTCAATATCTAAGTGATTCTAAAGCAAAATTAGAGGAAGCTAAAACTAAATTTCCAGAAATGTTTACTGAAGAAAAAATAATGTCATATATTGACGGAAAAATTGATGATGAATATTACATTGACTTTTATAAAGAAGTAGCTATTGGAAATGAAGAAGAATTAATGTCTCAAGAAGACTTGGATACAATTAATTCATCTTTAGATACTGTAATTAATATACTAAATATCGAAGAAGAGATGATTAATTTATTGAAAGATAATAAAGGTACTTGGACAATAGAAGATGGCATGATAATGTTTAGTTCCGACAGTGTATTAACAACATATAATGACCTTGTGGCACAATTACAATCAATTGCAACAAATGTTTAACTAATATTTTATAATAATTGAAATATTTGTAATATCATGTTATAATATTATCCGAAAGGTGTTAGATCTGCAATAAAATATTAGTATATCTAACTACAAAAAAATTAATATATAAGCTAATATCCTTCTTTAGTGTGAATTAAAGGAGGAATTTTTAATGGAAAGAATAAAACTTAGTAATATCATATCTAAATATTATTTCTGGAGATAGACTTACTAAATTAGATTCAGAAATAGCTTTAGAAAATGATTCTGCTAAAAGACTTTTATTAGAAAAAGAACGTGAAGAGATTTTATCAAAATTAAAAAATTCTTAAATATTGTTTTTTGTATGCAGACATGTAAAATATTCTTATATTTTATGATAGAATATATTATATATGGAAAATTAAAGGGGATTGGATTTTATGAAAAAGAAGAAATGGATTTTTATAATTTTAATTACAATATTATCTATAATATGGATAATTTGTATGCATTTTACTACTTTAGAACTTATAGAAAATATAAATCGTAATATAAAAGAAGATTATGATTTGAAAGCTCCAGAAAATGAAAATTCAAGTTTAGGCATTGGTGAGAAATTATATCTTAAAAGTTTTGGAAGTTATGTTGTATCCAATAACTGGATTGAAAGTAAAGAACATTCTACTGATTCTAAGTTTTTCTATGTAGCTAGCGGAGAAGAAAGGGAAGAGAGACCTAATAATATTTCGGTTAATGCAGGAACTAATAAATATAGTAGTTCTGAACACGAGAAGTTTAGAGATGCTATTTTGTTACAACTTTCATATCAGATTTCTGATTCTTCAGATTGTACTATTAATGCAAACGGTTCTTTTACAAATGATAATAACTATGTGGTTTATGAGTTTGATATTTTTGAAAAAAATGATAATATTATGACAAAACAGTTTTATATTGTTGGAGATTATAAATATGTTTTGGTTCATGAAACTGTTTATAATTTTCCTTCAGATGAAGTAGATGGAGTCGCTAAAAAGATAGTTGATAGTTTTGAGTGGAAGGGATAATTAAATATAAAAATAAAATTATATAAATGAGAAATAGGGGGGAATATAAATATCTCCTTGTATTTATCAACAAATAACATTGCGCAAAATCAAAGTTTTGTGCAAAAAGAAACAGGAAAATATAAGAACCTGACCCATTAATTCAATCAAAGATTGCGAATGGGTTCCCCAGAACCTTGTTGCTGACGCAATAAAACAGCCATAAACCTTTTGATTACTAATTCAAGGCTTTTAGCGTTCTATACATATGTATTGCTTACTATATCAATATTTATATGACTTCTTAAAATCAATTCTAAGACATTTTTTTATTTTGCTTTTAAATTTTCATTACTATAATTATTTTACTTACTATAATTTAATATTATATCTATAATTTTTTTCTTATTATATATTTTTTATCTTTATATATTAAATTGTATAAATTTTTTTGAAAAATCTCCAAAATGCCTATTTCTCTGTATTTTCCTTATTTTACGGACAACAAACTATATGGTTAAAAAATAAAAACGCCTTAAAATCGATTCTCGTGCGTCGTATTTTTAGCACTTTTTAGGCTTTTTCTGTATGTCCATATATAGTAGCGATTTCTTCAAAAAAATCTACTTTTTAATAGTAATTTTCTAAAATCAATATTTAGCCTTAAATTTTAAACAAGTAATTTTACAATTCAATAATTAAAATTGCTTAAAAACGATTTTGAAGTTAATTAAACAATAATTTAATTAAAATATTATATTAATAATTCTATAAAAAATCGCTAAATAACAAATGTTCGTTTTTTTGCATTACAATGTTTGCATTACAAAATTGTAATTTTTAAAATTCTAAATATTTATAAGTTCAAATTTTAAAATTTTTATAAATTTCTATAAATTATTTTTAAATCTTAAAATTTATTTTTTATATTATTTTTTTATTTTAAAAAATTTTTATTTATAAATTTTTTTCTTAAATTATAGATTGCACAAAATTTTATTTAATATATTTTCATAATTTTTATATGCTTAAAAATGTGCTATTCCCCCCTACTCTACCATTTTTTACCTAAAATAAAAAAGATTAGCTATATTTCAAACTAATCCTTAAAATTATTAATCCTGTTGCTTTATTGTTTTTTGTAATCTTTTATTAATTTTATTCCTTAACCCACTTTTTTAAAATTTCATCCATTTTTTTATCTAGCTCTTCCTCTTTAGTTCTTGCTTTTTCTAAATTGTCAAATCCGTCTAGTCCGAGCATTTCATGATATATATTGCAAACTTTGATTGCATCTTTTAAATATGTTCCTATATTTATTGGAATTGGACATATTTCAGTAAATTCTTTTATTTTCTTATATAATTCCATTTCTAAATTTCACCTCATTTTATCTTGAATCTCTTGTTTCTTTTGAAATATCAATCATTGTTTGTACTCCGTGGAAGATTTTGACTTTTCACATCACCAACTGAACCGATATTTACCATTTTTATAAAATCTGGTTCGAATTTTATTCTTTCAGGTAGTGAATCATACAACATATCTAATGAACTTATTGTTCCACCAAAATGAAAAGAAATCTTTCCAATATTATCAAGTTTAATTGTAAAAGTTGGATAGGCATGTCCATCACTTCGTGATGGGCGTTTTGCGAATTTACATTCAATTTTTTCTTCCGATACTTTATTATAATCATATACAGCAGTAAGTAAATAGATCATCATCTGGTGTTTATAATCATATGCTTCACTTGACTCTTGTATATTTGATACAGAATGTGCTACTCTATTAGCTAAAGTTCCAGTTAAAGCTAAGAGATTTATTGCCATTTTCAATTGCGCAACTTCTAAATTAATTTTATCAACACTACCTTTTGAATTATACTTAATTGCTTGTTCATTTACGTCAAGTAATTCTAGATATGTGGATCTATAAAATGCTTTCAAAGGAATTTTTATACGATCTTTAATACTGACTGATGGACAAATTGTTTGTTGTAAATTTATAAGTTCTAACGGTGGTTGCAATTCTTTTTGATTGTATACATCTGCAATTCTGTTACAAATATTAGAAAGTCTATCTATCCATTTACCATTTTTATCATCAAATGATTGCAAATACCCTTGTAATGCTCCTCTTTCATTTCTACGACGTGGAGCTGTTTCTTCATCTGATACATTACCTAATCTAATTTCAAAATATCTATCAATATATTCCATTAATTTTCTATCTACATCTTTCCAATATAAATTTATATGACTATATGACAAAAAAGTACCCCCCTAAAAAATATATTTAAATTCTATCACAACCACTATCAGTATTCATACTTAATAAAACAAAAAATCACACGAAAGTTGATTCATTTTTTATTACTGATATTTCACAAACTCAACCGACAGTTAGTTTAGTTGTAGTTTCTTTTAAAAAATACTAGTTATTTATCATTAAAAATTCTATATTAATTTTCAGATAATAATTTTATCAATCTAGTATTTTTATACAATCTTTCTCTACCTACTTTTTCAGATTCTAAAAGACCTATTTCTTCTAACTGATTTAAATATGAAGATGCAGTAAGTCTAGTAACATTACATGATTTTTCTATATATGATATTTTTGTATAAACTTCATAAAATAAACTTTCTAATAATTCTTTTGAATATATTTTAGGTAGTTTATTTTTAAATTCTTCTTTGTAATCTTTCATTTCATTTTGAATTTTTTCAATTAATTCTATTGTTTCTTTAGATGTAATTTCAATACCTTTTAAAATATATAAAATCCAATCTTCGAAATTATTATTATCTCTTACTTCATTAAATAGTTTATAATATTCTTGTTTTGTTTGATTGATATATTTACTTAAGTATAAAATTGGGCTATCAATTAGATTATTTAATACAAGGTATAGAATATTTAATATTCTTCCTGTTCTTCCATTTCCATCATAAAAAGGATGAATACTTTCAAATTGATAGTGTATCAAGCAAACTTTTATTAATGGATCAATTCCATCATCATTATTATTTATGAAATCTTCTAAATTCTTTAAATAATCCCTAATTTCCTGCTCATTTTGAGGTGGCGTATATATTGTTTCTCCAGTAATTGAATTTTTTAATTCTGTGCCTGGTAATTTTCTAATTCCTGCGTTATTATGCTCAATAGTATCTTGTATTTTAATAATAGTATTTGTATTAATATAGACATCTTTTTTTATCTGTTCATATCCAAGCCAAATAGCATTTCTATAATCTACAACTTCTTTTGCATTCTCTTCTTTATAGCCACTTTCTGTTAAAACTTTATAAATATCGTCATGAGTTGTAACTATATTTTCAATAGCACTACTATCTTTAGCTTCATTAATAGTTACAGCATTTATTAAAATATGCATATTTGGAATTGTATTTGAATAACCCTTTAATTCTGCTAATGCTCTTGATGATAAAGTTAATTGTTCTAAAATTTTATTTGTTTTTAAATCAACATTTTTATATGGTAACATTTCTAATTTCATACTTCTCCCTCCATATATATAAAATATCACATTTTTTATATATTTTCAATAAATATGTATAAAAAATCAAAAAAATTATACATGTTTTAAAAATATGTATAATTTTTTTAATTTTATTATTTAAGTTTATATATAAGAGGTTTAGATATATTAAAATGTTCTTTCATCATCTTTTTCTACAAAACCTACATTTAATTGCTTGACAATTGAATCATATCTTTCTGAAATACTTTGCCTTGTTCCGTGTTGTAAATCCTGAATATCGTAACTTACGCTCAAATCTTCAGGTATATTGCTTGATTTATTATAAATTTGAAAAGAAATTGGATATGGTCGTGTTTGTAATTCAGGAAAACTACTATTTAAATAAGTAAATAATTTTTCTATGTTTGAATACATATCCGCATATTTTTCTACTACTTCAGATTTAATAACATTTCTTCCTGTTTCTTTTTCTCTTTCTTTTATATTTTTCATAGAAAGTTCTAATGTTGGATTTAAAACAATTATACTTGGAACAACTCCATTTTCTATAGCTACATCTATTTTTTCGTCTATTGCTTTTGAAGTGATTGAACCTTCATATACTATACTTCCTTCAAGTTCATCTTTATTTTTTTCATATAATGATTGAATTAAAAAAGATTTTCCTGAGCCATATGCACCAGCAACAAATATACAATGTTTAACATTAGGATTAGATATTGCTATTCTAAATGCTTTGTTAGCTAAACAAGCTGCACTATTTGAAACTGCTAAATTGTATTTTCTTCTATATTCTATATCATTTGCATATTTTTCAAAAACTAATTTCATTAAATCAGAACTTATATAATTTCCATCTCTTGATTGTTCCAATTCTTTGTATTTTCTTATACATTTTTCAGTATTAGTACTTGTTTCAATTCTAGTTTCTTCTTCTACTTTAATCATATCAGGATCATCAAATCCTCTTTTCCAAATATTATCAATACATATATTTTCCAAAATTTTTCCTCCTTTTTTATTTTATTCCAACGTCTTTAGTATATCATAGAAAATAAATAATTGATATAAAAATTTTAAATTTTTAAAATTATTTACAAATTTTTAATTTTAATGAAGAAAAAAGACCTAATATGCAATAATCTAGGTCTTATTCATAACTTTGAGAATCTGTCCCACTTGTATCTGAACCTGATGCTTCACTATTGCCACTAGAATTGCCACTACCACTTCCAGAACCTGATGAAGATGAACCAGATGATGAATTATTATTATTTGATGTAGAATTGTTACTTGTATTAGTATTTCCTGAACCACTTGAAGAAGTATTATTTGAATTACTACTTGATGAATTAGTGTTCGTAACATTTGAACTTGTATTTGTTCTGTTTGAATTTGTATTTGAGCTATTTGTTGTATTAGTATTTGTATTTGTTGTATTTGTATTATTTGTAGTACTTGAATTTGTAGTTGTCATGTTGTTTCTTTGAGATTCTTGTGGATCAATTGCATCAATGTCGTTTGTAATTCCTTGTATAATTTCTTGAATGTTATTTGTTGTATTATTTGTTGAGTTATTTGAATTATTCTTGTCAACTTCACTTCCTGAATGTTCATCACATAATCCAGGTACAGTTAGCCATAAGAAATATTCTGTATATGTGTTTGTGCAACCAGTTCTTGCTCTTTTTCCTGTTTCAGCACATATTGTTGCAGATGATACTGTATTAGGTTTCTCAAATCTTGCAGTTTTCAAACCGGCATGTATTCTAGACATTACATTTGCCCATAATAAACCTGCTGGATTTCTATTATTGAATTCTACAGTTTCATTTTGGTCGTATCCATACCAAGCAACAGCTGTATAATATGGTGTAAAACCACAAAGCCATCTATCATAATTTTCATCTGTTGTTCCTGTTTTTGCCGCAACATCAACACCAGATATTTTACAATATGTAGCTGTTCCATTATTACCTACTACTGGTTGAGTTAGGATACTTTTTAATATATAAGCTACTTCTTTTGAGAATACTCTTCTTGTTTTTTGTTTTGGTTCTAATATATTTTTTCCAGATTTATTATCTATTCTACTATAAAATACAGGTTCTATATATTCTCCATCATTTGCAATTGTGGCATACCCTGCAGCCATTTCTAAAGGACTTATTCCTACTTGCAAACCTCCTAATGCTAATACTAAACTTTCATCTTCTTTTGTTAATGTAGAAATGCCCATTTTTTCCATGTATTTTATTGCATTTTTAGGTTTGAGTTCTTCCATAATTTCAACAAATGGAATATTTTGTGATGATTCAACTGCTCTTCTAACTGTTATTTTTCCTAATTGTTTTCCGTAATCTACTGGATGATATCCATCAGCAAAATCTTTTTCTGTGTCATCATATATAGATGCTGCTGTAATTATTTTTTTATCTATTGCTGGAGCAAGTACGGCTAATGGTTTGATTGATGATCCTGTTTGCCTAACGCTTTGAGTTGCTCTATTTAATGGTCTTGCTTCTGTTTTTTCTCCTAATCCACCAACACAACCCAAAACCTGCCCATTAGTATGGTCTATTATAACCATAGCAGCTTGAGAAGAATTTCCACCTATTTTAGAAGCTCTACTATATCTGCTTTTTTCAAATTCAGTTTCTGTTTGTTCCTGAATTGAAGAATCCTGTGTACTGTGAATTGTTAGACCTGCCATATTTATATAATTTGTTGCAAAAGTTTCTGAAATGTTATATTTATTTGCTATATCTTCAGTTATTTCATTTATTAAGGCATCTGTATGATATGAATATACTCCATCTCCAGATTCTATTTCACCTCTTCTGAAGTTTAATCCGCTTTCTAGTTCAGCTGTTGCAGTTTGTTCTTCTGTTTCAGTAATATATTCTAGTTCTAACATTTTTGATAAAACAGTATTTGTTCTATCTTTGATATCTTGTGAATTATCTTCATCAGTAAATGGATTATATGAGTTAGGTGAATGGTTAATTCCTGCTAAAAATGCACATTCAGCTAAACTTAATTCTGATGCAGACTTATTAAAGTAATATCTAGCTCCTGCTTCTACACCGTATATGCTAGGCCCAACATAGATGATATTTAAATATCCTTCTAGTATTTCTTCTTTTGAAAGGCAAGTTTCTAATTGCCAGGCTTTCCACCACTCTTTTACTTTTCTGATTATACTGTCTGAAGAATCTCCTGTTAGGTTTTTTACTAATTGTTGAGTAATTGTACTTCCTCCAAATGATGATGAACCAAAATGTATTACATATGATGCGATTGCTGAAGCAGTTCTTCTTATATCAACTCCATGATGAGAATAAAATCTTTCATCTTCTATTGCAACATATGCATTTTTTAAGTTATCTGGTATTTTTTCATAAGAAATTGGAATTTGTTTTCTTTCACTTCCTAATTCTGCAATTGTATTTCCATCTGTGTCAATTACTATTGAATTTTGATTGTTCATCATTTCTTGTGCAAGTGTTTTCCATGTGTGTGCTGAAACTCCTAGTACTATACCAACAATTAAAATTATAACGACGATACTAGTTATTACTATTTTCTTTATTTTTCTTTTTCTTTCGGATGAATTTGATTTTCCTTTGCGACCTTTTCCATTATGCTTTCCATGTTTGGCTCTAGTTTGCTTTATTTCTTCTTGCTCTTTTTGTTTTTTCATCTTCTTTATTGCTTTTGGTAATTCATCCCCATCATTTGTTTTTTTATTTTTAAACATAAACTCACAACCTTTTTTCTTTTATGTTTTATTTTGATTATTGCAAATTATATCATACTTTTGAGAATTTTACAAAGTTATAAATTATATGACAAAAATGTCGAAAACATTGCGCAAAATTTTCGTTTTCCTATTCCATTTTCTTTTTAGTTGTTATATAATACATATATTAAGAGGAGTGAAACATATGATAAAAAGAGAGAAAAATCCTGATTATATTAATTCTTTTTTAGATTATAGTGCAACTATTTTAAATAAATCACCTAATAGCATAAAAGAATATAATTATGATCTAATGATGTTTTTAAGATTTATAAAGATTCATTTTGGATTAACAAATGAAACAGATTTTACGAAAATAAAAATAAATGATATATCTTTAGATATAATAAAAAAAATTAAACTTGATGATATACATTCTTTTTTAAGTTATATGGCAATTGAATTAAAAAGCAAATCTGCTACAAGAGCAAGAAAGGCTTCAACTATAAGGGTGTTTTTTAATTATTTATCTCAAAAGGCAAATTTAATAGAGATAAACCCTGCTCAGAACTTGGAAACACCTAAATCAGATAAAAGATTACCCAAATACCTTAATTTAGAGCAGAGTAAAAAACTTTTAGAAGTAACTTCAGATGAGGATAATAGGAATTATCAAAGAGATTATGCTATATTAACTTTGTTTTTAAATTGTGGTCTTCGTTTATCTGAATTAGTTAGTATAAATATTCAAGATATTGATTTTAGTGAAGCAAGATTAACTGTAATTGGTAAAGGAAATAAAGAAAGAACAATTTATTTGAATAAGGCATGTTTGAAAGCCTTATCTGAATATTTAGCAGTTAGACCTAAAAACGGTGTAAAAATAGATAAATTACATTCTGAAAAAGCCTTATTTTTAAGTGAAAGAAAAGAAAGAATTAGTAGACGTACTGTTCAATATATAGTTGATAGAGAATTGAAAAAAGCGGATTTGGGAGGGGCAAAATTTTCTGTTCATAAATTAAGACATACGGCCGCAACTTTAATGTATCAATACGGAAAAGTAGATATAAGAGCTTTACAAGAGCTTTTAGGTCATGAGAGTATTTCGACAACTGAAATTTATACTCATGTTGATAACTCGCAAGTTAGGAATGCAGTTGAAAGTAATCCTCTTGCTAATCCTGATGATTTGTAATAAAAAGATAGGCAATTGCTTTTTTGATCAATCTGCCTATCTTTTTATCTTTTAATATCTTCTTCTACCTCTTCACTATTTTTATTTCTTATGTCATGTACTTTTAAATAATATGGTTGAATGTCTAAAAGACTGTCCATATAAATTATATTTCCATCTTTATCATTTATCTTTAAATTTGGAAATGTTTTTATCATTTTTCTATCTCCCCAAAATGTATATATGAATTTTGATAGATTTTCATTTCCATATATTTTATCATATTGTTCCTGCACTAATTCTTTATCTGCTACATTTAAATCATTTTTTACAATCATTCTAACTAAGAAAAATTCAATTGCAAAAGCAGTTGCAATACAATCAATCATTAATATAGTGAACACTGTGACTACAAATGTTTTTAATGCTTTTTGTGTTTTAAATTTTCTTTTAATCCAATTGATGACTCTATCAACTTTTGGATTAAGTGATGCGATTAAATATATTCCTAAGAATCCCCAGAATACTGAGAAGTATACACATATACGTCCATTTAGATTAAGTGGCATATTTGAGTAATCCCACCATTTAACTCCTAATACTACTTCACCAAATAAGCTGATAGCATATTCAACAATTGAACCTACTATAAAACCACCAATAAATAATACATTGTATTTTTTAGGAAATTTATGAAGGCATAGAATCATAACAACTGCACCCAGTCCATATATTCCACAAAATGGACCATATAAGAAACTTTGTCTACTCTCCCATACTCCTTTTGTAATCATTCCATAGAGTGTTTCTATTATATATCCTGCTACACTGTATATTATGAAATATGCTAGTATTCTCCATATGCTTATTCCGTTTATTGTTAGTCTTTTCTTTGTTTTTTTAGTTTCCGCTTTTATATCTTCATTTTCTATATTTTCTATATTGTTTTCTACTTCTGCCATTGCTTCCTCCAAAATTTTTTAAAAATATATAGGGGATTTTATCATATTATGTCACAATTAGCAATATTTATTCATCTTTCTTTTCTCTTCCCTATTTTTAATTCTCTTCTTTACATTTATTATATGTATAAAGCAGAAAATTAAAATAATAAATAAAATAATCAGAAAATATCTATTTTTCAAAAAATTCATTAAATAACCCAATTTGCTTAACTTAAAAACATATTTTCCTTCGATTTGTTCAAAGGAAATTTTTTCATCATCTTTAAACCTATTATTATCACCTTTTGTTGTATATAAAGTTTCTCCATTAATATTTTCAATTTCAACAATTCTATGTGTTATAATTTCATTTCCATTGTCAAATGATATAATGTCATTTTCATTAATTTCATTTTTATCAACTTTTTTTACAACAATTATATCATTTTTATTTATTGTATTTTCCATGCTTCTAGATACAATCTCATAAGTTTTAAATCCAAAAAAGTCCGGTGTTTCATTTGGGTTTTGTATATATTTTATTATTAGAGTTATATTATATATTAATATTGGAACAATTATTAAAAATATTAATATATTAAAGATTTTAATTAATGTTATTGCTCTTTTTTTCTTTTTTTCAATTTTATCTATTGTATACATACCATTCCCCTACTTCATAAATTTATAATTATAATACCATATTAAAGAAATTTTCTCAATAATAATTATAACTGTAATGAAAATGTAATAGTTTTATTGAGAATTTTCATTTACAAGAATTATTTTTATAGCTATAATAATAGCAGTAAGAGTTTTGGAGGAAAAAATGAATCAAAATATTGATAATAAAAATGAAATTTTTAAACATAGATTTAGAGAAGGAAATGATGATGAATTGGTTTTACTAATTTCTGAAAAAGACCAAAAGGCATACCTTCCATATCACTATTCAGATTTGAAAGAAATTATGGATAAAACTCCTGATAAATATCATAATGTACAACAAGTTATTGAAAAAGAATATATCGTAGATTTGAAAAATTTTGAAAATTCCTCTTTTGCTAGATTCAGAGAGGCTTTTAGACTTATGCGAGTTAAAGAAAATAAATCTATTTTTGAAGCTTTTGACTTGGCATTAGAATTGATGTTTAAATATGAACTTAATCCAATTATAATTACTGCTTGTAGAAATTTAGATGAGCTTGATTTGTATTTAGATTGCTTAAGAAAAAACGAGTTAGAAGATTTTAATTGTTTTCAGATTCATTTTGAAATGATGCCTGTATATTAATATTTCTTTTGCTTATACTAAATAGTGATTAAAAATTTATTGTAAGTATGAGGAAATTATGAACCAAATTCTAGTTACAAAAAATGAAATTCATAAAAAGAAACATTTTCTGATTTTTCAATTAATTATATCAATAATAGTTATAATGGCTATTATTTATTTTATTTCGCTTCATTTTTATAATATTTCTAAACAAGAAAAATTGTCTAATCAAATAATGAATAACTATAATCTATCAAAATTGTATACTAGTATTTCTGATAATTCTATTGAAAATAATGATGATGTTAATCCTAATGGAATATTTTGCACAATAGAAATTCCAAAAATAAATTTGTCTTATCCGGTTTTTAATACATTAGATGAGGAATTGTTAAAAATTTCTCCTTGTAAATTCTATGGAAATAACTTAAATGAGAATGATAATATTTGTATTGCTGGTCACAATTATGATAACAGTAAGTTTTTTAGCAATATTTCTTTGTTACAAACAAATGATGAAATTTACATTTATTCTAATAATGAAAAATTTACTTATGTTGTTACTTCAAATTATGAAGTTGAACCAAATGATATTTCTCCAATTTTTGATTATGATAAAAATCAAAAATTATTAACATTAGTTACTTGTAATAATTTTAATAATAATAGAATTATAATTGCTGCAGTAAGGCAATAGAAAATATTGATAGCAACAAAATGAGAGAACACTATTTTTAGAGTTCTCCCATATGATTTACTAATATATTTTACTTTAATTAGATATTTTTATAATCTTTAATTTTCTTATAAGCATATACTGCTGAAATTGCAAATACTATTAATAATACTGCTACTGGAATTGAATCTGTAACACCTGTTTTTGGTAAAGTATTTGTGTTATTATAGATACTTGAATTGTTAGCATTATTTGTACGATTTGAATTATTAGAAGCATTATTTGTGTTTGCATTGTTAGTATTTGTATCATTTACAGTAGGTGTTAAATCAGTAAAGCCATTTATATTTGCAGAATTAGAATTTCCACCAGCATTGTTTGTGTCAGCTGCCATAACATTTGTGCTAAAAAGCATAACCATTAAACTTATTACTAAAATTGAAATTACTTTAATTAAATTTGATTTTTTCATTTTCATTCTCCTCACTTTATATGTTTTTTTATTAGTATTCTTATAACCGCTATTAATTATACCATTTTTTCAAATATAATTCAAGCAATTACTATAAAAAACAATAAATACTAACTTCTTTTGTTCTTACAATTAATATTTTAAACTTAAATTTTATATAAGTCAATATATTTTTCTAATTTTTATTTTACATTTACATTACAAAATTGTTACACGAATTATACGTTAAATTTAAATAATACAATATCTCCATCTTGCATAATATATTCTTTTCCTTCTGAACGCACTAGTCCCTTTTCTCTAGCTGCTAACATTGAGCCTTCTTTCATTAAATCATCATATGAAACAACCTCAGCTTTGATAAATCCTCTTTGTATATCTGAATGGATTTTTCCTGCTGCCTCTGGTGCTTTTGTTCCTTTTTTTATTGTCCAAGCTCTTACTTCTGGTTCACCTGCTGTTAAAAATGACATTAGTCCTAATAAATCATAACTTTTTTTAACAACTTTGTCTAATCCAGATTCTGATAATCCTAATGCTTCTAACATTTCTTTTTTGTCATTATCATCTAAACTTGATAATTCTTCTTCGATTTTTACACATAATGGTATTACTTCAGCTTTTTCTTTTTTAGCATATTCTTTTACTTTTAATACTAATGGGTCATTTTCAGCGTCTTGTAATTGTTCTTCTGAAACATTTGCAATATATAATATTGGTTTTGTTGTTAATAAAAACATGTCTTTTACAAGTACTTGTTCATCTTCATTAAATTCTAATGTTCTTGCTGATAATCCATTTTCTAGTGTTTGTTTTATTTTTTCTAATAAATCTATTTCAAATTGATATTTTTTGTCAGCTTTTAAATTCTTTTTTGCCTTATCTAATCTTTTATTAACAGTTTCAATATCTGCAAATATCAATTCTAGGTTGATTGTTTCAATATCTCTTATAGGGTCAACACTACCATCAACATGTACAACATTTGAATCTTCAAAGCATCTAACTACTTCACAAATTGCATCTGTTTCTCTTATATGTGATAAAAATTTGTTTCCTAGTCCTTCTCCATGACTTGCACCTTTAACAAGTCCTGCAATATCAACAAATTCTATTACTGCATGTGTAGTTTTTTGTGGATTGTACATTTTTGTTAAATTATCTAATCTTTCATCTGGTACTGGTACAACTCCTACATTTGGCTCAATTGTACAGAATGGATAATTTGCACATTCTGCTCCCGCTTTTGTTATACTATTAAATAATGTACTCTTCCCTACATTTGGTAATCCTACTATTCCTAGTTTCATCATTTTCTCCTTATTAATTTATTTAGATTTTTTATTTAAAGGTAAAATGGTCAAATCTATAAAACCATTTCAGATTTTACTTAATTTTTTCAATATCTAGTCCCAATCTTTTTGCAACTGCGTTTTCGTAAGTTGTTGGTAATTGAAATCTTCTATTGTTACTGCAATAAGTCTTAAAAATTTCTTCTTGTCCTTTAGACTCATCATTTTCATTAAAAAGTTCTTTTATTGTATCAAATTCAGCTTGATTGTTTGTTAAAAATTCACATAAATCATCTATTTTTGTACCACCATTAAGTATTCTGGATAAATTTTTTCTTGTTAATTTTAAATTTTGTAACATGTATGGTACTTGCTGAATAAGATGTTCTTTAACAATAAATTTTCCGATTTCTTCTTTTGTTAAAAAGTTAAGCATAGTACTGTCTCTGGTATATCTAATTTTTTTAGATGGTATAAAATCTATATTCCTTTCAAAATCTTCCCAACTTAAGTTTCCTTCTCTAATTTCATATAAATATTCTATTCCACCATTATCAAACAACCTTTTTTCTGAAATAACAGATGAATCTTTTTTATCAAATGCTTCTTTAATTGTTTCTATTCCTGAAGAATTTCTTTTTATCTTTACTCTTTTATTGTCTTTAAAATATCTTAATGTTCCATCTTTTTCAACTAATATTTGTTCATCTAAGATTCTTTTCATTTCTTCATCTAAGAAAATAAGGCTAAATTCATCTGAAATTTCATCTAATATTTCATAAATTCTAGGGTTGTTTAATAATCTTGGTGATACCATTCTTTGATTTAAATATTCTTTTAAACTTTCTAATTTTCTTATATTATATATTTCATTCATGGCTTATCTTTTCTTTTCTTCAATTTCTTTTTCTAATTTTGCTATAAATTCATCAATACTTTCTGTTCCTATATCTCCGTCCTCTCTTGAACGAACAGCAACTGTATTTGAGCTAGCTTCTTTTTCTCCAACTACTAGCATATATGGAATTTTTTGCAATTGAGCTTCACGTATTTTATATCCTGTTTTTTCATTTCTGTCATCTACTTCTACTCTAATTCCTTTTGCTACAAGTTTTTCTTTTAAATCAAATGCATATTCATGTTGATTATCTGTAATTGGTAATATTTTAACTTGAACTGGTGCAACCCATAATGGCAACATTCCCTTTGTTTCTTCTAATAAGAATGAGATAAATCTATCAGAAGAACCTAGAATTGCTCTATGAATTACAACTGGTCTATGTGCTTTTCCATCTTCTCCAATATATTCTAGTTCAAATCTTTCTGGTAATGCAAAATCTAATTGGCAAGTTGGAATTGTAACATCATGATTTAATGCAGTTTTTATTTGTATATCAATTTTTGGACCATAAAATGCTGCTTCTCCTTCTGCCTCATAAAAGTCAATGTTTAATTCTTTTAAGATGTCTCTTAATTGACTTTCTGCTGTTTCCCACATTTCATCATTATCAATATATTTTTCTTTATTGTTTTTATCTCTAAGTGATAATCTATATTGGAATGCTGATGCAGGGAATCCAAAATCTTTTTGATAAACTTCTACAATTAAATTTAGAACTCTTCCTACTTCTTCTTTTATTTGGTCTGGTCTAACAAATAGATGGGCATCATTTTGGCACATTTGACGAACTCTCTCTAATCCGCAAACACTTCCACTTGCTTCATATCTAAAGTCATGAGCTAATTCTCCTATACGAATTGGTAAGTCTCTGTATGAATGCATTTTATTTTTGTATATTAACATATGATGTGGACAGTTCATTGGTCTTAAAACCATTTCTTCATTATCCATTTTCATAGCAGGAAACATATCATCTTTATAATGCTCCCAATGCCCACTTGTCTTGTATAGTTCTACATTTGCAAGTGATGGTGTGTATACATGAGCATATCCTAATGAAATTTCTTTATCTTGAATATATCTTTCTAATATTCTTCTAATTGTTGCACCATTTGGCAAATACATTGGTAATCCTGAACCTACTAATTTATGTGTCATAAAGATTTCTAAATCTTTTCCAATCTTTCTGTGGTCTCTTTGTTTTACTTCTTCTAGGAAGTCTAAATATTCTTGTAATTGACTAGCTTTTGGGAAAGATATAGCATAAATTCTTTGAAGCATTTTATTTTTTTCGCTACCTCTCCAATATGCTCCTGAAGAAGATAATATTTTTATAGTTTTAATTTTTCCTGTGCTTTCTAAATGTGGTCCTGCACAAAGGTCAGTAAAATCTCCTTGTTTATAGAAACTTATTTCTTCACCTTCTGGTAAATCTTCAATAAGCTCTTGTTTATATGGTTGGTCTTTCATTAATTCTAATGCTTCTTTTTTAGGAAGAGAAAATCTTTCTATTTTGATATTCTCTTTAATTATCTTTTTCATCTCTTCTTCTATTTTTTCTTTATCCTCATCTGTGAATGGTTTTTCCACATCAAAATCATAATAAAATCCATCATCGATTGCTGGACCAATTGCAAATTTAACATCTGGAAATAATCTTTTTACAGCTTGTGCCATAATGTGTGAAGATGTATGCCAATATGCTTTTTTACCTTCTAAGTCATCATCTGAAAAAATATGAATTACTAAATTACAATCATCATTTAATTCATATCTTAAATCTTTGATTTCTCCATTAACTTCACCACATGTTGCAACACGTGCTAATCCTTCACTGATTTTTTTTGCTACATCTAATATAGATGCTCCTTTTTCAATTTCTAAATTTGAGCCGTCTTTTAAAGTTACTTTAATCATAATAAAACCTCCTTTTTGTCGCATTGGGGACGTTTCTGATGCGACATTTTGTCCACTTTGTGACACATCTTTAAATTTTCTAATTTATCTTAGCCACAAAAAACACCCCAATGGATATTCTTTTATCCATAGGAGTGCAATATTTACACGGTTCCATCCTATTTTTAACTTAATTAAAGATTGTAACGTATCTTAAACGTCTAGCTTATTCACTAGAAACTTGAAGAGGTAGTTTTTCAAATATGTTTTCTTAAGTTAGCTTTCAGCCTTTGACTAACTCTCTCTATAAGTAACCTTTATTTTACTTTTCTCTTACTTGTTTTATATATTATGTATATAATTTTAGTACCTTTTTTTAAAAAAGTCAATAGAAATTATTTACTTTTTTTATTTTGTGGTATATAATTGTCAAAATGCTTCTATAGCTCAGTTGGTAGAGTGCAGCCTTGGTAAGGCTGAGGTCACCGGTTCAATCCCGGTTGGAAGCACCAAAATTTCTTTTCACTTTATAAAAAGCAGTGCAACCCTTAAAAGGACACTGCTTTTATCGTATAATTTTTATTAATCATTTTTAAACATATTTTTTACTGCTTTTTTTCTAATCCTTTGTATAGCATTATCAACAGATTTAACTGGTGAATCTAATCTTTTAGCTATAACATTATAACTTTCACCCTTCATAAATCTATCTAACACTTGTTTTTCAAATTTACTAAGTGATTTTTCTATATTATTATGTATTTGCTCATAATATTCCTTTTTCATAACTGTTTCTAATGGATCTTCAATAGTATTGCTGTTGAAAGTGTCTATTAATTCTACACTATCATCTTCGTTGTTATCATATGCAGCCATATTTAATGATAAATATGAGTTTAAAGGCATATGTTTTTGTCTATTAGATGTCTTTATTGCAGTTATCAGCTGTCTTTCTATACAAAGATTTGCAAATGTTTTAAAAGAATTTTGTTTTTGAGTATCAAAGTTTTTAATTGCTTTATATAGTCCTATCATTCCTTCTTGCATAATATCTTCTTTTTCTGCCCCTACCATAAAGTATTTTCCAACTTTCATATTTACAAGTTCTTTGTATTTTTCTAATAAGTATGATAAAGCGTATTCGTCACCTTGTTTAATTTCTGTTACGATTTGTTCGTCTGTTAAATTAGAATATTTATTTGTTGAAAAAAATACACTTTCATTTTGCATGTTTGTCAAATACCTCCAAAATGTGCTTTTTTAAAATTATATACGTCAAAATGCGTAATGTCAAGCAGATTTCTAGTTTTTTGCTTTTTGGGGACGTACAAAATTGCGCAATTTTTGCTTATTTTGGCATGTCCCTAATTGCTCAATTCTTCTTTTAGCATTGTCCAAAATTCATCTGTTTCCATTCCTTTTTGCCATGATGCAACACCTGCTAAGTTATTTTCAGTAATTAATGAGACTTTTGCTCTTAATGAATCTATATCTTCTATCCAAATTTGTCTTGTATTATCTCCAACAGCATATTCTACGTAGTTTTGTTTTAATTCATCATCCCATTGTTTTTCAACGCCATCAGGAATTGTATTATCGATGTTCTTCATTGCTATTGTTGGATTATTTACTAATTCTCCATTTGAATTTGTTGTCCAAACTCTTGTGTATAAAGGAACTGCTAAAATTATCTTTTCTGGTTCTATTTCTTCTGTTGTTAAAAATTTGTTTAAACTTAATTCAACCCAGTTATATCCAGCAGTTGTTCCTGGTTTTGTACTTGACACTCCATATTGGTCATATGCCATAAATACTATGTAATCTGCAACATCTCCTATAACATTTCTATCAAAACATAATGACCAAGTTTCGCTACCATCTGGAGCTGTTACATCAACTGAAGTTACTAATCCGATTTCTTTTAGTCTTGGTGTTAACTCAATTATAAATCTTGAATACATATCAACATCTTCTTGTTTCATATTTTCAAAATCTATATTTACACCATCTAAATCATATTCTACACAATAATTTACGATATCTTCTATTAGCTCTTGTCTTTTTGTATAACTATTCATTATTTCTGATGTAATATCTAAACTTTCATTTGCCGCTTCTGCATTTGCAACCATTGGCCATACTTTATATCCATTACTATGTGCCCATTCGATATATGCTTGTCCACTCTCCCCTACATTTTCTTTAAGTTTGCCATCAGTATCTAAATAGAAAAATGCTGGAGAAACTACATTTACACCATCTATTGTAGTTCCGCTTCTATCTGGTGCTGAACCATATTGTGAAAAATAATCCCAAGTTAAGTTTATTTTTCCTTCTATTTGTTTCTCTTCTTCCATATCTTCTCTAACTGTAAACTCATTTTCTAGTTTTTTAGTTTTTACATATCCAAGTTTTCCATTTGCAGTTCTAATCCTTGAATATCCATTTTCAGAAGAAATAACTACTACTGTATCTCCTTTATTAACTCTATCAACTGTTTTTGCGATAAAGTTTGTAGATGATTTAACTGCTAGATTTGAAGTTACTATTGCCTTTTTTTGTTCTCTATCTAAAGAATCCATTGTAATAACTTTAGTTTCTTCAATATTATCAATTTCTATGTCATATACATCATCCATTTCGGAAATAGGTAGATATATTGTTCCATCTTGATTTATTGCATGAGCATATATTTGTTTTTCTGAACCATTTATATTTATTACATTATCTTCAAAACCTATTGCAGCTATCTTTTTGTCATATGTTGTAATAATTTGGTTTGTTTCATCATCTTCATATATGTATTTATCAAAGAAGTTAGCTATGTCTGGCTCTGATAAATAAATTATATCATCTTCTATTAATATTTCATTTTTTAGATTTGAAGTTACATTTCTATTGTTTATAACTAAATTTGTTGTTTTGTTGTTGTCTAGTATAATAAAATCATTTAAAATCATTGCTATTATGAAAATTAATAATAATGCAACTATTGTTATAAATGTCCTTATTATATTTTTCTTCTTTTTTTCTATTTGTTCAGGTGTCATCTTTCTTTTTGGCTTTTGTGTTTTTCCTTCTATTCTTCTTCCTTCTCTCATATAAATTTCATTCCTTTTCTTGTTTATTTTTTAATCTTTTACAATATATCATAAATCATACTTTTGTGAAACAGTTTTTATAAAAATTTAATAAAATTTTGTCATTTTGTTCTTTTCATTGTTTGGAGTTCTTCTTTTTGTTCTTTTGAAATCCTATAAGACTCTCTTGCCTTTTGTAAGGATTTATTATATGTAAAATCATCTAGCCTGCAATTTCCGCTTCTTAAAAATTCAATTGTTTTATCATAATACTTTATAAGGCATATAGATATTGCCCATGCAATTGCCATTTGAACATAGTATTTATCACTTTTTATATTATTGAATATTTTTAAATCCTTCTCTAAATATTCTTCTTTAATATAGAAATCTAAAATCATAACTATTGCAAATCTTAAATAAAATTCCTTATTTGACTTTAGATATTCTTGTATTAATTGCCACATCTCTTTTTCATATTTTTTAGTAAATTTTAAACCTGCACAAAAGACATCACAAACTGCCCAGTTATCTATTTTTGGAATAAAATCTTGTATCCATTTTTTAATTTTTTCGAAATCTTTTTCCTTTGCTTGTCCTATTATCATACCTTGTAACATTATCTCTTCATAATATTCATCATCTATGTTTTCTAATAAATATTGTATGTCGTTTTCTTTTACCAATTGTTTTGCATAGTTCCTTAATATTGGTACTCTTACTCCTAATATGTTGTCTGTATTTGGACATAGTCCACTATGAAATTCTTTGTATTTTTCGTCTGCTAGTTCAAATAAATGTTTTTTTATTTCTGTTTTTATTGTATTGTTCATAATACTTTTTCCTCCTTTATGCTACATGGCTATTGTAACATATTTGGATGTTTACATCAAATAATTTATTTTTGACACACTTTCAAAAAAATCGAAATTTTTGATGTAATTATAGAATTTTAATGTGATTTATGTTATAATGTTTTTGATTTAAGAAAGGATTTGAGAAGATGAATGATAAATATAATATAACAAAAGAACAAAATATTTTTTTAGCCAAAAGATGCATTGTCGATAGTATATGGAAAAGTTCCCATATTGAAGGAATAGATGTTACATATCCAGAAACTCAAAGAATATATGATGGTGGGAATGTTGCTCGTCTTAGAATAGATGAAATTCAAACTATTAATAATTTAAAACATGCTTGGTTATTTGTTTTAAATTCTATCGATGCAGAAAATGATTTAAATATGCTGAAATCTATTAACAGTTTAGTTGGTAGTAATTTAATAGATAGGCCTGGACAAGTTAGAATCTATGAAGTTTCAATTGGTGGAACAACATGGAAACCTGAATTACCTAATGAAGATAAAACAAGTAAAGATTTGGGAAATTTTAACAAAATTAAATGTATAACAGAAAGAGCTATTACAATTATGTGTTATTTAATGAGAACTCAATTTTTTACAGATGGAAATAAAAGAACAGCAATGTTATTTGCAAATAAAATAATGATACAAAATGGAAAAGGTGTAATAAGTATACCAATTGATGAAGATATTACGTTTGGCGAAAAATTAACAAAATATTATGAAACAAATGATATGGAGGATTTAAAACAATTTATCTATGATAAATGTATTAGTGGAATTGTATTTCCAGATAAATAATTAAAAAATACAAATATTGTATAAATTAAAAATCAATAATTAATATCAAAACTGCATTCTTTAACTAACTATAGAATGCAGTTTTTTCTTAATATGAATTTTGATTAAAAGTTAGCAGTTATTATCATTCATATAATATTTCTTTTCAGCTAATTTGTCTTGAACACCTCTTAATGCTTCACCAAATCTTTGAAAGTGTACTATTTCTCTTTCTCTTAAATATCTTAATGGGTCTAATACATCTGCATTATCTCGGCATAAGTCTATTAATTTTTCATATGTTGCTCTTGCTTTTTGTTCTGCTGCTAAGTCTTCTTGCAAGTTTGCTATTGGATCTCCTTTACATGCAAGTACTCCTGCATTAAATGGAAATCCTGCTGCTGCTTGTGGATATACATCTACCCCATGGTCAGTGTAATATGCACTTAATCCTGCTTTTTCTATTTCTTCTATGCTTGCATCTTTTGTTAATTGGTGTACTATTGTTCCAACCATTTCTAAGTGTGCTAATTCTTCAGTACCTATATCATTTAATATAGCTTTAGCTTTTTGGTCTGGCATACCAAATCTTTGTGATAAGTATCTTAAAGAAGCGGCTAATTCTCCATCAGGACCACCATATTGAGAAATAATTACTTTAGCAAGTTTTGGGTCTGTACATTTAATATTGATTGGATATTGTAACATTTTGTTATAAGTCCACATTAGAAATTCCCCCTTTCCCATGGCCATGGCTCTTCTAACCATCTCCACTTGTTGCAAGGATAATTTATAGTAAGAGGGCCATAAACTTTTTGATATTTGTCTTTTAAATCTTTTACTTGTTTGCAATATTTTCTATGCAAACAAAGAGCTTTTTCATCTTCTGGATGTGTATCTAAATATAGTGCAAGTTCAGTAATACCAAATTCTAAACATCTAATTTCTTGAATCATTTCACGTCTCATGTCGCAATCTACTGTATTTTCTTCTTCATTGCACATACAATTACATCCACAATTTCTATTTTCTTCTATTGACATTTATTGCACCCCTTCCCTATTGTATTCATATTTTCTATCGTCTTTATTTCCTCCATACTTTGACCAGGAACATAAGGACTGACTAATTCTGGGAAAATTGTTCCCATTTTTAAACCAACACAAGGCTTAAATGTTTTATCCATATATTGGTATGGTACGTAGCTTTGACCTAACATTGGATTTTCTGGGAATACATTGTATCCTTCATCAAAACCACAATCACAGCTATTAGACATATCTTCATATGAACTTACTTCACTACATTGAGTTTCAATAATATCATTTTGCATATCACAAGAATCATTTTGATAGTTATTGTTCATGCAACCACATTTTCTGTAATTTCTAAACATACTTCTTCCTCCTTCACTGCATTATATGACATTATTTTTCAAAAAGTTCTTAAAGTGTATATTATTTTCTTTATTAAATAACTTTATTAACTAACTAAAAAAAGTTGAGACAGAAAACTTTTAAATTCTCTATCTCAACTTTATTTTTTTCCTACTAAATTTTAAAATATTAGTTCTATTATTTTAGGTAAAAATATTGCTAAACCTATTAAAACAGCTACTATTGAAGAGACTAAAACTGCTCCTGCAGCTATATCTTTTGCAAGTTTTGCTTTTTCATTTATATCTGGCATAGCCAAATCAACTGTTACTTCAATTGCAGTATTCATTAATTCTGCAGTTATTACAAATCCAAAAAGTAAAAAGCATATAGCCCATTCTGTAAAGTTTATTTTTAATACTATTCCTAAAATTACAACTAATATTGTAACAATAAAATGTATTTTTAAATTTTGTTCTGTTTTTAAAGCACTTCCGAATTCCTTGAATTGCATATTTAAAACTATTTTTTAATCTTTTTTTGCTTAATTTTGTAAATTTTTCTTTTTCCATTGTTCCCCCAATATCTTTTATGAATATTTTATCTAGTATTTACTAAGTTAGTACTTAGTCTAAGTAATTATCAATTTTTTTGATAAATATGACATTTTCGATAATATCAATTATTCCATATGCTAATATTATTACTCCTACCATTTGTAATACTGCACCTTGATTTACTAACATATATATTCCTGCAACAACCATAACTATTGATAAGATTAATGTTATTATCCATAACTTAGATTTATAATCCTTCCAAACAATTGCTGTTTGTAAATTCATTATTCCACTATATATAATCCATATTGCAATTAGAATTCTGAATATTGAAAATATTACATCTCCACAAAACATAACTATAATTCCAGTTATAATTGCTACGATTGAAATTGCTAATAAGTAATTATCGTTTTTTCCTTTTGCTAAGTAGTCACACATTTTTAAAATTCCTATAAGTATACAAATTACTCCTAATATAATTGAAATCATGGCCGTTATGACTTCTGGACTTGCTATTAGCATTATTCCAAATAAAATAAACAGTATTGCTATTATTATATCTGTCCACCCTGATTTTTTTAATAATTTTTCTAACATATCTATCACTTCTTTTCTTATTTATTTTCATTAGTATTTTACATTTACATTTTAATTTTGTCAATGGAAATATCCTAAAAGAAAATTGAAGGTCTGTCCCTTTTGTTTCATTTTGAAACGATTTGGCACGTCCCCAATAAACCAAAAAACACCTTTTAAAAGGTGCTATTGATTACGCATTTTCAGTTTCTTTTTTTGATATTATTTCTTTACCATCATAATATCCGCAGTTTTTACAAACTCTGTGTGGCATTACTGGCTCATGACAATGTGGGCAAGTAGCCATAGTTGGTAATTCTTTTTTCCATGTTGATCTTTTTGAATGTGTTCTTGCTTTTGACCATCTTCTTTTTGGTTGTGCCATACTTATTCCCTCCTCGCTTTAGATATATGTGTATATCTGTTCATTTTTCCATTATTTTAATCACTATAAAATTATACAAGTATTTTTTTATTTTGTCAATAGCTATTTAAAAATTATCTTATAAATAAACTTTACTTATATAAGCAATTTCAAAATTTCTGCTTATTTACAATGTTTATTATATAAATCTTTAATATTTTTCTTGGTTAAAGTCTTATCTATCCCATCTTTTGCAACCATTTCTAATGCTTCTGTGATAAAGTCTTTGATGTTTTCATTTGTTTTAATTTTTTCTTTTTCTCTATTCCAATAACCAAGTTCATATTCTTTTGTCCAATTTTTTCCTTGATATACTATTCCTGCTGCTAATTTGTCGCATAACATTTCTGTTGCATATTTATATGGAATAATAGGTGTTTGATTTGGAGATAATTCATCTATCCAATATTCATGATGATGTTTATTCCTTCCCTTATGATGTAACCATGCTTCTGAATATCCTTTGTCTTCCCTTGCAGCCATTATTGGAGAACGATTTCCTTGATAATATTTTATGCTTTCACCAAATTCTGTCCATGAATATTTTGAAATGTCATGCATTAATCCTCTCCAGTATAATCCTAGTTTACAGCATAATTTAAATACTACCCATTTATGGTGAGTAATTAAACAAAAATGTTTTATTATATTTTTTATTAGCATTTATAATCTTTCCTTTCAGTTATAAGTCTACTACAACTTTTTTCTAAAATCAATAAATTTTATAGTATTTTTTGCATACAATATATATTAATCATGCAATAATGGAGGAAAGATTTTATGTGTGGATTTGTTGGATTTTCTAATTTTAAAGAAGATATATCTAATTCAAAAGAAATCATAGAAAAAATGAATTTATCTCTTATAAATCGTGGTCCGGATGAACAAGGTTATTACATAAATAAGCATGTTGCTTTAGGTCATAGAAGACTTATAGTAATTGATCCAGAAGGCGGAAAGCAACCAATGGTTCAAAAATATTCTTATGGTGAATATGTAATTGTTTATAATGGTCAGATTTATAATACGAAAGAACTGAGAAAAACTTTAGAGGAAAATGGATTTAATTTTAATAGTCATAGTGATACAGAGGTTTTGTTAAAAAGTTATATACATTTTGGAAATGAAGTAGTAAATCATCTAAATGGTATATTTGCATTTGCTATTTGGAATGAGCATAAAAAAGAATTGTTTTTGGCAAGAGACCATTTTGGAGTGAAGCCATTATTCTATACAATACAAAATGAAACACTTATTTTTGCTTCAGAAATTAAAGGAATCTTTGAATATCCAAATGTTGAAAAGATTTTAGATAATCAAGGTATATGTGAATTATTTGGTATAGGTCCTGCTCATACCGCTGGAACTACTGTTTTTAAAAATATTTATGAAATAAAACCTGCTCATTTTGCTATATTTAATAGCTCAGGTATTCATATAGAAAGATACTGGAAATTAACTTCAAAAGAGCATAAAGATAATTTAGCACAAACTACTGAAAAGTTAAGATTTTTATTAAATGATGCTATAACTAGACAATTAGTATCTGATGTTCCATTATGTACATTTCTTTCTGGCGGTTTAGATTCTAGTATAATTACAAAATTTGCTGCTGATTATTGCGAAAAACAAGGTTTACCACCTTTAGATACGTATTCCATAGATTACGTGGATAATGACAAAAATTTTGTTAAAAGCGATTTTCAGCCAAATTCTGATAATTACTATATTGATTTAATGAATAAAAACTTGCATACACATCATCATAATATAGTTATTGATACACCAGAACTTGCATCATATTTGGAAGATGCAATGATTGCTAGAGATATGCCTGGTATGGCTGATATTGATTCTTCTTTACTTCTATTTTGTAAAAATGTCAAAAAAGAAATGACTGTTTCATTAACTGGTGAGTGTGCAGATGAAATATTTGGTGGATATCCATGGTTTTTCCGTAAAGATGCTTTAGAAAGTAATACTTTTCCTTGGTCTATTGCAATTAATGAAAGACAAGAATTATTAAATCCTTTTATTGGCAACAAAGTAAAGTTGAAAGAGTATATTGATTTTAGATATAATGAAAGTTTGAGTGAAGTTGAAATTTTGAATATTGATAGTAAAGAAACTGCTGAGAAACGTAAAATTTCTCATTTAACATTAAATTGGTTTATGCAGACTCTTTTGGACCGTTCTGATAGAATGGCTATGTATAATGGTTTTGAACTTAGAGTTCCTTTTTGTGATTATCGTTTAGCTGAATATGTTTGGAATATTCCTTGGGAAATGAAAGCATTAAATGGTAGAGAAAAAGGCTTACTTAGGTATGCGTGTCGAGATTTCCTTCCTGGTGAAATTGTCGATAGAAAAAAATCACCTTATCCTAAAACTCATAATCCTACTTATTTAGCTAAGGTTAAAGAGATGCTAACTGATATTATGAAGGATAAAAATGCTCCTATTAATAGTTTGCTTAATAGAGATTATATTTTGGATATTTTGAATACTGATGGAAAGGCTTTTTCTAGGCCTTGGTTTGGTCAGTTGATGACTGGACCGCAACTTATGGCTTATCTTTGTCAAGTAAATATGTGGCTTGAGAAGTATGGGCCTAAAATTGAATTGTAAAATAGTTTTGAGGTCACAATTTGTGACCTCAAGTTTAATGCATTTTAATTTCAGCTTAATTCATTTATTTTCTCAACATATCCCATATCTTCTATCTTAGAAATAGCAAAACATTTCTTTCCTAAATCTTTTAGTGATGCTCCTACATGATATAATTGTTTGTTATCTATTACTATAAATCTGTCATGAAATTTATTAGTTCTTGCTACTTTTAATACCGGATACTGCTTGTTAAATTTATTTATATCTAATCTATTTAAATTGCAGTTTGGTGAAGTTAAAACTACTGCTTCTACATTTTTATTTTTCTTTGATAAAATTTTTAAAATGCTATCATCAATGTAGTTATCTATAATTAATATTTTATGTTCTGCTTGCTTTATAATATCTATAATTAAACTATATGCATCATAAATTTGTCCTTCAAAAAATATTTTTTGATTAAATTCCTCTTTCTTATTTTTTTGTAATTCATCAAATACTTCATCAAATTTTTTATCATGTTCCAATAATTTATATTCTACATTTGTTAATCTTTCAAATACTTGTGCATTATTTGTAATAAATTTTCTCATTTCTATAAAGGCTCTTATAATATTAATACTAACTTGTATTGCTATCTCATTCTTTAGAACTCCTGCTAACATAGATATTCCTTGTTCTGTATAAACATATGGTAAATACCTTCTTCCACCATAATTTTCTTTGTTTAAACTTGAGGTTCCAAATTGGAACCTCAACTTTTCCACTTCTTTTTCTGTTAATTGGAAACAAAAATCCTCTGGAAATCTATTAATATTTCTTTTCATAGCTTTATTTATATTCTTAGTTGTGTATTGATATAACATAGCTACATCACTATCCAGCATTACTTGTTTACCTCTAATTGTATAAATTAAATTCTTAATATTTTCTGTATCATATTTTACTATATTTACTTCTTCATCTACTAGTGCAATATTATTGTTTTCATTCATAAATATCACATCCTTGTTTTTATTGTTCTTATTGTAGAACATCTGTTCTTTTGTGTCAAGTGATTTTTATAAATTTTGTCCTTTATTTTTGTTTCAACCTCAAATATCCCAACTCTTCCCAAACATTATAAGCCAAATTAAGTCTAAACACTAAAGTAGGTTTTGCACCTGCTCTATTCTTATCAACAACACAAGCATAATATCTAACATCAGGGTCTTCATATTTCTTCAAATCATAAAATTTAGTATCAACTTCTTGTAAAGAATATTCATATTTATCTAAAGTATCTCTGTTAATCTGTTTAATCAAACATAAAGTATCTAAAACCTCTTTAACCGTTCTGCTAACTGCTAAATCATTTACATTTAGATTTACTGGCAATGTATCACTTTCAGCTAGTTGTAAAGTTGAACAGATATAGATTCCTAAATTTTGTGCTAAATTTGAAAGTATTGTAGCTGTTTTCTTTAATTCTTCACCTATACCAATATTTGCTGTATCGGTTTTCAAAGTATCATAAAATACATATTCTATTTTTTCTTTGTAGTAATAATTTAAAATTACTTTTCTTAGCTCATCATTTGTATGGTCTGTTATATTGATAAAATATATTGAATTTTTTATTTCTTTATTTACCCAATCTGTTACACTAATTACTTTCTTAAACTCACTAGAAACCTCCATTAATCTTTTTACAAAATCTACTTGTTTTTCTTTTTCTCCCTTTTTTACAAAGCCATTTTCATCTACTTCTACTTTTTTTCCTTCATCTGGTCTAAATTTAAAATCTAATAGTTCTCCCTCTGTTTTTTGTATTTCTTGACCATGTAATTTTTGAATAGATTTATTGTTTAATATTGTAGTTATTAAACATAGTTTCATTTTTTCTTCTGACATTTCATTTGATATGATTAAAACTTTCTTTTTGTGTACAAAAGCTGTATGTGCTGCAATATCTATTGTAAATCTACTTTTTCCTGAATTTGAAGGCATTGCAAATGCCATAGTCTCCCCTTTTCTTATTCCTTTAAATACTTGTGTTAAAATTGAAAATGGTAATGGCAAACCATTTGTTAAGTTGTTATCTCCTAATTCTAAGAAACTTGTTAAACCTTCATTTAATATACTTCTCTTAAATTTTTCTGTATCACTTACTTGTATTACTGCGTTTTCAACTTCTTCAACTGACATTTTGTCATATAATTCATATTCTCTAATTTCAACTACTTTGTCTTGAATCGCTTGAATTGGTATTGCTAAATAATGTTTTCTTAACACAAAAAGTTTTTTCAATTCAAGATACACTTTTTCCATATTATATTGTTTATCTTGAACTTTTTGTTTTAATTCGCCTTTTAATTCATATGTTTTTTCGTTTTCTCTTGCAAAGTTAAAACCTTCTTTTGCAGCTTCTGGTGTGTATGCCCCACCTTCTGTAAATAGCACGCTTTTATATATATTTAACATTTCGCTATCTTCAAAATAACAATCATCATGTAGAAAATAGTATTTTACAATATATTGGGGGTCATTTAATAGTAATCCTATATATATATGTTCTAATTCTATGTTACTTAATAATGCAGGATATATTGATTTATTTTCTTCTTTTTTGTTTTTCTTTCTAGTAACTTTTTTTACTGCATCTTCACTGTTTTCCATTTCTTTAATCTTTTGTAATTTTTCCATTGCAGCTTTATATTCTCCTTTTGCTAAATCATCTTTGATTTCTTCGAGTAATTCTTCATTTTGTTCTGTTACTGGTATATTACTTATTAATTCATATACTTTATCTAAATCCATCTTTTTCCTCCTTTGATTTTTTTATTATTATATATGTTTAAATTTCTGAAATCAATATAAATTTTAAAATCTCACTGTTTTTTTGTGGTTTGATGTGGTATAATTTTATAGAAATTTTGTTTTTAAATCAGAAAGGATGTTAATAATTATGGCATTTGATGGAATAGTTACAAGAGCAATAGCATCAGAACTTCAAGAACTATCTGGTGCAAGAATAGATAAAATATTTCAGCCAAGTAAAAATAACATTTTAATTGGTTGTTATTTAAATAAAAAGAATTTCTTAATTAATATAAATATAGATTCAAGTAATTATAGAATTCATTTAACAACTCACCCAAAGTCTAATCCTCAGGTTGCACCTAATTTTTGTATGGTGCTTCGTAAACATTTATTAGGATTACATATAAAAAATGTAATTACAAATAATTTAGAAAGAGTAATTACAATTGAGTTTGAAGGTTTTGATGAAGTTGATGATATTCTAAACAAAAAGCTAATTATTGAGTTAATGGGAAAACATTGCAATATTATATTATTAGATGAAGAAAATAATATTATAGATAGTATGCGTCATATACACCAAGAAAATGGTTTTCGAAATATAGTTCCACATACTAAATATGTTTATCCTTCTACTGAAAAACAAAACTTTTTAGAATGTTCATCTTTTGATAATTTTTCTAATTTAATATCTATCAGTAGCAGTTTGGATGAATTACCTTCTATTATCGCTAATCTATTTAATGGAATTAGTCAAACTTTTGTAAAAGGTGCAATTTATGAATTAGGAATTGATAGTATCAATTCTGAAAGTTTGGAAAAATTGTATAATTATATTCAAACTGTTATTTATAATACTGATAATGGTAAGTTAGATTTTGGCTTGTTAAATTATAAAAAGGATAAGAAGGATTATTATATTAAGATTTCAAATGATGTTAAACCTACTTTTTCTTTAAGTTTCTTTTTAGATGATTTTTATTATGAAAAGGAATCTTCTTTAGAGTTTAAAACTTATCGTGATAGTGTTTTAAAAATGATATTAGAAGTTTTGAATAAGTATAAAAAGCGTCTTGATAATATGAATAAGAAATTAGCAGAATGTGATGATATGCAGAAATATCAACTTTATGGAGAATTAATTACTGCAAATTTATATAGAATAGATAATAAACCTGTTTCTGAGATTTCTCTTGAAAATTATTATGATAATAATAAGGAAATAATAATAAAATTAGATAGTATATATTCTCCATCTATTAATGCTAAGCGTTTTTTTAAGAAATATAATAAGTTGAAAAATACTTTGGAAATAGTAACAAAACAAAAAGATGATACTTTAAAAGAATTGGATTATATAGAGAGTATAGTTTATGAGTTAGAAGCGGCATCAACTTTGGATGAAATATATTCTATATTTGAAGAAATCTCTGAAAATGTTATATTTTCAGAGAAAACTAAAAAACTTTCTTCTAATAAAAAGAATAAAGTAAAGAAATCTTCTTTAACTAAAAATAAAAATGTTTCATTTAACCCTATTAAATATACAATCGGAAATTATCAACTTTTAGTTGGTAGGAATAACAAAGAAAATGACTATTTAACTTTGAAATACGCATCAAAAAATGATATTTGGTTTCACACTAAGGATATTCATGGTAGTCATGCGATTTTAAGATTAAATTCTAATGATATACCAGATGAAGATGTATTAATTAGATGTGCTGAAATTACTGCTATGCATAGTAAAGCTAAAAATTCTTCTAATGTTCCTGTTGATTATTGTGAAGTTAGATATGTTAAAAAACCTAGTGGTTCAAAACCGGGCATGGTAATTTATACTCATAATCATACATTATATGTGAATCCAAAAGTTCATGCTTCATAGATAACAAAATATAAATAAAGTCAATATAATATATTTATATATTTTTCCGTAATCCCCATTCAAGAAAATGTAATTCACATACGTTCAAACATTTTCTAGAAAGGTCCCCACAATATACTTCAAAATATCTAAATATATCATATTGACTAAATTTGTCATATATTAAATGAAGCGTAAATTTTGGGATAGTATTATCTACCAGAAAATTAAAACCGTCAAAACTGTTGCAACTACGATTTGTGAAGTTGTTAAATCATTTGGTAATAAATCTATTTCTTCCCCTTCTTGTTTTTCATCTACAATACTTACATTGTATGAAGCGACATCTTCTATTTTAAAAAGTAATTCAAAGCTTTGGGTGTCTCCGTGTTGTAAATCATTTATTTGTATATATTTTCTGCCTAAAAATACATCTCTTTTTGAATATAAATCAACTTCTACATATTTTCCGTTTAAATCTTCTCCATTAGGATTTTGGATAAGTCCCCTTATTCTTCCATTTACTTTTGTTGCTTCAGCTTGATATATGCTTACTCCTTCTACACTATCTTGTCTTTGAATATCTCTATAACTAGAATTTAGTCCTACATATATTAAGAAATCTGATAGTATAAAAAATGCTATTACTAATACAAAATACATTGCATATTTTTTTATTTTATCCATTTTATTCTCTCTTTCTTGTGTTAAATATGATAACACTTTTAATATCTACGTATATATTATACTAATTTTTCCTTTATTTTTCAAGTTTTTTGGTAAATATTGTTTTCAGAATTGCAAATTTATGCAAAATGTGCTATACTTTATATATTGCTAAATAGCAAAATAATTAATAAGGAGGTCATATAATTATGACAGAAATGACACAGAGGGTACGGGAACAAGTAGACTTTAGAGTAGGAGATGCGGAGTTATTGTCATTTAGCAATCCTAATATGCATGGTGTTAAGATTTCAATGCATATGCACAGGTACAATACAATGTCTCTATTTTCTCAACAAGATCAATCTTTATTTTCCTGTCAAAATGTTACTTATAGTCGCAAAGGCATTCTTAAGCCTTTGGCTATATATTTCAGTAAAGATATTACTGATGAAAAAAAGAACGACATTTTTTATCTGATAGAGAACGAAAAAAATATGGATGACCCGCAGGAACAACCAAATTTAAAATCATTAGTATTTGTGATCAGTACTATGTGCCATGTAAATATCAGATTAGAGTTGGGTTCTCCTGACTCGATGTATGTTTACGACTAATTATTTGGAGGAGTTTGCAATTTAAACTCCTCCGCTATTTTTATATTAATTTATATCTTTATTGCTTTGCCAAGATAAGTTGAATAAATATAAACCTTATCTACTTTTCTATTCAAAGCATCTTCAAGAGCTTTTTTATACAATTGTAATTGACTATCATATTTTTGTATTAGCTCCTCTTCTCCATTTTCCAAATAATCTGTTTTGTAATCTAATAGTACTAAATTGTCATTTATATCAATGTAGTAAAGGTCAATTATACCTTGAACTAATATCTTTTCTTCTACATCCTTTTTATAGATTTCCTTTGCAGGTATTGTCATATAAAATGGTTCTTCTCTATGCACTTCTTTTGCATTTTTTAACTCTTCCCATATATCTGATTTTGTAAATTTTAGAATTGCATTTATATTAATATTTTCTGCTTCTAGTTGTGTGATAATTTCCCTATCTTTTAAATTATTTACCAATTCTTTTATGTCTGAAAGTTCATACTCTTTTCCAATCTCCAATTTTTGCATACATAAATGTAATAAAGTACCCTTTCTTGCACCAGTTAATTTTTCTTGTTCATCATTTTTCATAAATTTAGGAATTTCAAATTTATCATATGAAGACTTGCTATCTTCTTCATTCAAAAAGCTTTCAACATTTCTTATGGCTCTATTATTTTCCTTCGCCAATTCTTTCAACTCAGTAACAGAAGTTTTAGTTGGGATTGCAATTGATGCTTCATATTTATATTTGTTTTCTATTACATTTTGTATATCTTCTATGTTTTTAAATTTAGCACTTAGGTCATTTAAATTATGATTATCTAGTAAACCAATTACATCAATATCTTCATCCTTTGATTTCTCTAATAATTTTAGTAACCCTAATTTGTTATGTATATGAAGTTCTGCTATATCTGTTATATTTTCTTTTTCATACATATATACAAGCATTATCCAATCCAAATATTTTTTGTATTTCTTTAATAAAATTGGATTAATTTTATTTTCATCATTTAAAGGATATTGCTCGATTTGCCCCATCATTTTTTCTTTTATTTTATCATAATCTTTTTGAATTCCAGTAATAAATAGCTTTTCTTTAGCTCTTGTTAATGCAACATATAGGATTCTCATTTCCTCTGAAAGTGTTTCTGTTAAAATTTTATTTCTAATTGCTGCTTTACTCAAAGTGTCATATTGTATTTGTTTTTCATAATCAATATATTTTACACCTATACCCATTTCTTGATGTAACAATATACTTTCATTTAAATCCATTAAATTGAATTGTTTCCCTGTGCTTGATAAAAATACAACTGGAAATTCAAGTCCTTTACTTTTGTGGATACTCATTATTCTAACAACATTTTCATTTTCTCCAATAATTTTCGCTGCTCCTAAATCTCCACTGCTTAGATGGATTTTTTCAATAAAATGTATAAAGTTATATAATCCTTTGAAACTTGCTGTTTCATATTGTTTAGCTCTTTCAAATAACATCCTTAAATTTGCTTGTCTTAACATTCCATTTGGCATAAGGCTAACATAGTTATAATATCCAGTATCTGAATATATTTTCCAAATTAGTTCATCTAAAGCTAAATATTCTTGTTCTTTTCTCCAATTGTCTAAATTATTTAAAAACTGTTCTATTTTATTACTTAATTCACTATTTACTGATATTTTAGCCTTTTGCATACATGTATAAAAATTATCTTTTTTATCACTTAAACGTATTTGTATTAATTCATCATCTGTAAATTTTCCAATTGGTGACCTTAATACTGTTACTAATGGAATGTCTTGAATTGGATTATCTATTATTTTTAATAAACTCATTATTGTTTGTATTTCTATTGAGTCCAAATATTCTTGTGAACTATCTGAAAATACTGGTATATCTAAATTTAATAATTCCTGTTCAAATATTGGAGCAGATTTTGAAGTTGCTCTTAATAGGATTACTATATCCTGATATTCTATATCTCTGTATTTCTCTTTTTTTCTGTCATATACTTGAAATTTATTTTTTATTAGTTCCTTTATTTTATTTGCTACAAATCTTGCTTCTAATTCAATATCTTCAATGTGTTCTTCTTCAGTAGTTTCACTTTCTATATTTTCTTCATTTGTCTCTAAAATTTCTTGTTCTTTTGTTTGTATTATATGAATCTCTGTCTTTTGATTTTGATTAATCTCTGGATAGTTTGCACCTAAGTTCAAATATTCTTCTTTATCATATAATATATCTCCTAATTGATTGCTCATAATATCTTGAAAAATGATGTTTGTGAAATCTAATACATTTTTCTTACTACGAAAGTTCTTAAATAGCTGTATTTTCAAGTCATCATTTTCACCTTTATCTTCTTTTTTCTTGTAAGTATCATATTTGCTCAAAAACAATTCTGGCATTGCTTGTCTAAATTTATATATACTTTGCTTAACATCTCCTACCATAAATATATTTTTGTTATTTGAAACAGCTGTCAAAATATATTCTTGTACGAGGTTACTGTCTTGATATTCATCTATTGCAACTTCTTTAAATTTATTTTGATATTTTTTTGATATTTCACTTTTTTCAATATTTCCTTCTTCATCTGTTTTTAAAAGTATTTTTAATGCAAAATGCTCTATATCATGAAAATCTACTATGTTTTTATCTCTTTTTCTTTTTGAAAATTCTGTTTGGAATTCTAATATTAAATTTTCTAGCTTTTTTAAAACTAAATACATATCATATATATCTTGATTTGCTTCTTTTGAATTGCAAATTAGAATTTTCTTAGATATGTTCTTTATTTTCTCTTTTACCTCATCTCTTGCTTCTTTTGCCTTTTCTTTTATTTCTAAATTACTACTTTTTCTAGGCCATGTAACAAATTCTAAATATTTAGATATAGTATATGCATCATCCCAAGAATTTGTATGTTCTTTTAGAGTTTCTAATTGTTCAGTATCAGTTCTAATTGTCTGCCAAAATTTTTCTAATTCTGGCTCAACACTTAAATGTTTTTCTATTCTATTTAATGCTGTAATACTATCTATCAATATTTCTTTTACTTCTTTTAATAATTCTTTTCCCCATATTGTATTACTAAAGTCCTCTTCTAATTTATCTTCTAAATTAAAAATTTCAATTTTTTCGTTTAACCATTTTTCAGGAAATGGATTGCTTTGTATATATGAATGTATTTTTAAAACTAATTCTTTTAAAGGGGTATCATCTCTGTAACTTGTATAGATATTTATTAATTTTGTAAAATCTTCATCTTCTTTTTCGTATTTTTCTTCGAATATATCATCTATTACTTCTTGTTTTAGTAGTTCTATTTCGGATGTATCTGCTATTCTAAAATTTGGAGATATGTTTTCTAATTCATAGAAGTAGTTTCTTACAACTTCTAAACAAAATGAGTCTATTGTACAGATACTTGCTTTGTTTAATAAGGTTATTTGTTTTTGTAAGTTTTCATTTTCTGGTTCTTCTTCTAATTTTTTGTATATTGCATCTAGTACTCTTTCTCTCATTTCTGATGCTGCCGCATTTGTAAATGTAACTACTAATATCTCATCTATATTGATTTTTTCGTTTAATACTTTGTTTATTATTCTTTCTACTAATACTGCTGTTTTACCACTTCCGTGCTGCTGCTGCAACTAATATGTTTGAACCTTTTTCATTTATTGCTTGTTCTTGTTCTTTTGTCCATTTTACTTCTCCCATAATTATTTTTTCGACCTTTCTTTTAATTTAAATTTTTATTATTATATCAAATTTATCTTTTAATTTTCAATAAAATTTTCTATTTTTGATTTACAAAAGACACTAAACGATGTATAATCTTATGTATACAAGGAGGCAGAGTTATGCTAGAAAAGAAGATTTCTTTATTCTACAAGCTCCTAGTTCTTTTTAGTCTTTTGACAGGTATTGCTCTTAACATTATCAATACGCAATCTATAATATCTATTCTGTCATATTATACTTTACAAAGTAATATTATTTGTTTTATTACATTTGCTGCTATTATTGTATCTATATTTTTAAAAAAAGATTATCGGCAGAGCGAAGTATATTATGTAGTCAAAGGTGGAGTTGTTATATGCATTTTTATAACTGCTATAATGTATCAAATTGCTTTAATGCCTTATGGTTTTCAAATGGATTATAATTTTGGAAATCGATATTTAGCAAATTTATTAGTACATATCATTTCCCCTTTGTTAGTCATTTTAGATTATTTTATCTTTGATTGTAAAGGTAAATTTAGGTGGTTTTATCCATTAATTTGGCTATTTATACCTTTAAACTATGTCATATATGTGTATACTTATAGTTTGAATGGTGGCAGATTTTATGGTATTGGTGGTTCAAGAGATTTTGCTTATATTTTTTTAGACTATAATCAAATTGGTTATGTTAGTGTAGCAAAGTTTCTGATTGCAATGACTATTTTTATACTGGCATTTTCTTATTTGCTAGTGTTAATTGACAAAAAACTAGGAGGCTTGAAAAAATAATTGGTATTCGGATATTTCCCTATACCAATTATTTTTGTTTTTTATACTTTTTTCTTAAGAATTTTTTAATAGACTTTTTACTTATTATATGTTAAAATTTTTTTAAATTAAAGGAATATTAATTTTCCTTTAATTAAGAAAAAAGTGCATTGTACAGAAAAGTTGTTATACAACTTTTTGAAAGGGATGATTTTTGATGTCAGATTATAAAAGGTATAATCCTAATTTTAAATCTGGTTTAAGTAATGAACAAGTAAATGAAAGAATAAAAGAAAATTTAATAAATCATGATACAACGGTTCCAACCAAAAGTGTTAAACGTATTTTATATGAAAACTTTTTTACATTATTTAATATTTTAAATTTACTACTTGCAATCGCAATTTTTGCAGTTGGTTCATATAAAAATATGTTGTTTTTATTTATTGTTATTATAAACACTGCAATTAGTACAATTCAAGAAATACATTCTAAACGAGTTGTAGATAAATTATCACTTATGGCCACATCGAAGGTTAATGTTATTAGAAATTCTACAAAACAAAATATTTCTATTTATGAGCTTGTATTAGATGATATTGTTGAATTTAATACAGGGAATCAGATTCCAACTGATAGCATAATACAAGATGGTGAAGTTTTAGTTAATGAATCTTTTATTACTGGTGAGCCTGATAGTATTACTAAGAAAAAAGGTGATACTATTTTGTCTGGTAGTTATATTATAAGCGGTAAGTGTTTTGCAAAAGTTGAACATATAGGAACAGACAATTATACTTCTAAAATTTCAAGTGGAGCTAAATATATTAAAAAAGTTAAATCTGAAATAATGACTTCATTGAATAAAATTATTAAAGTTTTAACATTTATTATTATTCCTATTGGTATTTGTATGTTTTATAGCCAATTGCATTTACAAGGAATTACTTTGCAAGACGCTGTTGTTCAATCTGCTGCATCAATTATTGGTATGATTCCAGAAGGACTTGTTCTTTTAACAAGTACAGTTCTTGCTATTAGTGTTATTAGATTATCTAAGTCTAAAGTATTGGTTCAGGATTTGTATTGTATTGAAACTTTAGCAAGAGTTGATACTTTATGTTTGGACAAGACTGGTACTTTGACAGAAGGTTCTATGGAAATAAAGGATTTTGTATGTGTAAATACTGATAAAGATGATATGGAGAATATTTTAGCAAATATCTCCAAATTTTCTGAAGATGAGAATTCTACTATTTTGGCTATTAAGGATTATTTTTCGAATATTGAAGAAGAATTTAAGCCTATAAATAAAATACCTTTTTCTTCTGATAAAAAATGGTCTGGAATTTATTTTGAAAATCAAGGTTCATATATTATTGGTGCTCCTGAATTTGTGTTGAAAGACGATTTTGATAAGTATAAAGATGATATAAAGAAATATTCAGAAGATTACAGGTTTTTGGTTTTAGCTCATTCTGAACATGATTTTAATAATAAGAATTTGCCAAGTGATATTACTTTATTAGGTTATGTGTTTTTACTTGATAAAATACGTCCTGATGCAAATAAGACTTTAGAGTTTTTTGAAAAACAAGGTGTTGATATTAAAATTATTTCAGGTGATAATCCTATTACTGTTTCTAAGATTGCAAAAAATGTTGGGGTTAAAAACTATGATAAATATATTGATATGTCAACAGTTAGTGATGATACTGATTTAAAAGACATTGTTTTAAATTATACTATTTTTGGTAGGGTTTCTCCTACTCAAAAACAATCTCTTATTAAATCTCTTAAGGATAATGGCAGAACTGTTGCAATGACTGGTGATGGTGTTAATGATGTTCTTGCTTTAAAAGAAGCGGATTGTAGTGTTGCAATGGCAAGTGGAAGTGATGCAACTAAGAATATTTCTCAATTGGTTTTATTGAATTCTGATTTTGCTGCAATGCCCAAAATTGTTGCTGAAGGAAGAAGAACTATTAATAATATCCAAAGGTCTGCTTCACTATTCCTAGTAAAAACTATCTATTCAACTATATTTGCATTAATGTTTTTATTTATGGGTGAACAATATCCTTTTGAACCAATACAATTATCATTAATTAGTGTTACAACAATTGGTATTCCTTCATTTATGTTAGCATTAGAGCCTAACAAAGAAAGAATTAAAGGAAGATTTTTGCAAAATGTTATTGCAAAGGCTTTCCCTACTGCAATTACAAATGTTATAGCTATTTTTGCTTTGACTATTTTAAATAAATTTGGAATTATAGCTGAAGAATATTTTTCTAGTTTATGTGTGATTTCAACAGGTCTTAGTGGTTTAGCTTTATTGTTTACTTTGACTAAGTCAAGAAAAACTGAACATTCGAAATTGCCTTTTTCTATATATAGATTAGTGCTTGCAATTTGTATGGCTATTTTGTTTGTTTTAGGATTAACGATTGGTTCTTCCCTATTTAGTATTGTTGATTTATATGTTATTAGAGATTTTATTTTTGATATTTTAGTTATTGTGATTGTTAATTTTGTTATTTTGAATTGGTTGTTTGCTAAGGTATTGAAAGTGAGATAGAAATGTTTTTAATTTAAAAGAAACCAGCCTAAATTACTAGGTTGGTTTCTTTTACAGAGTTAGGCTTATACTCTGTCCAGTAGAGCGATTGCCTTAAATCTTTCACCAGCTGACTGATAGACCATAAAGGTCTTGTTATAAAACTCAATACAAAATTTGATTTTGTTGTTGACCTTTTTTACTTTTTTTAAGTCCCCAGTACACTCTAAGGCTTCTAGTATTCTCACAATACTTAAGAATGAATTATCCGGCTTTTTAATTTCTTCTAAGAGTATTTTATTTACTCTTTTTAAGAGTTTCCTCTGGTTAGCTAACCGATATCCATAAAAGTGTGGTATGAGTGTTTTTTGTTCTTCAAATGTTAAACTACTATAACCGTTTCTTCCCACAATATCATTAGCTTCCCAAAGCTCATTGAAGATTTCAATGTCATATTTTCCGTCTACTACCCGATTGACAATTATTGTTGCTTGCTCCTCTACTGTTTTCATTTTGCATTCCTCCTTAGGTTTTTTATGTATATATTGTACCAGATTTTTTATTTAAAGTCAATTTATGTAAATATCATTATATTCTAAACATTTTTCTTCTAAAACTTTGAAGTTACAACATCTTGCCTTATATTTTCAAAAAATACAAGAGAAATAGTAAATTTTTACAATTAAATTTTGCATATTAAAAGGATTAGAGTTTAGTCTCTAATCCATCTTTTTTAAGTTCCAATTTAATGGCTGGATTCACCGCTTTTTTAAGTTCCAATTTAATGGCTGGATTCACCACTTTTTTTAGCTAATATTAGCAATATTATTATATGCAAAATATATAAATTTATTGCTCCTATATACTTAATATAACATATTTTTTAGTAATAATCAAGGATTTTCAATTTATTTCAAAGCTCTCAATGAATTAATAATAGCAATTACCGAAACCCCTACATCTGCAAAAACTGCTTCCCACATTGTAGATAAACCAAAAGCACTTAAAATTAGAACAGCTATTTTGATGCCAATAGCAAAAATAATATTTTGCTTTACAATTCTCATTGTTTTCTTAGAAATTTTCATAGCAATATTTATTTTCGATGGTTCATCTGTCATTATAACAATATCTGCTGCTTCTATCGCGCTATCAGCTCCTAAACCTCCCATTGCTATACCAATATCTGCTAAAGCTAAAACCGGTGCATCATTTATTCCATCACCTACGAATGCTAATTTCCCCTTTTCTGTTTTTTCTTTAAGCAATTGTTCTACTTTTTCTACTTTTCCATCTGGTAATAACTCAGTATATACTTTATCTATTCCTAGTTCTTTAGCAACACTTTCGCCAACATCTTTTTTATCTCCTGTTAGCATAACTGTTTGTTTTATATTGTTTTTCTTTAAGTCATTTATTGCTTTTTTAGAATCTTCTTTTATTTCATCAGATATTACTATATATCCTGCAAATTCATTATTTATTGCAATATATACAATTGTTCCTACTTCATTGCATTTTGTATATTTTACATTTTTTTCTTGCATCAATTTTTCGTTTCCAGCTAAAACATCTTCATCTTCTATTGTAGCTACAACTCCGCGACCTGATAGTTCTTCTGTCTTAGAAATTAAATTTGTATCTATTTCTTCTCCATAGGCTTTTTTTATTGATACTGATATTGGATGATTTGAATAACTTTCTGCATATGCTGCATATTTTATTAATTGTTCTTTTGATATTCCTACTGGTTCTATTTTTTGTACTTCAAATACTCCTTTTGTTAATGTTCCAGTTTTATCAAATACAACAATTTCGCTATTTGATAAGGCTTCTAAATAGTTACTTCCTTTAACTAATATTCCTTTTTTAGATGCTCCTCCTATTCCTCCAAAAAATCCTAAAGGTATAGATATAACTAAAGCACAAGGACATGATACAACTAAAAATGTTAAAGCTCTATATAGCCAATCTGTAAATTCTGCTCCTTCAATAACTAATGTAGGAATAACTGCTAGAAATACTGCAATTATTACAACTGCTGGTGTATAGTATTTAGCAAATTTAGTTATAAAGTTTTCAGATTTTGATTTTTTACTACTAGCATTTTCTACTAAATCTAGAATTTTGCTAATAGTTGACTCTCCAAATTCTTTTGTCACCTCTATTTCTAGTAATCCATTTTGGTTTATACAACCACTTAACACTTCATCATTTTCTTTTACCTCTCTTGGCAAAGATTCACCTGTCAAAGCTGACGTATCTAGCATTGAAGTTCCTTTTATTATTTTTCCATCAAGTGGTATTTTTTCTCCTGGTTTTACAATTATTGTTTCTCCGATTTTTACTTCTTCTGGATTAATTTTTGATATTTCATTATTTCTTTTTACATTTGCATAATCTGGTCTAATATCCATCAAACTTGCAATTGATTTTCTAGATTTATCGACTGCATAGCTTTGGAATAATTCTCCAACTTGATAGAATAGCATTACTGCTACTGCTTCTGGAAACTCTCCAATTGCAAACGCACCAATTGTTGCAAGTGCCATTAAAAAGTTTTCATCAAATACTTTTCCTCTAAATATATTTCTTATAGCTTTTATTATAATATCTAAACCAACTATTAAATAACTTATTATAAATATCCCTTTATTTATCCATTCATTTGAAAATGTAACTATCATTGCTATGATGAATAAGATAAAAGCAATTATTATTTTTATCCCTCTTTTTTTCATAACTAATCTCCTCGTAACTTTTATTTTTTAGATTCCTTCAACTTCTACATCAGGTTCTTCTTTTCTAATAGCTTTTTTTACCTTTTTAATTATGTCCTTTTCTTGTTCTTCATTACAATCAAATACTAACTTTCCTGTCATAAAACTAACTGATGCATTCTCTATTCCATCAATTTTTTGAATTGCATTTTCTAATTGTGCTGCACAATTAGGACAATCTAAACCTTTTAAATTACATTTATAATTCTTCAATATGCTCACGTCCTTTCTTTACAATTTGACTAATATGGTCATCATCTAAGCTATAATATACAACTTTGCCTTCTTTTCTAAATTTTACTAATTTAGCTTGTTTTAATAATCTCAATTGATGAGATATTGCTGATTGTGTTGTTTGAACTATGTTTGCTATATCACAAACACAAAGTTCATTTTCCATAAGAGCATATATTATTTTCATTCTTGTTGAATCAGCAAATACTTTAAAAAATTCTGCTAAATCATAAATTAATCCATCTTCTGGAATTTTCTTTTTTACTTCATTTACTACATCTTCATGAAGCACTGTACATTCAAATAATTCATCTTCCATCTCTTTCTCCTCCTTTTTTGTGTGGTCAGTTCAGGTTTGGAGTGACCATTTTTGGCTAATTGGGGACAGGTACATTGTATCCATTTTTGGTCACTTTAGGGACGCCACTTTTATTATATTTGTTCCAACATATGATTATTTGTTCATATATTCATTTTATTCTTTTAATAGTTTTTTGTCAATACTTTTTTACAAAAAAATACAAATTCTATTATATATAGAACTTGCATTTTTAGCTTTTCAATTATTACTATATTTAAATAATTTTTTCAATTTCTCCTATTGCGTAAAGTGGTATATTAGTTAACCATTCTTCCTTTTTATATTCCACCATGGATGTTCTTACATTCTTTGTGGTATTATATTTTGTTACGAACTCCTTTAAACTTTTTGCTTTTAAATTTTGTTCTGCCTTTACTTCAATTGGAACAACATCAATTCCTAATTGTATAATAAAATCAACTTCTGCTGTTGCTTTTTCAGCTGACCAATAAAAAATAGGAATGTCCTTGTTTGATTTTAATTCTGTTAAGACAAATTGTTCAGTGAATGAACCCTTAAATTCTGTAAAAATCTTGCTACCTTCCAATAGAATTTTCTCATCTATTTTTGTCATTGCTCCTAAAAGACCTACATCAAAAGTATATAGTTTAAATGCACTTGTATCTTGATATGCAATAAGTGGAATATTAGGTTTATTGATTCTATCAATTTTATATACAAGCCCACAATCAATTAACCATGATAATGCCAGTTCATATTCTCTAGCTCTTGCTCCTTCTTTTATTAGTCCATAAATAAATTTTTTATTTTCTTTAGCTAATTGAGCTGGTATACTATTCCATAACATTTTTAATCTTGGTACTATTTCACTAGGTGCATGTTTTGAAAAATCTTCTTCATATGCTTTCAATAGTTGATTTTGAGTCTTTCTTACTTGTTTAAAATCTGTTGTTTCAATATATTTGTTTATTGCTGCTGGCATTCCACCAATGAAATAATATTTTCTTAATAAATCAATATATTTGTCTTTAAAAATATTGATTAAACTCCAATCTTTTTTATCTATTAATTTTGAAAGCTCTTCTTCTCCTATTGCTATAAGAAACTCTTTGAAATTTAATGGATATAAATCCATAAAATCAACTTTCCCAACAGGAAATGATGTTCCTTCATGTAAAGCTACACCGAAGTAATGAACCTGCTGCTATAATATTATATTCATTAGCATTTTCATAAAAATATTTTAACGATGTCAATGCTTTTGGTACTTCTTGTACTTCATCAAAAATTAATAATGTATTTTCTTTTTCGATGTTTACACCTGTTTCTATTTTTAATCCTTCAATTAATCTTTCTATATCAAAATCACCTTGGAATAATCTTTCCATTCTTTCATTTCCATCAAAATTTATATATGCAACTTTTTCATAATTTTTATTTCCGAATTCTTGCATTATCCAAGTTTTACCTACTTGTCTAGCTCCTCTAATAATAAGTGGCTTTCTATCGTTTGAATTTTTCCATAGTTCGAGTTCTTTTAATTTTTCACGATACATAAAAATCACTCTCCTCTGTTATTATATACATATTATAGCATATTTATTACATAAATTCAAACGAAAATTTTGGATATTTTCACATTTTTCAAAGGAATATTCTAAAAAATTCACATTTATTCGAAGGAAAATTGTTTCAAATATTTTTTTACTTACCTTTCTAGATTAAAAATCGAGCCACAAAATCAAAATTTTGAGACTCAATAACATACTTACTATTTAATTTTACATAGCTCTTCTATATAATTCAATAAAATCTTCTTTAGAAACATCTCTTGGATTTCCTGGTTTACAAGGGTCATTCATAGCTTTTTCAGCAAGCATTTCGAAATCCTCTTCTTTAGCGCCATAATCTTTAATAGTAGTTGTAATTCCAACTGCTTTACTTAACTCAGAAATCATCCATACAAAAGTATTTATAACATCTTGGTCATTTAGGTGTTCAGCATCAGGTCTACCTATATTAATTAAAATTTCTCTAAATCTTTGGGCTGTTGCATGGTCTTCTCCATTAAATCTCATAACTGTTGGAAGTAACATAGCATTTGCTATTCCATGTGGTGTATCATATACTGCTCCTAATTGGTGAGCCATTGAATGAACTATTCCAAGTCCTACATTTGAAAATCCCATACCTGCTATATATTGAGCAAGTCCCATCATTTCAATTGCTTCTGGGTCTTTTTCATTTACGGCTGCTGGTAGATATTTAAATATCATTTTTATAGCCTTCATATGAAACATATCTGACATTTCATTATGTGCTTTTGTTATATATCCTTCAACTGCATGTGTTAATGCATCCATACCTGTTGCTGCTGCCAATCCTTTTGGCATAGTAGCCATTAATTCAGAATCTATGATTGCTAAAATTGGTATATCATTTGGGTCTACACAAACCATTTTGATTTCAGCTTCCTCGTCTGTTATAACGTAGTTAATTGTAACTTCTGCTGCTGTTCCAGCTGTTGTAGGTAATGCTATAAGTGGCATTCCTCTATTTACTGTATTAGATGCTCCATTTAAAGATTTGATATCTGCTCTATCTGGATTTGTCATTACAATTGAAATTCCTTTTGCTGTATCTATACTTGAACCTCCACCTACTGCTACAATTAAATCAGCTTCTGAATTTTTACAAGCCTCAACTCCGTCTGTTACATTTTTAATAGTTGGGTTTGGTTTTATTTCATCATATAAAACATATGGAATATTTGCTTTATTTAAAACTTCCTCAACTTTTGCTGTTACACCAGCTTCTACTAAAGATTTATCACTTACTAAAAATACTTTTTTGAAACCTCTTTTTTTGATTTCTCCTGCTAATTCTTCTCTTGCTCCTTTTCCGAAATATGATGTTTCATTTAAAACAAATTTTGTTGCCATCTTAAATTCCTCCTTTACATTCCTCTATAATCTTCTGGTATCTCAAACAAACTACTATCTACATCATTAGAAATTTCAACACTTAGTAATTCTTGATTATTTCCAATAATAGTTTTTATATATACCAAGTCATTTCCATCAAAATAAAATCTTGTTTTTACATCTTCTGAGTTGTTGTCATCAGTTAATTTGATTGCAAAATTAGTACTTCCTGAGTATTCTTCATAATTGTAATTCTTTCCGTCAACTTCCTCTTTGCCTTCTATTAACTCAGTATCTTTAATTTCATTTAATTGCTCTAATACTTTATTTAGATTAACTTCATTATTTTGATATGTGTAATATATTTTATCACTATCTCTTAATAGATATGAATTTCCGTCTCTTATGATGAATTTTGATTCTTCTCCATCATAAATTGTATCTGTATATGCAGTATTGTCATTTTTCGCATAAGTTTCTTTGTTATTATCATCAAGTGTTGTTGTAAAGCTAAATGATTGCTCATTACTTAATTCATTATATAACTTCACTATCTTAGTTGAATTTGTGCTTGATTCTCCGTTATTTTTACTGTTATTTACTAATAAAATAACAAGAGTCACAATTAATACAATTAATATTATTGATACAACAGAAATTATAATTACTTTTTTTCTTTTATCCATAATAATGTTGTTCCTTTCTCATTTAGTCGTTTATTACATACATAGAAGGGATTAAAATTATTTTTCTAATCCCCTCTTTTCAAGGACCGTCCCCAAATCCCTATAGTATATTTTTAAGCACAATTGTCTTCAATCTTGACATTTCTGCAAGTGTAGTTGCTACACCTTCATTTCCAATTCCAGAATGCTTCCAGCCTCCAAATGGCATTTCAAATGAACGATAGAAACTTGCTCCATTTACTACTGCTCCTCCACATTCTAGTCTGTCTGCTATTTTCATTGCTCTTGAGTAGTCTTTTGATATTACGCAACCGCATAGACCATATGATGATTGGTTTGCAATTTCAATTGCTTCTTCTACATCATCAAATCCAATAACAGATATTACTGGTCCAAATATTTCCATGTCTTTTGCAACTTCCATGTCTTTTGTTACATTGTCAAGTATTGTTGGATAATAGTATGCATCTTCTCTTTTTCCTCCACATACAATTGTTGCACCTTCTGAAACCATTTGATTTACTTGTTCTTCTATTCTTTTTGCAGCATTTATATTAATCATTGGTCCCATATCAGTATCTTCTTGCATTGGGTCTCCAACTTTTAAGTTTGCTATTACTTCTTTCATTCTATCAATGAATTCTTGTTTTCTTGAATTATGAATTAAGAAACGTTTACTTGCACAACATACTTGTCCTCCATTATATAATCTTCCCCAGATTGTTTCTTTTACTGCTAAATCCATATCTCCATCTTCTAAGAAGATAAATGCGTCATTTCCACCAAGCTCTAGCATTACATGTGTTAAGTTTTTAGATGCTGTTCCCATTGTTTGGATTCCAGCTGCTGTTCCACCTGTTAATGATACTAAGTGAACACCTGGATGTCTTGCTAATGCTTGACCTGCTGTTGGTCCATCTCCTGTTAATATTTGAATACATCCTGCTGGTACTCCTGCTTCAATCATTAATTTTACATATTCAATTAATGTTAATGGATTATAGTTTGATGGTTTTACTATTATACTATTTCCCATCATTAATGCTGGTGGTACTTTTTGGCAGAATAAGTCACTTGGGAAGTTGAATGGGATTATTGCTGCAATTACTCCTATTGGGTATCTTTTTGTTATTTGCATTGTTTTTTCTTGTCCTGCTTCACTACCTGCTGGTATACTTTCTCCATAGAAGTGTTTTGCTTTTTCAACAAATCCTCTTACACCAATTCTAACATTTGCAATTTCTCCTCTTGCTTCTTTGATTGGTTTTCCTGTTTCATTTGATAATAATGTTGCTAGTCTTTCTTTGTTTTCTTCTACTAAGTCAACAAATTTATATAATATATCTGCTCTATCATAAATTGATACTTTTTCCCATTTCTTTTGTTCTATCATTGCAACTTTTACTGCTGCATCTACATCTTCTTCAGTTACATTTGGAACTGTATCAATTAATTCTTGAGTTGCTGGATTAACAACTTCTATCGTAGCTCCATTAGATGCTTCTTTCCATTCATATCCTATTAAATTTTTCACTGATGCTCCCTCCTTTTTATTTTGGTCTGGTACTTTACATACCATTACTTCTTCTTGACCATTTTTTGTGTGATATATCTCTGTTTTACATTCATATTTATTTTCCTGAGTTTGTGGTTTTTCCCCTTCTCTTCATTTACCGAATGCTGTAAATGATAGCATTAAACCTCCTGTTGTGTTTGAACCGTGGTCATATACACCATATTCACCAAATGTGAATACCGCAATAAATGGAACTCCTTTTGCTTCTTTTTTCAATTGTTTTGCAACTTCATCAATTCTATCTCCAATTCCAAGTCTTCTTCCACCGCAGTGAACTAATAGATATGCTCCTGCATCTGTTGGTAATTCTTTATTTACTTCTTTCATTGTTTTTCCTGTTGAATTGATAAGTTCGTCAACACTTGCTTCCATTTGAATTATTGCTGTATTTTCTGCAAGGTTTGCTCCTATATTCATTGATTTGTCTTTGTTTCCATACATTGGATGACGAATTGCAACTAAATCTCCTAATCTATCTTTTACTCCTAATGGTTTTGTTATTGTTGTTACTAATAGATTATCAGCATCTAAATCTTTTAATTTAGCTCCTGTCCATTCTGCATATTTTTTAATTGCAGGTACTCCATCAATTTCAACTAATGTTCTTTTGTCTTTTACTTTTGTAATTACTCCTGAATTTGTTGTTTCATTGTATTCTCCTGTGAATACATTTGCCATTGGTTTATCTGTGTAGAAAAATGCTACTGCAACTCCATCATTGAATACTGAATCATTTGTATAAATGCTCCATTTTCCTTCAACAGTATTATCTGCTGCGCTTCCACCAAAGATTGGAACTCTACCAATTACGTCTTCAATTCCTTTTACATAGTCTTCTTCTTCTCCTGGTGATGCAACCATATAGAAATATGCTGGTGGTACATCTTTACCTGCATTTTTCATAGCTTCTTCTGCCACTTTTCTTCCTGTTTCTCTTGCTGATTTTTGTTTTGCTGAGCCTGCTACCCCAACTTCTAGTTCTGGGTCTCCTAGAGCTAAAATTCCTGTAAATCCTTTTTCTCCTGAAATAAATCCGTCTGGTGTTATTATTCCTGCACTAGATGTGCATCCTACGATTGGTGCTGTTCCTAATTCTGCTTTTGCACCTTCTAAAACTTTTTTTACATCACTATCTACTGATGTGTATAAAAATGCTACTTTTGTTTGAACTAAATCTACTACTGCTTTTTCTGCAGTTTCTTTTCCTTGTGTATAGCTGTCTTCATTTGTACTCCATGCAACATTTGATTTTAACATTTTACGTTCCTCCTTCGTAATTTTATTCTACTCAAATTATAACATAATAACCTTTTTTTACAATTAAAATAACAAAAAAGTAATATAAATGTAATATATTTGTAAAAAAATAGCATGGATAAAATTTTATTTACCCATACTTTCTGTTGTAAATTTATTAAAATATTTATACAATCGTAGTTGCGTCCCTTTTGTGACCAAAAATGGTCACTTTAAACCTGTCCCCAAACTGACCATTAGTCTCCGAAATTAATTCCTATATTTCTAGCTGTTTTCATCAAATCATCATCCATTTGAACTCTTCTTAGATTACTTTCTTCAGTATTACCTGAAACTGCTCCAATTTTTGTATTTTTTCCTACGACTTCTTCTAATGAAACACTATCTAATTTTCCATTTTTGATTACTGCTAATGTTCCAAATTTTCCTTCTAAAGCTAATTCCATTGCTTTTGTTCCATATTTAGTTGATAAAACTCTATCAAAAGCTGTTGGTGTTCCACCTCTTTGCATATAACCTAAAGTTGTATTTCTTGCTTCTAATCCTGTTAGTTCTTGTAATTGCTGTGCTATTTTTTGTCCAATTCCTCCTAGTTTTGTATTGTCAACTCCTGAACCATTATCTCTTGTCCCCATAATAGTTATTTCTCCATCTTTTGGTTTTGCACCTTCTGCTACAACTACTACACTAAAGTTTTTACCTCTTTTTTTTCTATTTTCGATTTTACTTACCACACTATTTATATCATATGGAATTTCTGGAATTAGTGCAACATCTGCTCCTCCTGCAATTGCTGCTTCTAAAGCTATCCAACCAGCATATCTTCCCATGACTTCAAGTACCATTATTCTATGATGTGTTGCTCCTGTTGTATGCAATCTATCTAATGCTTCCATTGCAACTGATACGGCAGTATTATATCCAAATGTAATTTCAGTACATGCAACATCATTATCTATTGTTTTTGGTACACCTATTACATTAACACCTTTTGTTGAAAAGTCTCTTGCTGATTTTTGTGTTCCATCTCCTCCAAGTGTAAATATACAATCAAAACCAAAGTCTTTAATATTTTGGATTGCTTGATCAGATAAATCTTTATATTCTACACTTCCATCTTCATTTACTACTTTGTAGTTAAATAAATTTGAGTTTGTTGAAGAACCAATTATTGAACCTCCTTTTGGTAATATTCCTAATGCTTCACCGTTTGCTGCTGTTGATAATAGCTCAAAATCTTTTTTTAATAATCCATTATATCCATCTATTATTCCATAACATTCTACTCCATGATTTTCAGCAGTTTTTACAATTGCTCTAATTACAGCATTAAACCCTGAAACATCTCCTCCATTTGCAAGTATTCCTACTTTTTTTAACATCTCTAAATCATTCCTTTCCTATTTACTATTTTTTTGTTATTGTTAATTACTAGTTGTTACTAGCTATTTTACTAAGAGTTATTTATTAGTTTTATTTTCTTTGCTCACTTTTATTATATCAATAAAAAAAATTTTTACAACACTTTCCAAAAATTTTTTTGTTTTTTGGAGACATGCCAAACACTGTCATTAAGTGTCAATACATTTTTCGACAAAAATATGACATAATTTTTATAGTTTTACTAAGAGGTGATAGTTATGATAAAAGAAAAAAGATTAGCAAAAAAATATACTCAAGAAAAAATGGCAACTATTCTTGGTATTAGCTTGAGACAATATGTTAGAATAGATAATGAAGAAGATTTACCTAGAAGAGATGTGTTAAAATCATTAATCAGAGAATTAGAATTAACAGATGAAGAACTTGGTAAATATATACGTGAAATGACAGAAAAAATTGCATAATTTCTGTCATTTTCCTTTTTTCTTTTTTATGGTTTTCTGTTTCTTTATTTTGTTGAAATATGTATGTTTTCAATTTCAGCATTCATCTCTCTAGAAATTATATTTTGTACTTGAGCAACTTCTTCTTGGGTTAGCTCATCACTTTTTATAATAACACTTATGCTATCTCCATTTACAAAGATTATACTATTTTCAAAACCTTTAGTTTGAATTAAGTTTTCACAAATCATTATACTATTTTTTGTATCATTTATCTTTTTTATTTCATCAGTTGCTGATTGTTTCTGAGTTTCTAAACTGTTTGTACTATTTAAAATATTTTCATAGCTTTCTAACATTTGAGAATACATTGTATCTCTTTCTAATTTTGACTTTGTAAAATAGTCATCATCAGTACTTGTTTGTGCATTCGTCTGTGTAGTTTCACTGTTGCTATTAGAATTATCATTTGTAGTATTTGAACTTTCTGTATTACTAACAGTAGTGCTATTACCTGAAGATTCATTAACAGTATCTGTATTAGATAAAACATCATTACTACTTACTAATGTTGCATCTCCAATATTTGCAGTATTTGAATCATCTCTTGCTTCCATTTGCAAACTTGCTTCAACTGATTGTTCTGCAGTATTTGTTGTATAGTTTAAATAAGCAACTGCCATTAACATTAATGCAATAACATAAATAACAATTTGATTTTTCTTTAATAATTTCATAATTTCCTCCTTTTTGTGGTCAGTTCAGGTTCGAAGTGACCATTTTGGCTAATTTTTTCATATAGTAGAAATTTTAGCCAAAATTGTAATTATTTTTCAACCACTAATTCATCTCAAAAACTTGAATCTTATGTGTTGCCAAACCTGTTACTGCCTCTACTGCTTGAATAATATTAGTCTTTACATTTGCCTGATTTGCTCCTTTTGCAGTTATTATCGCTCCTTCTATTTTTGGTTGCACTATTTTTTGTGTTATTGGTGTTTTTTGTCCATCTTCTTCTTGATATATTATGTCTTTTTGTGTATCTGTTTCTTGAATTGTTCTTGTTCCACCCTCTGTATCCGTTTCTTCTGTGTTACTAGTTCTTGAAGTTTCATTATACATTGCTACTACTTCACTTGACTCAGAATAATTTAAGAGAACTTTAACTTCTCCTACTCCTTGTATTTGTGATAAAATTTCTTCTAGTCTTGTTTCTAAATCTGTCTCATTTGTTCCTTGAGTTTGATTTTGATTTATTGTTTGATTATTTGTTGTAGCTAATTGCTTAGATGTATCATTATTCGATTGTTCTTTATTAGTTGTTTTATCTCCATTCCATATTATATTTATGATTACAACTGTAATAATTACCAAAACAATTAAGAAAACTAGATTTTCTATTTTTTTCTTATTATTGTTTTCTCCTGTATTTTCATCTTTACCTAGAAACTTATTTAATTTATCTTTAAACATTTCTCATTCACCTCATATTCTTCAATTAAGAATTTTTTTATATTTTGAATGTCTGTTTTTGATACATTGCTACTATTTTCATTCTCTTCATTGTTGGTATCGCTTGTAGCACCATTATTTGAAGTTTCATTATTAATACTTGTATCTATTTTTTTAATTTTTTGTATTTCAGTAACTATTTTGTTTTCTAGGTTTCCTTCTGAATTTTCATTATTCGAGGATTCTTCTTCATTATTTTCTGATTTCTTAACTTTAATTTTAATTTCTTCTATTCCTGATTCATTTTCTTCATCTGAGATAGTTGCTTTTACTTTGCAACTTTCTACTTTGCATCCTTGTTCTTCTAATTTTTGAGTTATATCTTTTTCTAATTCTTCAATATATAACTCTTCGATTCTTTTATTCATTGAAGTTTGGTCAACTTCTTCTGACTGTAATTGTGATGACGTTTCATGCTCCATTGCATATTTTTCTAAATCTATATCTTCTATATTAAATATATCTTTATTATTTATAAATGGTGATACTATATTAAATAATATATAAATTCCCATTACCATCCTTATATATTTTTTATTTTTATTATTAGGTAGCAACATTTCTAGAATAGAAACTATAACTATTGCTAGTCCCAAACTTTTTGCCCAAGAACTAATAAATTCTATCATTTTTTAACCTTTCTTATCTATACATCATGCCACTATTAGAAATCTTCAAAACTAAAGCCGTCCCAATAATCAACATGAAAGAAATCGAACATAAAATAGCCAAAAGTATTTTAAAAATATCTCCAATTTGTTCTAATAGTCCTGTTATCTTCGAATCTGCAATAGGTTCTGTAATTGTCGCCAGGAACTTATATGTTATACAAAGTATTGCCAATTTAAAAATAGGTGCTATACACATACCAAGTACAATAATTACTCCCACAAAACCAATTGCATTTTTTAGAATTATTCCTCCTCCCAAAACCGTATCTACTGCATCACCTAATATTTTTCCAACAACAGGTACTGCTGAACTCACTATTGCTTTTGTAGTTTTGGCTGTAATTCCATCTACACTGCTTGACATTGTTCCTTCTAAGGAAACTACTCCAACAAATATTGTTAAAATAATTCCTAAGAACCACACTATTCCTGATTTTAAGAATTTTGATAATTTGCTTATTTGTATTTTGTCAGTTAGTTTTGATAAAATAACTAAACTTGTAAATATTAGTACAAGTGGTAATATTATTGTTTGTATGATATTTCCTATAAAATTAATCATAAATAATATGATTGGTTCTATTATTCCACTTGTTGCAATACTCCCTGTATACATCATGAGAGTAATCAAAAGTGGAACTAGCATATTCATAAAAGCTACTAAATCTGTTGTTGTTTGTTTTACCATTGTTATTATTTCTGAAAAATTCGACATTACAATTGTCACAATCAATATATATTGGACATAATATATAAGTTTTGCAATACCGTCATTTTCAAGGCTTTCACTTATTGACTTCAATAAGCTATGTATTACTATAATGACTAATATGCTAACTATTGCTTTTATACTATCAAATATTTCTATTCCTAATAAATTGAGTATGGCTTTTAATATACTGTTATTATCAACATTTCCTTGTATTGCTTGGTCTAATATTTCACCTATATCAATATTTTCAAAAAATTCTCCTGATGCATATTCTTTCGAGTTATTTATAAAGTCTTGTATTCCAAATTCTTCTTGCTGTTCTTGTATTGCCTCCTGCGTACTATTTGTATTGCTTGTGTTTGATGTTTCGGTTGCAATTACTAGAGTTTCAGGAATTACAATACATATTAATGTTAAAAAAATTAATTTTATTATAAATCTTTTCATTTGTAACTCCTTTTGTCCATTTGGGGACGTTTCTTTTTGGACATTTTTGTCCGTTTTGGGACACATCTTAGACACATCTGTCCCCGTTTGGACATTTTTGTCCAAATGGAAACGTCCCCAAATGGACACTTATGTAGGTAGTATTTTTAATATTATTTCTAGCAGGCTTGATATTATTGGTATTGACATTGCAATTATTATGATTTTACTTCCTATTTCGATTTTACTTGCTATTGCACCTTCTCCTGCGTCTTTGCATACACTAACTGCAAATTCTGCTAAAAATGCTATTCCTGTAATTTTTAATAATATTGCTAAAAATGTACTATTTATTGATGCTTTTGATGCTAAAGATTGTAATAGTGATATAACTTGCGTTAGTTGGTCCATTACTAATAACAATATTAAAACTCCTACTAGTAAACTTATATATATTGCAAATTCAGGTTTATATTGTTTTAATAAAATTATTATGATAAGCGCAACTAAACCAATTCCTATTATTTTAATAATCATTTCATTCTCCCTAAAAAAGCAATGAATTTTTCTATATTTCAAGGTCTGTCCCTAATACGCAAAAATTGTTCAATTTGACATGTCCCTAAAGGTTGAAAATTGTTCTTACTGTGTCAAATAATCCACTTATTTCTTTTATAACCATTGTTAATACAATTACTAAACCTGCAAGTGTTGTCATCATAGCTTGGTCCTCTCTTCCTGCTCTTACTAATACTTGATGTAAAACTGCTACAAGTATTCCTATTGCAGCTATTTTAAATAATAAATTAATATCCATCTTTAACATTCCTTTTTATTTATCTTTATTTTTAGTATATTAGGCTAAAATTATCACAATTGCTAACCCTATGGTTGTCCCTAATTTTGAATATAATTTTTCATTTTTTCTTTTTTCTTCTTCAGCGTCTTTAATTTGTGTATTTAAAAAATTTTGTGTTATTTCTATTTGACTTATTTGTCCTTCACTATCTGTTTGCCCTAGCAATTTTGATAATGTTTTTAAAACTTGTTTATCTTCTTTAGAAAAATTACAATTACTTTCATCTATTGTTTCTTCCCATGCTTGACTGGCATTTTTTTCTTTTATTTTTTCTTTTGCTTTTTTAAATATATTTGATATGTTTGAACTTGAATTTTTTGATATTTCTCCAAATATTTCCGGTATTGGTTCATATGTAAATTTTATTTTTGATTCAAAAATATTTAATGCATTTTTCATCTCTTCTAATTCATTTAATCTATATACATATTTTTTTGATAGAAATCTGCCTATTAAAGTACATGCAACTAATAGCAAAAAGAGCATAAAATATTTTATAATTAACACCATGTCTAGTTTTTCCTTTCCTAATTATCATCTTGTCCATTTCAACTTTTACAATATTTTATGCATATACTTAATTAAATAGAACTAAAAAATAAATTATATAAAAATAATTTTTTCGATTTGTTTATTTTCTAATAAACTATTTATGTATTTATTTTGTTTTATATCGTTCGTATCTTTTCCATGCATTGTAAAAATGCCTTTTACTCCTGAAGTCATAGCCTCACCGAATTGCATCAATATCTTCTTTAGAGCCAATTTCATCACAGGCAATTACTTCTGGTGCCATTGAACGAATTAACATTTTTATTCCTTTTGATTTTGATATATTTTCAATTACATCTGTCCTTATTCCTATGTCATTTTGTGGCACTCCTTTATACATTGCTGCAAGCTCTCCTCTTTCGTCCACTACTCCACAAGTCTTTCCGTTGAAATTCATTTCTTCTATTCCATTGCTAATTCTTCTTATCACATCTCTTAATACAGTTGTTTTTCCTTTGCCTGGTGGAGAAACAATCAGTGTATTGTATATGGTGTTTTCTTCTTTATTAATAATTTCCTCTAAAAATTTATTTCCACAACCTAAAATTTGCCTTGCTATTCTGAAATTAAAACTTGTAATATATTTTAAATTTATAATTTTCCCATCTTCTACTACTGCTGTTCCTGTTAAACCAATTCTATGTCCACCTTTGATAGTTAAATATCCATTACAAATTTGATTTTTGTATGCATATATTGAATTTTCGCATAATTTTTCTAGTGTTTGCATTATTTCTGCTTGTGAGATTTTATAATCTATTAAGATGTCTGCTTGTCTTAGTTTTAAAATTATTGGTCTATTAACTCTAATTCTTATTTCTTGTAATTGTGGTTGAATAGCTTGGTTTTGTAATGATACATTTTTTAGTAATTGATATAATTGATTGGGAAAATATCTTATTATTTCATCTATATCTTGCACTTTTACCCCTTCCTTTTGTGATTTTTTGGCAAACGAAAAGAAGCATATTTATTTTATTATATGCTCCTTTTTTACTTTAAGAACTGATTTTACAAATTTTAAATAATATAATTTTTCAGGTCAGGAGATTGTGTATAACTTTTATGAAATCACGAATGAGAATTAAAGAATACTATAAATTCTTTAATTGTAAAGTAGGAGAATCTCAAACTTGCTTTGAGAGGTGCCTGCTTTATAATTTTAGAATTTATTTATTCTGTAATGTTATCCGAGTGATGAATAAAATTTATACACAATCTCCTGACCTAATGATATTATTGTTTATTTATAACAACTCTGTATATTAAGCCTGTATTGGAATCTAGTTCAAACTCTACCCTATATAAAGTCTCTGTTTCAACCATATCTTTTATTAATGTAATGTTTTGTTCTGAAGCCTCATACTCTTCACCATCAAAATGAATTTCTGTAATTTGAGGATTATTATTTCTATTATTTTCACTTTCTTCAGATTCATTACTTTCTGAATTACTATCTTCATAGCCATTATTTAAAGCTATAGTTGATAATAAGCCTCTTACAGTAACGCCTCTTTGACTTGTTCCCTCATATAAGTAGAATTTTTCATTAAATTCTGTTGCTTCGACTTCTGAAAGTTGATTCCTTGAATGTATTCCTAAAACATCTGATAATATCTGTGTTGGTAGTACAAAGTACAATGGGTTCTGTTCTGCTGTTGCTCCCAATTGTTCCATTTGATTTTGGTTTATAGCTACTAATCTGTCTTGAATTGCATTTAATAAGCCTGATACATATTCTTCATCTTGGTCATTAAGTATTACTGCATTTTGTGCTGAAAAATCTTCAATATCAACTGCTTCTGCAAATTGTACAGAATTATTTATTGTATATTTATAATTTAAATCTTCATTTTGATTTTTTCCTTGTACTGATATTTCATAACTTTCATTTACATTATTTGAATTTATGCCATTAAATCTAGCTACTAATCCTAGATTTAAATTTTTATCTGTATTATTTAATAAATTAATTGTTGCATTATATGTTTCTTGTCCTTCACTTTCTGTTCTTTCTAAATAAAGTTCTAATGATTCTTGTTTTATTTCTAGTCCACTTACTTTACCATTATTTTTGTATACAGTAATTTCTATTTCACCAATTTCTGTATTATTTAAATCCTCAATTAGATTATCAATATCTGTTGTTCTTATCTTTGAAGAACTTTGTTGTAAGCCTAATAATGCATTTAACTGGTCTAGTGTGTTTTCATCATCTTTTAATGCTTCTAAAATTTGTGTCAATACATTCTTTAACTCATCACCTGTTAATGATAATCTGTATCCAACTTTATTTTCTTCACTTATTTTAGAAAACTTACCATTTTCTATCTGATTTATTATATTATCAAAATATGTTGTTTTTAAACTTTGAATTTGGTCATAAGGAATTTGTATATTTTGCAAACTTGCAACTGTATCAACAAAACTTAAATCTATGTCATCTGCTCCTTGAAGTTCTTGTCCATCTCTAATTGAAATATACTTGCTTCCTATATATTCTGATTGTATTCCTTGCATATCATTTGATTTTCTATAATAAAACGGAAAATTAACATCATTTGAATAGTTCAAGGTAATATTTTGTTCATTTTTTGCATTTGGTTTATTCATTTTTCCAGAAAAACTTATATTGAAGTTATCAAGTACATTATCATTTTGTCCTAAATCTGGAAGTGATATATCAAAATCTATATTTCCATTATCTTCATATGGAGTATTTTGCTTTTTATCTAAATATTGTTTTAGTCCATCACCTATGAATCCATCTTCTTGCTGCACTATTTGTGCAGTGTATTTGAAAAATAGTTCTTTGTTGCTTTTAAATAAATCTGTAAAGAAATATAAGCAACCAAATGTAATTATTAATGCTAGTATAATAATTAAAATTATTATTGTGACTTTTAAACCTTTGCTTGTTTTTTGTTTGTTCTCTTTATTTTTCTTTTGCTTCATAGTTACCTCCAACATTAATTTTATTCTTCCCAGTTGTGATATATATTAGAAACATCATCTAAGTCTTCTAGTCTTTCTATTAATCTTTCCATTTTTTCTGCACCTTTTTCATCAAGGCTAACTGTTGTTGTTGGTACCATTTGTACTTCTGCTTCTAAGAATTCAAGACCTGCTTCTTCAAGTTTTTCACGTACTGCTGAAAAATCTGCTGGATCTGTTGTAATTTCATATACTTCATCTGATGCAACAAAATCTTCTGCTCCTGCATCTAATGCAAGCATCATTAATTCGTCTTCATCCATATCAGTTGAGGCTTTTTCTATTACTATTACTCCTTTTTTATTAAACATATATGATACACATCCTGTTGTTCCTAAGTTTCCTCCTGATTTATCAAATGCATGTCTTACATCTGCTGCTGTTCTGTTTTTGTTGTCTGTTGCAGCTTCTACAATTACTGCCACTCCATTTGGTCCATATCCTTCATATGTTATTTCTTCATAGTTTTCATTGCTTGTTGATGCTTTTTTGATTGCGTTATTTATTGTGTCATTTGGCATGTTTGCTGCTTTACATTTTGCTATTACATTTTTTAATTTCGAGTTTCCTGCTGGGTCTGGTCCACCTTCTTTTACTGCTATTAATAATTCTCTTCCTAGTTTTGTAAATATTTTTCCTCTTGCTGCGTCTGCTTTTCCTTTTTTGGCTTGTATGTTATGCCATTTACTGTGTCCTGACATTTTTATTCCTCCTTTTGATTTTTGTTTTTATTTATATTATTTTTAGCAAATTTATTAATTTGTTAATTCTAAAATATTTTATCATACTTTTTTTAGTTTGTGTAGTATTTTTTATAAATTGTAGGATAAATCCAAATTTTTTCCTTCTTTTTATTATTATATTAAATTTGTAGTAAATATAAGAACACATAAAAAATGAATACATCCAATTCTATGTGTTCTTAATTGATAGCCATCAAATTAGCTCATCTTCGTCTGAAATCTGGTTTATTTTCTTTCTACAAATTGTTCTACTTTCATGTGAAGATGATATTTATCTCTCAAATCTGCTATTTCTTTCATCATTGGAGATTTGTGATGTGCATCTAATGCTTCCTGGCTTTCCCATCTATCTATTAATAAAACTGTCTCCTTATCATCCATTGGAAAGAAATACTCATATTTCTTATTTCCTTCTTCAGCTCTAACTCTATCTACAACTCCTTTTTCTACCATCTCCTCTGCAAACCTTTTGGCTGCTCCATTCTCTCCAGTATAATAAATATTTATTGTTAAACTCATAAATTAACACGCTCCTACAATACAATGTTATTTTTATCATTTTCCTTCTTCTTGAGTGTATCCTAATATTTCTCCACTACAATCATCTATATTTGTTTCTATAACAGCAATTTTTTCATTTTGTTCTTGAACATCTTTATCTCCATAATATACTTTTAGAACATTTGGTATTTTCAAGTCTTTTGAACCTGCTCCCCAACCTATTTTTTCTGTTGTCATTGCAGGTAAAGTTGTAAATTTTTCTGCAAGTTCTGCTATAATTGCTGCTCCAGTTGGTGTAACTAATTCTGTATCTATATCTATTTGCCTGAATTTAACATTCGAATTTGCAAATATTTCACTTGTAGCTGGTACTGGAACAGACATTGTACCATGCGCACATTCTATAAATCCATGCCCATCATTAACTATACTTGATATGATTTTGTCTGGGTTTATTTTGTTTATAAGAATAGCTGTACCTACTATATCAATAATTGAATCTATTGCTCCTACTTCATGAAAATGTACTTCTTCTAATGGTTTATTGTGAACTTTTGACTCTGCTTTTGCTACTCTTAAGAAAATTCTTTTTGATAGTTCTTTACTTTTTTCATCTATTGAACTGTTGTCAATAACAGAATATACATCATTTAAGTTTCTGTGTTCATGGTGATGATGCTCATGTCCATGATGGTGTTCCTCATGTTGGTGTTCTAAAATAACATCAACATGAGTTCCTGTAATTCCATTTTTTACTTTTTTTGATATTTCTATTTTATATCCATCAATATTTAATTTTTTAATTTCATCTAATAAATAGTTGTCATCTCCAACGATTTCTAGTAAAGCTCCTAGTGTCATATTTCCGCTGATTCCACTTGAGCAGTCAAAGTATAAAACTTTCATGTTTTCCTCCTTATTAGATATTTACTATTTCATACTCTCTATTTCCAAGCCCTAACTTGTTTGCTGCTTCTACTGTATGAATTCCATGTCTTGAGTCCATTCTTTCGATTAAGGCTTTCTTTCCTTCATCTTTCGCATTTACAACTGCATCATAACAAGCTTGGTCTAATGCTACTGGGTCTAATGAGGCAAATATTCCTAAATCTGCCATTTCTGGTGCATGTGGATTTGAGTCGCAGTCACAATCAACAGATAAATTGTTTGCGACATTTATATATACCATATTTTCTTTTCCCATGTAATCTATTACACCTTTACAAGCATCTGCCATTGACTCTAAGAAATCATCTTGTTCAGGTAAATTATCCCATAATTCTGCTGGATTTTTTGTTTTTCCTGCAGTGTGAATCCATGCTTTTCCATTTGAAGAGCCTATTCCTATTGATATATTTTTAAGAGCTCCTCCAAAGCCTCCCATTGCATGACCTTTAAAATGTGATAATACTAACATTGAATCATAGTTTTTAAGATGCTCTCCGACATAATTTTCTTTTAGATGTACTCCGTTTTCTACTGGTATTGGCATGTCTCCTTCTTCGTCCATAATATCTACTTTTGCAATATCTAAAAATCCATGGTCCTTTATTGTTTCCCAATGGTCTTTTGTTGTATTTCTTTTTCCGCTATATGCGGTATTACATTCTACAATTGTTCCATTTACTTTATGAATTAGGTCTTTTATTAAATTTGGATTTAAGAAATAATGTCCTCCCGCTTCTCCTGTTGATAATTTTACTGCAACTTTTCCTTTTAATTCTTCTCCTAATGCTTCATATATTTTAATTAGATTTTCTGAAGTAATCTCCTTTGTAAAGAAAACTTTTGATTTCTCCATTTTCCATCCTTCCTTTCTTTTCATATTTTAAAAAATATGATTTTATATATAATTATATATCACTTAGAGTTTACTCCAAGTCAATACTTTTTTGATATTTTTACATATCACTGTTTTTTTCATGTTCTAATAAATATTTCTTTTTATCTATTCCACCTGCATATCCAGTCAAATCTCCATTTGTTCCTACCACTCTATGACATGGAATTATTATTGAAATTGGATTGTGTCCAACAGCTCCTCCAACTGCTTGTGCTGACATTTTATCAATTCCTTTTTGTTCTGCAATTTCTTCAGCAATTTCTTTGTATGTGGTTACTTTGCCATAAGGTATCTCGCATAATATTTTCCAAACTGTTTTTCTGAACTCGCTTCCCATTGGGTTTAATTCTAATTCTTGTATACTTGGTTTTTCATTGTTAAAATATCTGTCTAACCATTTCTTTGCTTTAACTAGTGTTTTATCATTTTCGTTTTCTTTCATTTCTTCTGAAAAATTAGACTTATAATATTTTTGCCCTTCAATCCATAATCCTATTAGTTTGTTATCCTTACTTGCTAGTAATAAGTCTCCTATTGGAGATTTATAGCGTGTTGTATAAATCATTTAATATCACCTACTTTAGTATCGATATTTTTATAAAAAGTTTGTATAACTATTTTTAGGGAAAATAATTCTTACCTCTGTTCCTATATTCTTTTCTGAATTTAGTTCTATACCAAGACCTAATTTATCACATAATTTTTTGCATAAATATAAACCGATGCCAGTTGATTTTTGTCCAACAATTCTTCCATTTTCTCCTGTAAATCCTCTTTCAAATACTCTTGTTATTTCGCCTTTTTTTATACCAATTCCGTTATCTTTTATGTATAGAATTACTTTATCATTTTTTATTTTAGAATATATCTCTATTTTCTTGTTTTCTTTTTTAGAGTATTTAATAGCATTTTGTATGATTTGGTTGATTATAAATGTTGCCCATTTACTATCTGTATATACTTCTTGCTCTATATCTTTTAACTCCAATGCTACTTTTTCATTAAGTAATGTAGTTTTATTTTTTAGGATGCTACCTGATACTATTTCTTTTAAATTAGTTTTGTTTATAATATAATCTTTTTCTACTGCATTGCTTCTTGCATAAAATAGTGCTTGTTCTATGTAATTTTCGACTTTGTCTAATTCTTCATCAATACTTTTTGTTACACTATTTTTATTGTTTTCAATAATCATTTTACTTGCAGCTATTGGAATTTTTACTTCATGAATCCATAATTCAATATATTCTTTGTATTCTTCTTGAATATTTTTATAGTAGTTTACGTTTTCTAACATAGACTTCCCAGTATCTTGTATTGTTTCTTTCAAAATTTTTCCTTCTATAAAGTTTGGTGTCTTGATAATTTCTGAAATTAAATATTTTTCATTTAATTCGTCCATGTTTGTTTTTAGTTGATTATAAAAATGTTGCTTGTTTTTATATTCTACAAAAATTGAAATTCCTACTACTAAAATGATTATTATGGCAATATATATTTGTGCGATTATTCCAATATTATAAGCAAGTAATAATATTTCTATACTGATTAGAGCTAATATTACGGTTACAATTAGCAATATCTTGTCTTTTATAAAATCTCTAAATTTCATTTTAATAAATACCCCTGTCCTCTTTTTGTTTCTATTTTATCTTTTACTCCTAATTCTTCTAACTTTGTTCTTAACCTTTTTATATTTACATTTAGTGTATTATCATCAATAAATTCTTCACTTTCCCATAAATAATCCATAATTTCATCTCTTGATACAACTTTTTCTTTATGAGTGCTTAAATAATATAAAATGCTATACTCATTTTTTGTCAAGTCAATCTTTTTGTTATCTTTTTCTATTACTCTTTCTGCTACATTTAATATAAATCCATTACAATCAATTTTTTCTGGATTTCTTCCTGAGTTTTCATTTCTTTTTAATAATCCTGTTATTTTAGCAAGTAGTATTTGTATGTTGTATGGTTTTGTTACATATTGGTCTGCCCCATAATTTAAGCTCATTAGCTCGTCTATCTCATTGTCCCTGCTTGTTACCATGATAATAGGTACATTTGATAATTTTCTTACTTCCTTACATACAAATTCTCCATCTGCATATGGCAGATTTATATCTAGCAATACTAAATCTGCTTTTTCATTTAATATATCTTGTATGGTATTATCAAATTTTTCTAATCCTTTTGCTTGAAATCCATTTTTATTTAAGAATGTTTCAAGTTCTTGTCTTAATTTTTTATCATCTTCGACTATTAGAATTTTTTGCATTTTATTCCTCCTATTTATATTCCAAATTCTTTTGCATATTGAACAGTGCCTTTTATTTCTATATCTGTGTCATTTAGTTTTATAGCCATAAAGTTTTCATTAGATACTTCAAAAGGTGCTTTTATTCCATATTGTATTGCTGAAACATATCCAAACTTTGGATAATATGTTTCACTTAAGTTAATCCAAATTGCAATACCTATTTTTTTATTTTTTATTATAATGAATAATATTGCCGCTACTGAAACTAAACATATAGTTCCTTATATACTCTAACACAAAAGCAAGTAATTATCAACTAACTACTTGCTCGTCAAAATGTTATCTTTTATAAATTAAGATTTATTCTAATATAACAGTTTCATGTTCTTTTAATGACTTTGGAATATCTATAACTCTTTGATTTGATGAACCTTTCCATTTTAAAATAGGAGAATGTAATTCATCATGATATGTTCCATCTACTAATACATCAACATAGTTTAAAACTTCTTTATCTTTTAAATCTTTTTCAAAATTATATCCTGACCATACCCATAGATTTTTATTTGGATATTTTTCTTTAAAAGCTTTTGCAAGTTTTGTAGTACCTTCTATGTTTAACGGATTCATAGGCTCACCACCTAATATAGATAACCCTTTTATTTCATCTCTATCACATAAATCTAATACTTTATTAACCGTATCATCAGTAAATTCTTTACCACCTTCAAAGTCCCAAGTTTCAGGATTAAAACAATTTTTACAATGGAATTGACATCCTTGCATAAATATAGATACTCTTACTCCTGGTCCATTTGAAATATCCATTTTTCTAATTAGATTGTATCTCATAATTATGCCTCCTTATTATCTATATGTAAAACTCTTTCTTTTATTTCTTGAGTTCTACCCTTATTCCAGAAATTAGTTCCAATATAACCACAAGTACGTCTTGCAACATTTAAAGTGTTATGGTCTCTATTTCCACAATTTGGACAATACCATTCTAAATTATCATCAATTAAAATTTCTCCTGTGTAACCACACTTTTGACAATAATCTGATTTAGTATTAAGCTCTGCATACATAATATTATCATAGATAAATTTGATAACTTCTATTATTGCATCTAAATTATTTTGTAAGTTTGGTGTTTCAATATATGAAATAGCTCCACCTGGACTTAATTTTTGGAATTCGCTTTCTAATTTCAATTTAGAGAAAGCATCTATTTCTTCAAATACTGGTACATGGTATGAATTTGTTACATATCCTCTATCTGTTATTCCTTTAACAGTTCCAAATCTTTCTTTTAGGCATTTAGCAAATTTATATGTTGTAGATTCTATTGGTGAACCATAAACAGAATAATCAATATCTTCTTCTTTCTTCCATTTGTTAGTCATGTCATTTAAGTGTTGCATAACTTTTAGACCGAATTCTTTTCCTTCTCCATTATCTGTATGAGAATGTCCTGTCATAACTTTTACACATTCATATAATCCTGCATATCCTAAAGAAATTGTTGAATATCCATGATGTAGTAATTCATGAATTGACTCACCTTTTTCTAATCTTGCTAAAGCTCCATTTTGCCATAAAATAGGTGCTACATCACTTGTTACTGTACTTAATCTTTTATGTCTGATTTGTAGAGCTTTGTGGCATAACTCTAATCTTTCATCAAATATTTTCCAGAATTCATCCATATCGCCATCAGCAGAAAGTGCAACATCTGGTAAGTTTATTGTAACAACTCCTTGGTTGAATCTTCCATAATATTTTCCTTTGCCTTCAACATAGTTTTTAGCTTTTGCGATATTTCCTAAGTTCATGGTTCTATCTGGAGTAAGGAATGACCTACATCCCATACATGGATAACATTCTCCATCTCCTAGTTCATTTTTCTTTAATTCTTTCATTACCTTTTCTGAGATATAGTCTGGAACCATTCTTTTTGCTGTACATTCAGCAGCAAGTTTTGTCAAATACCAATATTTACTGTCTTCATGTATATTATCTTCTTCAAGAACATATAGAAGTTTTGGGAATGCTGGTGTTATATATACACCTTTCTCGTTTTTAAATCCTAATATTCTTTGTTTTAAAAACTCTTCAATTATCATTGCTAGTTCTTCTTTATATTCTTCTGTTTCTCCTAAATACATATTTACTGATAGGAATGGTGCTTGTCCATTTGTATTTGTCATAGAATTTACTTGATAATTAAAGGTCTGTACTCCATCTTCAACTTCTTTTCTAGTATCTTCTCTTGCAAATTTTTCACAATCTTCTTTGCTCAAATTTCTTTTTTGATATTTCTTATAGTATTTTTCATAGCTTAATCTTACAAATGGTGCTAAATGTGATAATGAAACTGTTGCTCCTCCATAACTTGATGATGTAACTGCTAAGATAATTTGAGTTGCGATTGTTGCTGCTGTGATGAATCTATGTGGTTTTTCTATCATTACTCCATTGATGGCCGTTCCATTTTGTAACATGTCATCTAAGTTAATTAATTCACAATTGTGTAAAGCATTTTGTGCAAAATAGTCTGCATCATGGAAGTGGATAATTCCTTTATCATGTGCTTCAACTATTTCTTCTGGAAGTAAAAATCTTCTTGTAATGTCTGTACTTGTTATTCCTGCTAAGTAATCTCTTTGTGTTGTTACTACTTGTGCATTCTTATTTGAGTTTTCACTATTCCAGTATTCATTTTCTCCTTCTATTAATTCTTTTATTGATTTGTCTGTTGTATTTGCTTTTCTAACTAACTCTCTTGTGTATCTATATGTAATATATTTTTTAGCTAATTCATATTTATCAAATTCCATCAATTTTTCTTCAATTATGTCTTGGATATCTTCAACTAATATTCTCTTTTTATTTAATTCTTCTATATATTGAATAATCTCTTCAATTTGTTCTTTAGTTACTTTTTTCTTTCCTTTAACCTCATCATTTGCTTTTCCTATTGCTATTCTAATCTTTTCTGGGTCGTAGTCTACAATGTGTCCATCTCTTTTTACAATTTTCATCTCTTTTGTTCCTCCTTTTATTTTTTTCATGTCTAAATATTATATATAATTTTTAAATTATACAAGTTGCACTTGCACCTTTTTTATTTTTTTGTTAAAATATTTTTCAGGTGATGGTTATGGCTACTCCTTTTGAGGGTTTGACAAAATCTCAAATAAATAAATTGTTTGATTTACTAGGCGTTCACGTCTATAAATTCAATAAAAATCAGGAGATTTTGCCTACTATAAAAAATGAAAATATTGTTGGAATTATTTTAGAGGGATATGCTCAAATTTTGAATATTGAATATAATGGAAATGAAATTGTAATAGATAATCTTTATAAAGATAGTGTTTTTGGTACTAATGTTTCTTTGACTAATAGCGAAAATTATCAAATTATTGCAAAACAGGATACTGATGTTTTGGTTATTGATTATGATAAATTGATTAATCCGCAAAATTTGAATCATAATTATTTTAATATTTTTTTTAGGAATTTGTTTGATATTATAAATATTAAGATGAAAGAGAAAAATGAAAGAATTAAGGTTTTAGAGAAGAAACAAATTAGGGAAAAACTTCTTGAGTATTTTGAGATGGAGTATAAAAAGGGGCATTTGAATAATAATATTTTTTTGTCTTTTTCTTTTAAGGATTTGGCTGATTATCTTGCTATTAACAGGTCTGCTATGTTTAGAGAGTTAAAACATTTGAAAGAGGAAAAATTGATTGAAGTAAATAATCGTAAAGTAACACTTTTATATAAATAGATTGTTAAATGAGTAAAGAGGAGAAAAATAGCTTTCATAATTCAGCTATATTCTCCTCTTATTATACTTTTATAATACCATAATAAATTTTAAAATAGCGGCTTTTAAGAAAAGATTAATACAAAATTAAAGTGATATTAATATGAAAAAGAACTATATTTATAGTTCCTTTTGATAAATATTTATTTTAATTATTTTCTAACGAATCCATTACTAAAAAATCTTTTAATTTAATATGTCTTACTGTGCTTGTTGAATAATCAATATCGTCATTAGTAATAATGATTTTTTGTGATAAATTATTTATATTCGCAAATGCAGAAAACTCACGGTTATATGTTTTTTCTTCAGCTACACTATATGCAACTTGTATATAATATTGTTTATTGTTTTTTTGAGCAAGGAAATCTATTTCTTTTCCATTATTATTAAATACATTTATATTATAACCCATATAAATAAGTTCATTATATACTATATTTTCTAAATTATGAGTTAAATCATATCTATTATCCATACATCTGATTGAATTAAAAGCTACGTCGGTATCATATATTTTTGAATAATATGCAAGCTCACTTTTGGTTTTAGTTGAATATTGTTTAACTGATTCAATTATATACGCTTCTTCTAAATAACTTATATATTTAATGATTGTATTTATAGAACAATTTTCATTTTTCCCTTTTATATAATCATGAATTGATTTAGCAGATACTATTCTACCATTTGACCTTAAGATATAATTCACAAAATTTTTAAATAAATTTTCTTTTTTTATCTTATATCTATTTATTAAATCATTAATAACTATTGTATCATCTAAATCGTTTAAATATCTCAGTCTCGCTTCCTCTGTATCAAATTCAAATCTTTTTGGAAATCCTCCCCATATTAGGTAATCTGTAATGCTACATTCTTTACCAAGTTCCTTCGTGTATTCTAGGATTTCTTTATAAACAAATGGTCTTATTCTAAAAGCAACATATCTACCACTTAATTCTTTTGTAAATTCTTTTGATAGTAATTTTGAATTTGAACCGGTAATAAATATTGAATTATTATATAATCTTAATGTTTTGCATGCTTCTTGCCAATTATCTAACATCTGCACTTCATCTAAAAAGATATAACATTTTCCATCTTTTCTATTATTTTCAATATAATCAATCAAAAGATTACTATTTGAAATATTAGCTAAAATTCTTTTATCTTCAAAATTTAAATATATTACATTGTCTGTTTTCTGTTTTATTTCATTTCTAATTTGTTCAAGAATAACTGATTTTCCTGAACGTCTTATTCCTGTTATAATTTTTATTAGGTCTGAATCATAAAATTCACGAACAGGTCTTATATAATGTTCTCTATAAATCATAAACATTCACCTCTACAAACATTATACTGAAAGTTTTTTCTTTTGTCAACAAAATCTTTCACTTGTACTGAAAGATTTTACTATTTTTGAAAAATCTTTCAGTTGATTTTTTAATTAAATATGTCTTATTATTTATTATTAACTTAATATATAATTTTATTAAAATATGGCCTCAAACTCTATATATTCATCATCATTTTTTACACTTATAGTTCCACCATGTAACTCTATTATCTCTTTTGTTATAGCAAGCCCAAGTCCTGCTCCACCAGTAGAACTTGTTCTTGAATCATCGCCCCTATAAAATTTTTCAAATATTTTATCAAGTTTGTATTCAGGAATTTTATCTCCTTTATTTTTGAACATTATTTTTATTTTATCTTCTATTTGTTCAAGTTTTATTTCAATTGTAGTTCCTTTATAGCTATAATTTATAGCATTTTTTAGTAAGTTATCAAAAGCTCTTGCTAATTTATCTCCATCTCCTAAATACATGACCTTATCTGGTATATCTAGGTTGCATTTTAAATCGTTCTTTTCTAACATGGGATAACATTCATCAACTAGTTGTTCTAATAAATAAGATATATTTATTTCTTTCTTGTTAATTGGCATAGAATGTAAGTCATATCTTGTTATATCAAAGAATTGATTTGTTAATTCTTCTACTCTCAAAGATTTATCTAAAGCAATTTTTATATATTTCTCCTGTGATTCTTTTGATATATCTTTTTCTTCTGAAAGCAATGTTAGATATCCAATGATTGAAGTAAGTGGAGTTTTTAAGTCATGTGCCATATACATTATTAAATCATTCTTTTTTTGTTGTGCGTCTCTTTCACTATTTTTACTAGCAATATAGTTGTATTTTATATCATTTAACTTTTCAGCAAATTCACTGACTTCATTAGGTAATTTAATAGTTTCATTGTCTTCTTTTAATATTAAGTCTAATGAATTATATACTTGATTTATATCATCTATATATTTTGAAATGAATCTAAATATAACAACTGATAAAACTATTATTATATAGATATATACTACAATATCCCTTTTATATCCCACTCCCCACACTGTTTTTATGAATTTTGGATTTTTTGAATCTTCATTTAGTTTTTCTCTTATTCTTCTTATATGTACCATTACGGTATTATTACTATCAAAGTATTTTTCTTTCCAAACTTTTTCAAATAATTCTTCTGAACTTATTACTTTTCCTCTATTACTTGCTAGATATAGCAATATGTCAAATTCTATTGGAGTTAAGTCTATTTCTTTTTCGTATAATAGACATTATAGTTAATCCTTTTATTTTATCATTATCTTCTATTTTTGCAGTTAGCATTATAACAGGAAATTTTAATTTCTTTTCTCTTATATATCTACATATTTCAAATCCATTTTTGCCTTGTATCATCACATCTAATATTGCAATATCTAAAGGTACTGTATCTATACATTTTATTGCTTCTTCTGATGTGTAAAATTTATAAACATTGTAATTTTCATTTTGTAAATATACTTCTACTAAATCTGCGATTTCTTTTTCATCATCTAATATTAAAACATTCATTTAATCTTCCCCCTGTCTTTGATTATAACATAATTATTTTGTTTTTGTGCTTTATTCCTTTGATTGTAAGAAAAACTTAAGAAATTATTAATGGTTTATTAAAGCTATCTTTATTTCTTTTGGTTATAATTGTTTCAGGTTAAGGGGGAATTGAATTGAAAAGAATTAATAAAAGAAAATTGAATAAAAAAAGAATTATAGTTTTGGTATTGTTTATAATTCTAATTTCTTACTTATATTATAATTTTTTAACTAATAATTTCATATTTTCTACTATTGGTCAAAATTTAGATATTTTTAATTTTTCTAGTGGCTATAAAGTAATAAAACAAGATACAAATAAGAATTATTCTGGAATAGGACAAGAAAAAGTTAAAAATAAGGATGGTTATTTTACTAGCTTTACAACGGAAGATAATTATAAAAAGACATATATTGAATATAAACAAAATGGTAATTCTTCTTGGAGTAATAAGGAATATTGGGGTGGTACTATGGCTGAAAATGGTTGTGGTATAACTGTGATGTCTATTATCTTAAGTGGTTACGGAAAAGATTATACTCCAGAAGATTTAAGAGAGATGTATTATCCTGTAATGGATTATGATAAATTTTCTCATGAATTGTCTTCAACTTTTGGTTTAAAAAATTCTGATTTTTATTATGACTCTGTTCATTTATCAGATAAGTCTATTATTGAGCATTTACAATCAAATAGACCTGTTGTTGTTTGTGTTTGGAATAGTCCAACTGATAATCGTTGGACTACCGCTTCTCATTATATGGTTCTTCTTGCCACTGATGGCAATAATATGGTTTATGTTTCTAATCCAAATGGTTTAGAGAATGATAGTAAGAGTTCTGGATGGTATGATATTGATGAGATTACTCCTTATCTTGCTAAAGCTATATATATTGAAGATTATATATAGCTTATTCTTCTTTATTTCTATATATTTTATATGCTATTTTATAAGATACAAAATACATAACAACCATAAGTGCTATTAAAATAATTAATCCAAATTTATTAATAAAATCACTTAACATTTCTATATTTATATTAATATTAAACTTTGTTACCAAAAAGTATATACCACCAATTACTGCAATTATTATGAATAGAGAAATAAACATTTGGATTCTTCCCTTTTCAGCACCCCATTTAAATACACTAGGAATTTGTATAGCTTGTAATAATGAAATACAAAATATTCCTCCTAATGCAGTTGTGATTAAAATTTTATAGTCAAGATTTATCATGTTTTCTGGTCTTATATAATTCATTACATTTACAACAAGTATAGTTAGCAGTATTCCTAATAAACCACCAAATATTGTTGCTCCTATTGCTAAAATATATTTTTCTTTTACTATTTCTTTTCTATTTGTAGGTAGTGTTAAAATATATTTATTAGATTTTGATATTTCATCATAACTAAATGTAGAAAGAGAAATCATCCCAACTATTGCACAAATCACGGTTGGTGCAAGGTTAATTGCATCTGTTCCTATTATTGCAATTCCACAAAACACAATGATTATAATTAATGATGTTTTATAACTTGCTAAATTAAATAAATCTTTTTTCAATAATCCCTTTATCATACTTATTTTTCCCCCTTAATATAAAGTAACATTATATCTTCAATGGATGGTTTATCAATGGTTGTAATATTGTATCTATTTCTAATATTGTTTTTGTTACTTGTTAATACTTCATATTGATATTTTCCTTTTTTGTAAGCGATATAATCTTTTTTGTTCAATCTTGTAAAATCTTCTTTGCTACATTTAATTATTCCATAGTTTTCTAGTAATTCATCTGTTGGTAAATTAAATATCATTTTTCCCTTTTCAATAAATACAATATAATCTGATATATGTTCTAAATCTGTTGTTATATGAGTTGATAACAATATAGACCTGGTTTCATCTTCTTCTATATATTTTCTAAATATATCTAAAATTTCGTTTCTTACAACTGGGTCAAGTCCGCTTGTTGGTTCATCTAATATTAAGAGTTTTGGATTATGTGATATTGCTGTTGCAATTTTTAACTTCATTTTCATACCACTTGAAAAGTCTTTTATTAATTTGTCTGTTGGTAAATTAAATTGTTTCAATAAACTTATATACTTTTCTTCATTCCAGGTTTTATAAAATTCTTTCATGATGGAATTAACCTGTTTTGCAGTTAAATACTCTGATAAAAAACTATCATCTAACACTACTCCTGTTTCTTCTTTTATTTCTTTTTCATTTTTTACACTATCTTTTCCAAATATTTTTATAGTTCCTTCTGATTTAGTAATATTCAATATAGATTTAATTGTAGTAGTCTTACCTGCTCCATTTTCTCCAATTAGTCCTACTATACAACCTTGTGGTACATTAAAGCTAATAGTTTTAAGTTCAAAATCTTTATACTTTTTTGAAACATTTTGTAATTCAATACTATTTTCCATACTATAAATCCCCCTCAAATATAATTCTAAATAATTCTTTTACTTCTTCTTCTGGAATATTTGCCATTTTTGAAATACTATATATTTTCTCAATATAGTCTTGTATTTCCTTTAGCTTTTCTTCTTTAATTAGTTCTATGTTTTTAGGAGCTACATAACTTCCTTTTCCTTGAACTGTTTTTATAAATCCTGCTTTTTCTAATTCATCATAAGCTCTTTTTACAGTTAAAAAGCTAATTTTTAAATCATTTGCTAAATTTCTCACTGATGGCAACATTTCTTCTTCTTTTAATTCATTGGAAAATATAGCTTCTTTTATGGCATTCTCTATTTGTTCATAAATTGGTACATTACTATTATTACTTAATATTATATTCATATTTTCCCTCCTTACTGTTATATATGTTATGTCTGTTATGTTTCAATTATAACACTTTATAATTATATGTCAATATTTTTTATAAAAATTTTGACATTAAGAAAAGAACCACTTTCAATTTTAAGTAGTTCTTAATATCTTCAATATTCTAATCAATTACTTTTTTATTCCAAGTTCTTTTATGACATTTAGGACATTTCATATATCTCGTTCTACCAGAGTGCATTGCAAATAAGACTTGTTTATAACTTGGAATTTGTCGTGAGAATTTATATTTTTCTGTTGTTATAAAATTTTATTATATATCTTGACTCTTTACTCATAAATAGTTTATAATAAATATAGGAAATGGAGAAACCACAAAGGTGGCTTACCTCGATTAGATATGCAAAAAACACATCAAACTCGGCAAAGTTTTACAGATGTGTTTTTTGTTGGTTATTTTTGTTTGCTAATAATTACTACTAAAGCAATAATTAAGGCAAACGTAATGATAGTTACACCTATTAAAGAAAAAAATAATATGTATATTGTTGTAATTAATGCTTGTATTTCTACCATACGCCTCACCTTCATATATATTTTCATTAAGCAATCCAATTTTATAAAATAATTTCCATATATTCTTAGTTCCTATCCATGGAGACTTTCTACCTTTCCAATTAGGATAAGAAGCAATATTCCTACCAGTTGGATTCATAAACACAAAACAAATATCTGGATTATTTGTACATCCACCATTATATATTGATGTTAATTCTTTCGCTCCATATTGCTGTTGTAATTTATCATATTCTGAATTCAAATCACTTATTTTCACTATTTTAAACCACCTTTTTATTCTAATCAATTACTTTTTTATTCCAAGTTCTTTTATGACATTTAGGACATTTCATATATCTCGTTCTACCAGAGTGCATTGCAAATAAGACTTGTTTATAACTTGGAATATATTTATATTTGCAATTATCACATTGATAATATCCTGCTTTTTGTTCAATTAAAAGACAGCTTCCTATTCCTATTATAAAAATAATAATACCAATAGTTATTGTAACTACTTTCCATATAATATTTTCAATAGCAAAAATGGATAAAAATATCATTAGTAAAAATGATATAGTAATAATACTACCAATTACTGTTTCAGTAAACAATAATCTTTTATCACTATCTTCTTTCTCTTTTTGTAATTTAATAAAATTTTCTTCTACTTTTCTATCATAATTTTCCATTTCTATCACTTCCCCACTTAACAATTCATTTACACTAATATTAAGTTCATTACATAAGTCAAGCATTATAGATGAATCAGGCATACCTTTACCAGTTTCCCATTTTGATATTGCTCTATCAGTTATATTTAATTTTTCTGCAAGTTCTGCTTGTGTCATATTTTTTTCTTTTCTACATTGAGCAATGAATTTTCCAATTTTTACTTGATTCATTTTTTCTTACCTCCTTTTTTTATACTATTGTAAATCCCTTGTTCTAAAAAGTAAACATACTAATCGTTGAGTGAGGAAATCAACGATTAGTAGAGCTTCATATTTCACTTTTATTTCTTTTTATAAATACAATCCCTAATATTGAAGTAATTAGTATAACTATAATTGGTGCAATTTTAAAAAATACCCATTCAAAAGCCTGCCATATAGTTCCTATAACAGCCCACTCAGGATGATTATAATCCCAATTTTGATACGGACTACCTAATACTGCTAATAATATAAAAAGTAATATGATGCATACATCCATAATTATTAAGAAGTTTATCGTTCTTTTTCTTTTTTGTTTTTGTTGCATAGATAGTTGTTCATTTATAACTTCTAATCTTTCTGATATTACTTTTAAATCATTCTTTTCCTTGTCATCAATATTTTCTCCCAAAATTGTACTAACAGGAGTATCAAATACCTCCGATATAGATATTAACATTTCAGCGTCTGGAACAGATAATCCTTGTTCCCATTTAGATACAGTTTGTCTTACAACATTTAATTTAATACTTAATTCTTCTTGTGAAAGTCCTTTATTCTTTCTTAAAGTTTTTAAATTATCTTTTAACATATAAAATTCACTCCTTTCTTTAAGTAAATTTTATTATAAAAGTTTCGTTGCTACAAGCAATGTATTTTAACATTTTACCAAACTACTGCTACTCTAATAATTCGCTAATTTGTCACTCTGGTTTATACACAATTTCATATGAAATTTAGCATATTTTATTGACTTTTTATCTATAAATATACTATAATAAATATAGGAAATGACAAATCCACAAACGTGGTTTTGCCAAGATATAGTTTTAATAAACCATTAGCTCGGCATAGCAGAATGGTTTATTTTTTAATAATTTTATCATTTGTCATCATCTTCTTGTATATCATCTATTTTTAATGTATGTCCATATCTAATCCTATTCAACTCTTCTTTAGTTCTAAAACAATCTTCTAAATCTATATCATACGTATTTGCAATCATTAAAACGTAGTATAAAACATCTGACAGTTCTTCTTCTATAGTTCCCTTAATATTATTATCTATCATTCTCTGATCTTTCCTTATAGCTTCTGCTAGTTCACCTACTTCCTCTATTAATTTTAAAAAATACCTTTGTGTATTTTTCATATCTTCTGGTTTTGTTCTCTTGTACTTTTCTTTTAAGTATTTTTGCATTTTTCTAATTGTTAATCTCATGTAATATACCTCCTATTAAATTTATACATTTATTTACTCATTTTATTTAAAATTTAAATTTGCAATCTGCGAGATAAATTACTATTTTTTATCTTTCCATTCGTGATAAAGTATGTCTTTTAAGACTAACATGCTATCTAATTCGCTATATCCATAATCATTAGCTAAACTATCTAGCATTTGTCTAATTATTGATGAATATTCAGATACATTTACTTTTTGTTGGTATGTTGCTAATACTGGATATTTTTTGCTCCAAGCATTTGTCCAATCAATTTTAGATTCATTTTCTTCGTTCGTATTTCTTATTGTTTCTTCTATATTCATTCTGTTTCCTCCAAGTTAAAAATATTTTATTAAATAATATCATAAATAAGAAAATTATTCTACAACTTTACTATTATTTTGCTTGTTTTAATATTTCATTTGCTTCAACTTCTGTTAAATATTCGTTTTCAATCATTTTCTCCATCACTTGTCTTTGCCTTTGTTCTGCTAAATCTGGATTTTTAGTTGGTGCATAGACTGAAGGAGCATTGGGAATTCCTGCAAGTAATATACATTCGTAATCTGTCATCTCATTTAGTTCTTTATTAAAATATCCGTCTAGCAGCCTCTTTTACTGTATAGTAGCCATCTCCAAAGAAAATGTTATTTACATATAATTCAAATATTTCTTCTTTTGAATAATTGTCTTCTATCTTCCAAGCCATAAATACTTCTGCAATCTTTCTTTCCATTTTCTTTTCTTGTGTAAAATACATATTCTTTGCTAATTGTTGTGTTATGGTGCTTCCACCTTCTACATAACTCATTGCCTTTATATCATTTATGGCTGCTCTACCTATTGCTAACACATCTATCCCATTATGTTTGTAAAATCTTTTATCTTCTACACTGATTACTGCATTTACGTACATCTGTGGTAATTCTGAAAATTCCGCATAATTTTCTTTTACTCTTATTTCTGCAACTTTTTCTTTAAGAGATGTTTTCTCTATTGCCTCTTTATACATATTATATCCATTATTTACAAATAATAAAGCTATACTAATTCCGATTAGTAATAAGAAAATTAATACTTTAAATAACTTTTTCATTTTATCACCACATTTCTTTTTACATTATTTTTTCAAAATTATTCAATATTCATTGCTGTTTTCACATCATCTGGAAGTTCTTCTATTTGTACTTCTCTCCAGTTTATTACTCCTCTCATTTGCATTATATCTAATTCTAAATATGCTCCTTCTCTTAATTCTCTACTGGTTTTAAATTGTATTTCTTTTTCTTTTCCATTTTTGTTATACGCTGTTAATGTGTATTGATATTTCATATCATCTGTTCCAGAAATTTCTTCTATTTTAGTATTATCTATTTGAGTATAATACAAGTCTTTGTGTACTACCAAAAAGTAATATGCTCCAACCAGCAAGGCTATTACAATGATTACCGTAATAATTATTGGTAATTTTTCTTTAAATTCTTCCATTTTTATTCCTCCTCTTTAATAATATTTTTACTACCTAGATAGGTTGCCAAGAAATATACTCCATAAATCACACCAATAATTAATGCTGTAACTATAATTGAAGGTAGTAGTTCATCTGGTGATGCTAATACTTCTAACATTGATAATATAAATTTAATTCCAAATATTGAATGTATCATTGCAAGTATTAAAGGCATCATAAAGAAAATAAATATTTGTCTAAATAAGGCTTGGTTTATCATCTTTTCATCACAACCAATTTTTCTTAATATTGTATATCTTTGTTTGTTATCAGAACTTTCTGTAAGTTGTTTTAATGCTAAGATTGCTGAACTTGCAATTAAGAATATAATTCCTAAATAAATTGCAATAAATATTATAATTGTTGCCAATCCTTTGCTAGATTCTACAATACTGATTTTTGAAGAGCCATCAAGGTTTATGCCTTTTTCTTTAATATTTTCAAAAAATTCTGTATTTCCACTGCCTATTAATGTTTCTTCTATTTCTTGTTTTTCTTCTTCTGTTTCTGCATTGTAATTTGCAACTAAAAGGTATTGTTCTGTATATTCATTTTCTATTTCAAAATTGTCTGATACTAGTATAATTCCTGCATTTATTTCAGTTGTTGCCATATATACAAAGCCATCTTTGCACTCATTATATTTTGAATGGTATGTTTTTCCGTTTATTTCTATATTTGAATTTGTACTCAGTGTTTGATTTCTTATATTTCTCATTTGCTCATAATTGCATAATACAATATATTCATCATCATTTAATGTGAATTGTTCTTCTCCATAAAGCTCCGCTATCTTATTATAGTCTGAAAGTTTTATAATAGGTTCAGACATCTCATAACTAAGCATTGGATACTGACTTTTTGTGGCTTCATAATAATCTCCCAAACTATCTTTCATTGTCCATTCTGGTAACGCATAAATAGGAATTTCTATAATGTCTTTCAAATTATTCATATCATATCCATTTGTTTCAAGTGTATAGCTTACTGGTTTCTTTGAATCTTCCTTTTGTTCTTCTGTGTAATATATAGTTTGCTCTGTATATGAGTTCACATAGCTTTCTGGTAAATATGCTGGTTTATATAGGTTTACATCTACTGGTGTAAATTTTTCTAATTGAGAATCTAATGCTGATTGAATTGATAAGCTACTAGATAATGCACTAATCGTCATAAATAACATTAAGCAAATTATACTCATACTTGCTATATTTGTATTAATTTTGTTATGAAGTTGCCTTAATACAAACATATTTGTTCCTTTTAAGTAAATGTTTTTTCTTGTTTGTATAATTCTTAATATAAATCCTGATAAAGACCAGAATATTCCTACTGTTCCTACTATTCCCATTAAAATTGGTTTTAATAGTTTTTCAGCTGTTTGTAGCTCATGCACTCCACCTGTTACTAAGTAATAAGCATATCCTAATAATATGCTTGATGCTATAAATACAAGTATTGATATGATAGGATTTTTCATTTTTATTTTTTCATTTTTTCTTACAGCTGTTAATAAATTAATTAATTTGTATCTTGAAATTGTCAGTGTGTTAAATATGATAACTGCTAAATACATTACTGCAAAATATATGCAAGTTTTTATACAGGCGTCTTTTGAAAATACAAATGTAAATTCAGTCATATCTGCTTCAAATAGTTTTGCTACTAATATAGACATAAACTGTGATGCAAATACACCTATAAAAATACCTACAACTAAAGATAAGATTCCTACTAATATTGTTTCTAATAATATGATAGTTGATATTTGCCTTCTTCCCATTCCCAATGTCATATATATACCAAATTCTCTTTTTCTTCTATTTACTAAGAAGTTATTTGCATATACGATTAAGAATCCAAGTACAATCGCAATAAATACAGAAATCATTCCAATCATTTGTACCATTAATTGTATCATTGACCTTGTTGACTCAGATACTTTAAGCATTGCTTGTTGACTGTCTAAAGAGTTAAACATATAGAATATTGCTACACCTAATACTAATGTTAAAAAGTATATAGCATAATCTTTAAAACTCTTTTTCATATTTCTTATAGATAGTTTAAATAACATCGTTCAAATCACCTCCAAGAAGTGTTTGTACCTCGATTATTTTTTCAAAGAATTGTTTTCTTGTATCTTCACCTTTTATAAGTTCATTAAATAACTTTCCATCTTTGATAAATATGATTCTGTCTGCATAACTTGCGGTAAAAGCATCATGTGTAACCATTAAAATTGTTGCTCCTAATTTTTGGTTTAGATGTTCAAATGTTTCTAATAATTGCCTTGCAGATTTTGAGTCCAATGCTCCTGTTGGCTCATCTGCCAAGACCATTTTAGGATTTGTGATAATTGCTCGGCTTGATGCTACCCTTTGTTTTTGTCCTCCAGATATTTGATATGGATATTTATTTAATATATCGGAAATTTCTAATTTTTCTGCTACCTCTTTTACTTTTTTATCTATTTCATGAGGATTTACTTTTTGGATTGTTAATGCTAAAGCAATATTTTCATAAGCAGTTAAAGTGTCAAGTAAGTTGAAGTCTTGGAATATAAAGCCTAATTCTTCTCTCCTAAATTTGTTTAGTTTATTCCCTTTTAACTTTGTTATGTCTTGGTTATTTATAATGATTTTTCCTGCTGTTACTCTGTCTATTGTTGAAATACAATTTAATAATGTTGTTTTTCCAGAGCCTGATGCTCCCATTATTCCTACAAATTCTCCTTCTTCTATATTGAAACTTATTCCATCGATTGCTTTTGTTAGATTTGATTTGTTTCCATAGTATTTTTCAATGTTTTTTACTTCTAATACATTGCTCATTATAATTTCTCCTTTCCTATCTTTTATCTATATTATAAATCATCTTTTATACCTTTGCTATTCTTTAATCTTACATTTATCTTACAATTTTGTAAGATATAAAAAAACTAGAGAATAACTAATATGCTACCCTCTAGTTTTTCTACCCACCACTGCAAATCTTCCATCTTCTATATGATATGAACACGTAGATAATGTGATTAGTTGGTCACCAAATTTTGCTGTTTTATCAATATCATATAATGATGCTTTTTTTGCATTTTGTACAAATTCATTATATTCCGCTTCTGAGTTTGCATTTACAAAAAAATAATATCTAAAAACATTTTTCTCTGTTTTATAATAAACTCTTGATTTAAAAACTGAAATAATTTCATACTCTGCATCTTCTTTATTTGTTGTAAAACGAATAATTGGATGTTCTTTATAAAACTCTTCTTTCGCATACTTTAACAATTCTTGGAACATCGTTCCATTATTTAAATTATGTCCATACATCAGAAGATTGCTACTTGGTATTGACCAGTCATAATCTTTTGTTAAAAATATTGAGCCATTTTTAGATTTTTGTTTTTTGTAATTATGAGTCATATAATATTCATTATCTGTTCCCTGTAATACTGGATAATTTATACTTGTTCCTTCTATTTCTAGCCATCCAACAATATCAGAATTTTCTTCTTGAAGTTTTTGTACTTTTAGTATTCTTTCAGAATTTTGATTATTTGTTTCTTGTATATTTTCTTGTGTAGTTTCTTCAATTTCTTCTGTTATTTTGTTTGTTTCTTCTACTTGATTTTCATCTATTTCTACTTTGTCTAGTAATTGACTTTCTTGTATGGCTTGCTTTTTTGATAATAAATTATTTACAATGTATATGATTGATAAAATAATTAATAGAACTAATATAGTATATATTGAATAATATATAATTTTTCTTTTTGATTTAGAATTCTTTTTCATTATTTTCACCAATATAGTAAAAGAATAGACATTTAGCCTATTCTCTTATACCCTTCTTTTTCATGAATAAAATAGCTACTGTTGAGAATAATATTGTACATAATGCAATACCTAAATAGTTTTCTACACCCGTTTTTGGAGTTTCATCTTTTTGTGGTGTATTTTCTGTATTTTCAATTTTAGAAATTTTTGCATAAATACTTGTGTCTGTATCTATTGTTTTACTAAAATCAAATTCAGTAGTATATTGTGCATCTGTATAGAAACCATCTATTTGATATCCTTCTGCTATTGTAATATGAGATTTTAATAAATCTGCTGTAATAGCTGTCCCTTTATCTACTGTAATTCTATTTACATCATTATTAGCATATATAGTTACTATAACTTTTTGGCTATCTGCATTAACAGTTACTTTATCTGGTACCGATGTTTCTGAAATCACATTATCATTTGCATCTGTTAATGCTACTGAATCTTCTGTTAATACAACTTTATTTGTTGTATTAGGTGTATTAGTTATAGTAAATTCTGTTAGACTACCATTTTCTGCAACTCTTACTACATTTTCATTTGTATCAGATTTTAATGTTCCATTCATTACTAAAGTTGGATTATTTGTTGCAGCTGCTCCTTTGTCTATTTCTATACCATTATTTGCACCTGTTCCATTATATCCTAAATGTAAATCTCTTACTTCAATTGTACCACCATTAGCTAGTACTCCTCCATATCTAAATCCTGTAATTGAAACATTGTCTAATATTACTGTTGCTCCATCATATGATTGTACACCATATTTAGGTCCATTTTGTAAATTGATATTTTTTAATGTAAGTTTACCTTGAGAAAATTGTGCAGTAAACATTGTTTGGTTTCCTGATGTTGATGTCCAGTCACTTGAACCTGTAACTGTATATCCATTACCATTGATTGTTAACTCTTTTTGTATTACTATAGGTGCTGTTACTGTTATATTGTTTTGTAATGTAATTGTTGCTCCTGAGTCTGCACTTGATATAGCACTAAGTAGAGAACTTTCATCAGTAACTGGTGTTGCAGCATTGCTAAAGTTTGGACTTATCAACATTAATGCAAAAATTGCAATTAAAAATACTATTAATTTTTTTGTATTTTTCATTGTTACACCTCCTTATTCAATTTTATTTTTACCGTTTTTTATATTTTTATTTAATATTCGACAAAATTTTTATTTTAAAATTTTTCCATTAAAAAATGTCGCAGGAGAAACGTCCCCAACGCGACATTAAATTTTTATTATTTTTTCCCATGGTAAATCATTTTTTCCGAAATGTCCATAGTTTGTTGTTTTAGAATATATTGGTCTTTTTAAATCTAAATATTTTATAATTCCATCTGGTGTTAAATCAAATTTTTCTTTTATTAAATCTACTAATTCCGCTTCTGTTTTTGTGCTTGTTCCAAATGTGTTTACACATATTGAAAGTGGCTCTTTCATTCCTATTGCATATGATACTTGTATTTCGCATTTTTTTGCATATCCATTTGCAACTATGTTTTTAGCGATATGTCTCATCATATATGCAGCTGACCTATCTACTTTGCTTGGGTCTTTTCCAGAAAATGCTCCACCACCGTGACGTGCATATCCACCATATGTATCTACTATTATTTTTCTTCCTGTTAGTCCTGTATCTCCTAAAGGTCCACCTATAACGAATCTTCCTGTTGGATTTACATATATTTTTGTGTTTTCATCTATCATGTTTTCTGGTACAGTTGTTTTTATGACTTTTTCTATTATATCTTGTTTTAAATCTTCTTGTTTTACATCTGCCTCATGTTGTGTTGATATTAATATCGTCTCTATTCTTTTTGGCTTTTCGTCTTCATATTCTACTGTTACTTGTGTTTTTCCATCTGGTCTTAGATATGGTATTGTTTTTTCTTTTCTTACTTCTGTTAATTTTTTTGCTAGTTTATGTGCCATGTCTATTGCATATGGCATATAGTTTTCTGTTTCGTCTGATGCATATCCAAACATTATTCCTTGGTCTCCAGCTCCTCCAACGTCAACTCCCATTGCAATATCTGGACTTTGCTTTGTTATGTTTGTGTATATTTTACAGTTTTTATAGTTCATGTCTATGTTTTCATCATCAAAGCCTACTTCTTTTATTTTTTCTCTTACTAGACTTCTTATTGGTAATCTGTCTTTTAATGTTATTTGTCCTGCTATTGTTATTGTATTTCCTGATGCAAATGTTTCTATTGCTACTCTTGCATTTTTATCTCTTTTTATACATTCGTCTAAAATCATGTCTGATATTGTGTCACATAATTTGTCTGGATGTCCTTCTGTTACACTTTCTGACGTAAAATAATATTTGTTCATTTTTATTTTTCATCCTCCTCACATATTGCTAATTCGATTGCCTTGTTTATATTTTCTATTTCTACAAAGTTCAAATCTCCTGCATATTCACCATCAATAGTCCAAGCAACATTTTTGTCTGTTTGTATTTGAATATTACTTGCTTTAAAATATACAAAGTCTCTATTTACCATGTAATCCTTATGTCTAAAATCATTCAATAACCTAAAATATCCTGATAGTTTTTTAGGTTTTCTGATAAAAATTGCTTCAAATTTCCCATCTGATAAATCAATATCTTCTTCATTAAACCATCTAAATCCTGCTATAGACATTGAGTTGCTTATTCCTCCATATATAAATTCTCCTTCAAGTTCTTCTTCATCAAATTTTATTTTTACTTTATATGTTGGTATTTTTATTAATTCTTTTATAGCTTTCATATAATATGCTAATTTTCCAAATTTATTTTTTTCTTTTTGAGATGTTTTATATGACACATCTGTCATAATTCCAAAAGCTGCGATATATGTAAAATATCTATTTTCATTAAATTTTCCTATATCTAATACTTTTGCTTTCGACTCTAGCAATTTTCTTGTTATTGATATATCTTTTATTGGCATGTTTAAACTTCTTGCTAAATCATTTGTTGTTCCTAAAGGAATATATGCAATACTTACTTGTACTCCTGATTCCATTATTGCCGATACTGCTTCGTTAAATGTTCCATCTCCACCACATATTAATATTAAATCTTGTCCTTCTATATTATCCAATATTATTTTTTTGGCATTGTATCCTTCTTTTGTTAATTGCATGCTAACTTCCATATCTTGTTTTTCAAGATTATGTTTTATTTCATTCGCATAATTTGCTATATTCCCTTTTCCTGATGTAGGATTTATAATTGTCAATACTTTTATGCTCAAATTAATGCCTCCTTAATTTGTTTCTATAATTTTTTGCTATTTTTTCTTTTATTATCTTTTTTATTGTTTTCTTTTTTATCTTTAAATAATTTTCCAAATATATTGGTATTTTGTTTTTTAGTATTATTTTTAGAAGTTCTTTTCTTATTTAATTGTTGTATTATTTCTTTTTCCCATGCATCATCATCAATTTCTTCTACTTCTTTTTCTTTTGAATTCTGATTTTTTTTGCGAGTAACTTTTTTGTTTTCTTTCTTATTTTCTTCTTGATATTCTAAATATTCATCATCTTCATAATCATCATAGTCATACTCATCTTCTTCGTAATCTTCATATTCTTCTTCATCCTCTTCTTCGTCATTGTCATCATCATAATAGTAATCATCGTCATCTTCTTCATCAAAGTCATTATCATATTCTTCGTCTTCTAGTTCTTCTTCATCATATTCAGTATCATCTTCATATTCATCTTCATATTCATCTTCATATTCATCTTCATATTCATCATAGATGTCTTCTTCATCTTCTTCGTAATCTTCATATTCATCATAGTCTTGCTCATCTGTTTCAATGTCTTTTGAACTATATTTTGAGTTATTAGCAGCTTTATTTTCAATAATATTATCTTCTTCTGGTACTGTAATTTCCTCTAGTTTATATTCCGATAAATCTTTATTGAATTTTTGAGTTACTTCTTCTTGGAAAACATTATATACGTTTTTAATTCCTTCTATTCTCCAATAATTAGAATTTATAACTGTTCCCATATTAATTTTAATATTATTTACTTCTTCTTCAAAATTCTTTTCTTTGTCTTCAATATTTCTTAAATATGTTTTATTATATAACTCTTTATATGCTTTTTTAGTTGATTTATTTGCTATTTCTCTTAGAATTAATTCATATAAATTGTGTATTTGAATCATATCTAATTCAAAGTTTTGGCAGGCTTCTTCCATTCTCTTTTTATGTGCTTTCACTCCTGCAATTGTAGTCATTCTTTCATAATCTAAAAATCCAAAAATGTATTCTTTTTCTGCTTCTAAAAATTCTAGCTTTACACTTACATCTTTTAAGTATTTTTTATATTTATCAATTTTTAAATTTTCATTTTCAACTTCAATTAATAATTTTTTCATTTTGTCATAGATTAATACATAGCATTCAGCTTCTTTTTCAGCTATATTTATTCTTGCTTTAATAGCCATTTTTAATACATCCTGATTAAAACCTATTTTCTCACTTTTACCATTTTTAGTCATTACTTCATTTAATTCTTGCTTTATAGAATCTTTATCAGAATGTATAAATTCTTTTAGTATTGCTACGTTTTTCGCATCTATAGCTTGAAATTCGGTTTGCATCTTTTTGATATATGATATATGATTTGCTTCTCCAATTCTTTTCGCTTTTTCACATTTATTTCTTTCTTTTTGTCTGTTTGAAAAATCGCTTAAATAATTAATAAAATCTTCTCTCAGCTCTTTTAAGTATCTATTATTTTCTTCTATTGCATTTTCTGTTTTCTTGAATTTGTTGTCTAAAATTTTAGAGTCTTCACCTAAATCCATGAATAACTGATTACGATTTTTTTCTAGCTTTTGATTTTCTTCACATACTTTTCCTTGCTTTTCTTGAATACTTTCTATTTCTTTTACGGTATCATCAAATTCTTTTATTATTTTTCCTTCTTTTTCGGCTAATTCTTGATACTTTTCTACTTCGTCTAATAATTCTGAAAAATTTTTATAGTTAGTTTTTAAATTGTTTGCTTTATCAAATTCAAAAATCTTTTGTATGTATCTTTCTAAAACTATTGCACTTCTTTCATACATGTTCTATCATTCCTTCCTAAAATCAAATCAGTTAGTACTTAAAATTTAAAATCCTATATTTTTCATATTATATCGAAAAATATAGGAAAAGTCCATACCCAATATACAATTATTATGTAGATTTTTTTATTTATCTCTAACATTGAAGAATAATTCTGCACATTCTTTTATACCTAATCCAAAAATTTTGGTAATCGAAATAATCTCACTAGCATAAAATTCTTGCTTACCTGCTAATTTCCTTGCTAATGTTTTAGCAGTAATTCCCATCTTTTCTGCAAGTGCTTTTTGTGTATAATGATGCATTTTCATTAATTTTTTGACTTTAATTCCTACTTCCTCTGCTTCCATATCTACTCCTTTTACCGTTTCCTTTTGAGAAACATGATATATTATTTTTTGATATTTGTCAATGTTTTAATTGATTTTTGTCATCGTTGATGATACATTTTAGTAAAATTATTGTGGAATTCTCTATTTACAAAAAACATTTTAAATGTTATACTGATTGTATTAATTAAATTATTAGGAGGTCTTATCTTGGATAATGTATTTGCTGAAAGATTTTCTTTTTTAGTAAAACAATCTGGCTTGACTTATACTCAAGTGGCCAATGCTCTTGGTATAAAGTCAAAAGGTACTATTTGTAAATATGCTTCACGGACAAATTAGAAAAATTGATCGTGAAATGTTGATAAAGATTGGCAAACTTTTTGATGTATCTCCTGTTTGGATTTTAGGTTTTACTGATGATATTAATTGTACTTTAGGTAAAGAATAGTTTTCTCTATTATGCTACAAATATTCCGCTTAATTTTTCATTTTTTATATTATTGTAGAAATGATTTATAAACTATTCTTTTTTTACAGAAAACCCTTTCTATAAATGTTTTTGATTGTAGTTTTATATAGTTTACTATTAAAGCACTTTTGAGTCAAGGTTGATTATGTGGTAGATTATTTGTTCTGCTATCTTATTTTGCTATTTTTGTATTATTTCTTGATTTTACTCATTATTTATAAAATATTACAGATATTTTTTCTGCACGTAAAAAAAGAACTGAAAATTCAATTTCAATTCTTCTAATTATATAAGTCTTATTAATTTATTTTACAAACTCTAAAATTTGTTCTGCAAGTATCTCTTCTCTATCATGATATCCATGATCTGCTCCGTCAATATATGAAATATCTTTTTTATTATTAGTAATTTTTTCATTAAGTAAATCTACTAATTCATCTGCTTTTTGCAATATCATTTCATTATTATTTCCCCATCTCATCATTATTGGACAGTCTATATTGTTTAACTTTTCAAATTCATTGTCTTCACTATATCTTGCAAAGTCTATTTCTTTATTATCTCTTGCATAACGTAAAAAACTTTTAACACTTATCGGATGTATAAATGCATCATTTGGCATTAGTTCATTTTTTAATCCTGTTTGTTCTTTTTCTTCTGCTAGATTTAAATATGTATCAAATTTATCTCTTAAATATATTTTTAAGGTTGAAGGTATGTCTATTAATGATAATAATATTACACCTTTAACATTTTCTAAAATATTGTCTTCCTCTTCTTTTAGTTCATTATATGTATAAACAATTTTTGTACAACCAAGGCTATGTCCTTGTAAATATATTTCTTTATATCCCAACTCTTCTAATTTTAGTATTGCTCCTACTATATCTTCATATCCTTCTAGTACATCTTCATATGTAGTTCCACCTAAGTGTTTTTCTTTTTTACCATTTATGTTTTTACGTATATATTTTACTAATTCACTACCTCTATTATTAAAACAAAAATAGTCTATTCCATTTTCATTCATTTTTTTAGCAATTATTTCATCTCTTTTTTTAAGGCAATTGCTACTCATTCCATGTACTGCAAGAATAACTTTTTTGCTATTTCTATTATTCTCTGCTTTATATATAAATCCATTTAAATTTATTCCATCAGTTGCTAAAAAATCTATTCTTTCCATTTTAACTCATTTCCTTCCAATGTACAAAAATTGTAATTATTTTTCAACAGAGTAAATCTGTAAGCCGGGTTCTGTCATTTAAAATAGTCATTTATCTAGGATAGATATCACTATCTATCTCAAGCCACACAAATCAAGAAGGCGCCGAGCAGGCTTAATCTTCTTTGCAAGGTGTTGCTCCAGATGGGGTTTACACTGACCTATCATGTCACCATAATAGCGGTGAGCTCTTACCTCGCCTTTTCACCCTTACCTACGTCAGAACGAACTACATTATGTTTAAGTTCGAGCAAGCTCAACTTAAACTATAATTTCGTTGTTCTTCCTCTCTCCCACAAAGCAAGCTTTGTGGGAACCCTTTTCTCATAGGCGGTTATTTTCTGTTGCACTTTCCTTGAGGTCACCCTCACTAGACGTTATCTAGCATCTTTGCTCTATGGAGCCCGGACTTTCCTCTCGTAATTCCTTTCGGAAATTACCAGCGACTATTCAATTTACTCTAGGTTATATTATATCATATACTATTTAATTCTTCTAGTAAATTTTTGTATTTTATTAAAAAAACTGATACATCTTGTAATTT
>CALXCF010000001.1 GCA_944386755.1 uncultured Clostridia bacterium | reverse complement strand
TTATACACGAGGTTTTATATTTTTTCAAATCTATTCATTCGGGCCATTTCGAGGTACGAGAAATTTAGTACTATTGTTATCACTAATGCTATTAATGTTATTCCCTTATTTTCTTTTGTTTGTTCCATTTCTTTTTTCCTCCTACTATTTTTCCTTTTTCAATTATATTTTTTTACAGCATTCTTTGACAATTATTTTAAAGGTTTTTACTTATACTTTTTTTACATAAAGGACATTAAGTTTTTATTCACATTTCAAAATTATTATTAACTTTTTCAAATTTGCAACATATAATAAACATAGATTAAACAGTTCAGAATATATTTAAATAAGAGGTGATTTTTTTGAGTAATATGAATTTTGATGAAAATACAATTAATAAATTGAAAGACATGATGAATAAAGGTGAACTAAATGATGTTATTTCACAAATTCCACCTGAAATGATACAAAATTTTTCCTCAATGATGAATAACAATAATCAAAACACTTCAAATAATCCTTCAAATAATAATGATAACTCGAATTCTAATAATTTAAATACTAATAATTTTAACAATAATTCTGCTAATAATAGTCATAACTCAAATAATTCTTTTGATTTTAGTAATATTGATATGAATACTATTATGAAAATGAAATCAGTTATGGACAAAATGAATAACTCTAATAGCGCAAGTAGTAATTTACTTCATTCTCTAAAGCCATATTTAAGAGAAAGTAGAAGAGAAAAAGTTGACCAATATGCAAATCTACTTAATATAGCTCAAATTACTAGCTTATTTAATAATGAAAATAACAACCAAAATAATAGAAATTCAGAAAATACTTCTGAAGATAATATAAATGCTTCTAACAATTCAAAGAATAAGGAGAGTCCTAAATAATGCCTATTTTCCCCTTTTTTCAGTATCCTTATATGAATAAATATTATTCTAGAAATAATATTTATTCACAAAGAAATAATTATGATAAATTTATTAGTAATGAAAATAATAATGTTATAGATAATAGTGATATAAATAATACTCTAAATAATAAAGTCGAAACAAATACTATGGATAAAAAACAAAATAAATCATCTAGATATACTGGTTTTGGTCCTATTCATTTTCAAAATCCTTTTTCAATGAATAATGAAGAACCGATTATTGAAATATTGGGTATTTCACTTTATCTAGATGATATTATTATTCTTGGCTTATTATTTTTTCTTTATCAAGAAGGCGTTAAAGATTACATGTTATTTTTAGCACTAATTATGCTACTTTTAAGCTAATTATTTTCAACTTTTACTCAATTATTATTTGATTATCCACAACGTATACATAAGCTTGCTTATGCAAAGGCTCTTCATCTCTGTCAATTTCTCTTACTATGTTAGCTATTCTTATTTGTACAGTGTCTATCAAACCTGCCGCAATTATAGCCTGCTTATTTCCTTTTGCTCCTGCGTGTGCTAATCCTCTTAATGCTCCTAATACTACAATGTTATCAGATGCCATTACTTCTGCTCCTGAATTAACATCTCCTAATATAACTAAACTTCCATCTGCTTCTAATTTTTGTCCTGAACGTAATGAACCTCTATGAAATTTAGTTTCAGAAATTGCAATCTCTTTTTCAAATGTCTTTTTAATACTTGAAAGCCCTAAACTTTTAGGCATATCAAAATCTATTTCTACATCTATTTTACTTTTTATTAATTCTTGTATCTCATCAATTTCTCTATTTTTTAACACTTTTCCTGCAACTGTTATTGGTGTTTTCTCATCTTTATATAACTTTTTTAACTCTGGCAATTTCTTTTTTAATGCTTCCACTATCTCTCTTTGAGTTGCATTATCACTTAATTTAATCACGATTTCATTTTTCTTTAAATTAATACTAACACAATTCTTCATTTCAACCTTCCTCTTTTCATTTTTATTTAACATTTTTAATATTAGTTATATTTATCATTAGCTAGAATCTTATATTTAATAATTTTGCAGTACCGCGTAGCGACCAAACGAGCATAAGCGAGTGCGATTGAAGCAACCTTCTTACTACTAAAAGAAAAATTTATTTTTCTTTTACAATCAAAGGTTGCGACAACAAGGTACAAGAAATTATTAAATATAATATTCTAGCAATATACAAATTATAACTAATTTAAACTTTGCGTATATGGTTCAGCAGTCATATCCTCTTGAATATCTTGTGTATTCATTCCAAAATACTCTTCCATTATGTCTCTTACTACCTCTGCTGTATAATTTCCATGTCCTCCATTTTCAACCATAACAACTATTGCTATTTCTGGATTTTCAAATGGTGCAAATCCAACAAACCACGCATGTACTTTGTCATTTGGTGCTTCAGCAGAACCAGTTTTTCCACCAACACTTATATTAAAATCTCTAAATCTCACATAAGCCGTTCCTCCAGAATCACCTGTAACAGATTGCATTCCTGATAATACTGCATTTAAGTTATTTTGATTGATTGTTATATCTTCAGTTTGTGTTTCTTCAATTCCTAATTTTTGATTTACAAAACTATTAATTTCTTCTTTTGATTCTTCTGAACCGTCTGAATTTCTAATAGTTTTTACAATACTTACATCTATTTGTTTACCACCATTTGCAAGCATACTTATATATTTTGCCATTTGCAATGGGCTAAATTCATTATCATTTTGTCCAATTGCTGCTTGTAATGAATCTGCTGGATACCATGTTGGATCATTTGGATGTAGTTTTTGTTTTGTTTCTCTACTTGCCAATTGTCCTGCTGTCTCACTTTGCAATTCTATACCAGTTTTTGTTCCTAATCCAAAATATCTAGCATATTTTACTAAAGTATCAATCCCCATATTATCCGCAGTTTGATAGAAGAAATAGTTACATGATTTTTCAATTGCTCCTGCAACGTCAAGCCATCCATGTCCTCTACCATAATCACTAAAGTACCAACATCTTGGTTGATAATCACTATATTTTCTATATACACCTGTATCATTGATTCTCGTTGTTGTAGTTATTGTTCCAGATTCTAGGCCCGCTATTGCTGTAATCATTTTAAAAGTAGAACCTGGTGAATATGAATTTTGTACTGCCTTATTCACAAGTGGTTTTGCTTCATTATTTGTATAATTATTCCAATTTTCTGTACTTATTCCCCCAACAAAATCTGCTGGATTGTAATCTGGATAACTTGCCATTGCAAGTACTTCTCCAGTATTTACATTCATTACAACACAAGCACCCGCATTTGTATCAAATCTTTGACCAAATCCACCATTTCTTATTTTTTCAATATTTGCTTTTAATGCTTCTTCCGTAACTCGTTGTAAATTTGCATCTATTGTTAGAACAATATCAGAGCCTTTAACCGCTTCCTCTGCTACATATTCAGCTGTTGTAGAACCATCAACCGCCATATCAATTTGCTTTGTTCCATTTTTTCCTTTTAAATATTCCTCAAATACATATTCTATTCCTGTTTTTCCAATTATATCATTTTGAGAATAATATTCCTTTCTAGTTTCATATTCTTCTGAACTTATTTGTGCTGCATATCCTAAAATATGTGATGCTAAAGTTCCTGAAGTATATTTTCTAACTGGTTTTACAATAATATTGATTCCAGCAAATTTATCAGAACTTTCACTAAATTCTGCAACTGCTTCTCTTGGTATATTTTCTGATATTGTAACAGCTCTTGTACTACTATATCCTTTTTGTGATATTAAATATCTAATTGCAATTATTTTCCTAATTTCTTGGATATCAGTATTTTGAATTTCATATTTATTTTTAAATTCATAAAAAGCCTGTTCAGCTGTTGCATTTTCATCTATATCATAATCTTCTTTCCACTCCGCAAGTTCATCTCCTGATATTGTATATTCAAATGTATCAGTATTTACTGGGAAATCATCAGAATATGAACAACCATATTTCTCTAATACTTGTACCATATTTAAAATATCTTGATTTAATGTTTGGTCATCTACTTTCGTTTTATACATTTCTAAAGAAAATTGTGCATCTGATGTAACTAATTCTTGTCCACTTCTATCTAATATTGAACCTCTCGCAGCTTCAATTGTACTTTCTCTTGTTAATCTTGTATTTGATTGTTCTCTATATTCGGCACCATGAACAATTTGCAAGTCGAATAATCTAGCAATTAAAATAATTCCTACAATATATATTAATACTGTTATTATATTAAATCTTAGATTTGTATTTGCTTTTTTTGCTACTTTTCTAGTAGTTCCTCTTTTAATGCTTACCAAATTATCACCTGCCTTTTAAAAATACCTTGTCAATATTTTATTTCCTTTATATTCATTTTCTATATCATATCCAAATTTTCGAATTATTGGATACAATATAATCGTTAATAATAAATTAAATATAACTTCTAAAATTAAAATTTTAACAAAATTGAATATCTCTACACTAATTCCTTCGAACATATATTTAAACAAATAATTTAATACTTCAACAATTACTGTTGAACTTAATACCATAAGCATAATTGTCATCCTGCTATCTTTAGAAAAGTTTTTATCAAATATTCCTGCCAAAAATCCAATCAAACCCAAAGAAACTGCCTGAATACCAACACTTCTACCAAATAATAAATCTAATATAAGTCCTATAACTATTCCATAAATTGTTCCCATAGTTTTGCTGGCAAATAGCCCTATAAACAAGACTATAATAACAAAAAGGTTAGGCATTATTCCTGCAATATTAAACCAAGTGAAAAAATTAGATTGCAAAAAATAGACAATAAAAATTGTTAATATCAATAATATATTAATCACTAATTTCTTCACTTAGTTCACCTCCTTCTTCTTTACTTTATTTAGTTTATTATTTAACTTTAAAAAGCTATATTATTTTATTTGCTGATGATATATTTATATATCATCAGCTCATTCATTTATTGTTTTGTTATAACTAAGACCGTATTCAACTTATCAAAATCAACTGCGGTTTTCACTATTGCATATCTATCCGTTAAATTCTGAGTATTTGTTACTCTCTCTACCGTACCAACATGTATTCCTTTTGGATAAATCCCACCTAATCCAGATGTCTCAATGCTCTCACCTTGTGCAATATTACTATCTGTTGGTATATACATAGCTCTTAATGATGAATTATCATCTAATGTTCCTTTACAAACTATACTCTCATCATTTGAACTCATTATACAACTAACTGAACTAGCCGTATCAATTATTGTTTGTACTTTTGCTGTTGTATCTGTAACTGAAACAACATATCCAACTAATCCTTGGTCTGCTATAACAGTCATATTTTCTGTTACTCCATCATCTGATCCTAAATTAATTACTATTGTTTTTGAATAATTACTTATATCTTTATTTATAACATATCCTGGTACAGTACTATATTCCCCATATTTTTCAGTCAAATTCAAATATTCTTTTAATGTTTCGTTTTCTGTTTTAATATTTTCTAATTCTCTTAGAGATTGCTCTAATTCACTATTCTTTTGTTTTAACTCTTCATTTTCTGCTTGTAAATTATTTATATCTGTAAAAAATGTATTATTACCACTTATTTTATTTTTTAAATATGTTAATCCATTTTGAATAGGCATAACTAAATTACTTGCTGCATTTTCAAAAAATGCAGTATTATTTTCTCCATTTGAAAAAATAACAATCAATATTAAAATAATAATAGTAATTATAATTCCAACGGCTCCTGCTTTCTTATTTCTATACATCTTTTACCTCTCATTCTTTTCTATTTTCTTTTTCTTGCATTAATTAAAACTGTTTTTAATCTTTCTAAATCCTCTAAAGTTTTTCCCGTTCCTCTAACCACACAATCTAAAGGCTCTTCTGCAACATATACTGGCATTCCTGTTTCCAAACTTAATAATTTATCTAGATTTTTAATTAATGCTCCACCACCAGCAAGCACTATACCTTTTTCCATAATATCTGATGCAAGTTCAGGTGGTGTTTTTTCCAATGTTAATTTTACAATTTCTACAATTTTTCCGATAGATTCTTTCATTGCCTCTTCTATTTGTGTAGATGTTACTTTAATTGTTCTTGGTAGTCCATCCGCTAAGTCTCTTCCTCTAACTTCCATTGACATTTCTGTCATAAGTGGCATAGCACAACCTATTTGCATTTTTATCTGTTCAGCAGTTGTTTCTCCAATTGCTAAATTCTCTTCTTTTTTAACATAATTTACTATATCTTCATCTAATTCGTCACCAGCAACACGTAAAGAATGACTTACTACTATTCCTCCTAAAGAAATAACTGCAACTTCTGTTGTTCCTCCACCAATATCAACAATAATACTTCCGCTTGGCTCTCCAACATCTAATGCTGCTCCAATTGCTGCTGCCATTGGTTCTTCAATTAGATATACTTCCTTTGCTCCAGCTTGAATTACTGATTCCTCTACTGCTCTTTCTTCAACTTCTGTAATACCTGAAGGTACACCTACTACAACTCTAGGTTTTCCAACATTGTATCTTTTTCCTACTTTTTCTATTAGATTTTTAAGCATTAATTGTGTAGCTGTAAAATCTGCAATAACTCCATCCTTCAATGGTCTTACTGCTTTTATTTGTTCTGGTGTTCTTCCCAACATTTCTTTTGCTTCATTTCCTGTTGCCATTATATTTCCAGTCTTTCTATCTATTGCTACAACTGAAGGCTCTTTTAAAACTATACCCTTTCCTTTAACTGTAACTAAGATATTTGCTGTTCCTAAATCAATTCCTATATCTTTTGATCCAAATGTAAAAAGTTTCATAATTATCGCTTATCCTTTCTTTTTAACTTCTGTCCTATTTTCCTTTTCATTTGTATCAGGCATACTTTCCACTATTTGTGAAAAAATACTTGTATAAGTATCTACTCCTATTACTATATGATCTAATAGTTGTATCCCTAGCACTTGTCCTAAATCATAAAGATTATATGTGAATTTCACATCTGTATCACTTGGTGTTGAATCTCCTGTTGGATGATTGTGTATTAATATAATTTTAGATGCTTTCATTTTTATGGGTTCAACTAGTATTTCTTTTATTGAAATATTAACATAGCTTGTCCCTCCAAATGATAAATCCTTAATTTTTAGTATTTCATTTTTCTCATTTAGTATAACTATTTTTGCAATTTCTCTTTTTTGGAATCTTAATTCTTCCATTATAACATTTACAATGTCTTTTGGTTCTCTAACAATAACTCTTTTATAATTTATTGGTTTTGACATTCTTATTGCAAGTTCTCCTATTGCCTTAAGTTGTATAGCTTTTATTTTTCCTATGCCTTTTATTTGAGTTAATTCCTCAATAGTGATATTTTTCAAAAAATTAAGCCCTTCTTGTTTAGTATCATTCAAATTCAATATTTTTTGAGCAAGCTGCACTGATGTCTCTTCTTTCGTCCCTGTTTTTATAATAATAGCTAATAACTCAGCATTTGATAATGTTGATTCCCCATATAATTCTAATTTTTCATATGGTCTTTCTGTTTCTGGCAATTGTTTGATTGTTATTGACAAATTAAAGTCATTCCTTCCTCGTTTTTAATTGCCCCTACTTTTTTATATTTTTTTGTATATAAATATTGCAAGTATCATACCTATAATGCTAGCTATATTAATTCTGAACATAAGCGCAAATGTTAATTCTACTACACTTAAGTCTAAAACAACTGGATTTTCTAGTCCAAAACTTTGACTATATGCTAGCCATGATAACCAACTTACATTTGATGCTAATTGTCCTAATAGTCCCCCAACTACTAATCCTGATAAAATAAATATTAATAAAATCCATACATTTTTTTCTTTAGTTGCCACATTAATCATTCCTTCCTTAACTCACTTTTCAGATTGGAAAAGAATTAAATTTTGGCAAGGAAAACAAGTTTGAAATTTATGAGACGTACTTTTTGTACGTTGATTAAATTTCAAATGAAGTTTGATGCAGCCAAAATTGTAATTATTTTTCAATCCTTTTACTACGGATATTTCTTTTTTAACTACTTGCTATTATATATTGAATTAGCAAATTTTTCAAGTATATTACAATAATTTTACCAAAATTTACTCCTTTTCATATAATGATATTAGTAGTATAATATAATTATAGATATTAGGAGGCCTACCATATGAAAATAGAAAAATTAACAGATAATAAAATCAGAATTATCATGAATATACAAGATATAGAAAAAAATACAAATGATATACATACATTTTTTGATAATATTATGAATTCACAAAATCTTTTTTTAGATATTCTTCAAAAAGCTGAAAAAGAAGTTGACTTTCACACAGAAGGATGTAAATTATTAATAGAAGCATTTTCTACTTTAGAAGATGTTATAGTATTTACAATTACAAAATACTCTTCTACTGAAAATAGTTCTATTAATACAGGTGATATTCTAAATAATACTTCTAAAAGAAAATTGATTGTAAAAAGAAAAACTAACACACCTTCTTTAAGAAATGCCGTTTATGAATTTGATAATTTTGATTATTTTTGCGATTTTTGTAGCAGTATCTCTAAAATTGAAAATTTGAATATTGACAAATTAGCAAAAAAGATTGTTCTTTATAATTATCAAAATAAGTTTTTCTTGATCTTTAAAGATATTAATTTTAATGATACATACGTACATAAAGTTTTTAATATATTATTAGAATTTTCAACATTTCAAAATTTTTCAGCTAATTTTGAATATAAGTTGACTGAACATGCAAAAGTTTATATTAAAAATAATGCAATATTAAAAGGCATTAAATATTTTGTTTAATGCCTTTTAATATAGGTAATTTTGTGGATTATATGCCACCCCATTAACACGTATTTCTAAATGTAAATGTGGTCCTGTCGAATTTCCAGTAGACCCAACTGCTGCAATTGTTTGTCCTTGTGATACCTGTGTACCTGCTGCAACATATAATTTACTACAATGTCCATAATATGTTTGTACACCATTTCCATGACTAATTACTATCATATTTCCATATGAACCTTTATATCCTGAAAATGTCACTGTACCTGATGCAGCAGCCTTAACTGCTGTTCCAGTTGGTGCAGCTATATCTAGTCCAGTATGAGCTGAACTTCTAACACTACTACGTGAACCAAATCTAGATGATATTGTTCCAGATACTGGTTTAATTAGTGATATTCCTAGATTAACTTTTCCACTTGAAGTAGTAGTTTTCGTATTTACTGTCCCTGTTGCTTGATATGCACTACTTGATCTACCTGAAGATGTCGTAGCTACTTTAACAACTTTCGGTTTTTCTACATACAATTTTGAAACAGCTTCTTCGCTAGATACTAAGTCTTTTAATTCTGTCTCATATTTTTCTACAATAGATATTGTCTCAACATTTGCACTATCTTTTTCTTTCAACGAATTTACCACATTTTCTGCATCTTCAAAATTAGAAACATAAAGTTTTTCTTCTTGGTTATCCAATATAGCATAATATCTATAATATGTAACTCCTTGAGATTTTACATTTTCAAATATTTCATTATCATTTGTTACAATATTCTTTTTTAACAAACATAATTTATATTCTGGCATATTATTTACTTGTACAAATGCTACATTTTCATTTGTTCCATCACCTTTTTCAACATAATCATTTATTTTGTGTTGCAATTCTGAACGATTTTCTGTATATCCAACTTGTTCTCCATTTATAAATACACTATATGTTGGTTTATATAAAAAAGCAATAGCTCCTACAATTAGAAAAGCCGCAATCATAAATAATATCGTAAATTTGATGCCCTTTCTTGCGTGTATTAGTATTTTCTTGAACATAATATTCAATCTCTCCTTTGTAATTTAGTTCTTTAAACTACATGCCGATTAGTGTAATAATATTGTAACATTTATTTTTTTGCAAAGATAATGCATCTTGATTTTCCCTAAGTTTTTTTTGTTTTTTTTCGTTTATCTCTCTTTTCTTCGTTTTATCTCTTTTTTTCTTTTTAGATAAATATTAAACTAATATACCAAATATTAAAAGAGAGGTTTTAAATTAAAATTATCCTCTCTTATATTCATTCTAAAAATTATTGTTGTAACTCTGTTTTTACTTGATTAATTTCTGTTACTGTTGCTTTTTGTGCAGGTTTATAATAACCTTTTGTTTGAGCAATTTTAAATAACTCATATTGAAAACTTTCATCATTATTTCTAATTTGTTGAAATGTTTGTCTTAAATTCATATTTTCGGATTCTGATATAGCTGTTTGATATGCTGTTAAATCTGATTTTACACCACTTAAAATATCATTTACCATTGTTTTTTCATCCATTATATTTTTCTCTCCTTTCTTAATTATTTAAAAATGTCATTAATTTTTGTTTTGTGTTTAAAGCATCTTGTGCTGATTTTGCAAATATTTGCTTTATTTGTGGGTCAACAGCCTGTGCTGAATATGTGTTTAATTTTTGATATGCTGTCTCATGTGCACCTATTAAATGTCTTAGGTGTTGTAATTCTGCTTGTGTTAAATCTGCCATTTAAATCATTCCTTTCATTTTTATTCTTCAATCAGTATTTACAATATTTAATCATTTTATACATTTTTAAATCAAAAAAAGAATCTCTATTTAAAGAGACTCTTTTTGCTTCAAATATCTTTTGATTTCACTAATATGTTTCTTTAAGGCGTCAATTTTCTGTATTCTACAAGAATATCTAGCAAGTCTAATTAACCGCCGCAACTCTAAATCTTTTGTTGCCCATTCTTGAGTTAACACATCTGAAAAATAATACTTCATATTTTTCTTGACTTCCTTCTCCTTTTGAAACAAAGATATTTGACTTACAAATTCTTCAATATCAATTTGTTGCTTCATTTTTCTCCTTTCGTCATTTCTACTTCTAATTGATACCTTCACATGATATTTTTATATCAGTATACTAATTTTACTCCATTTCAAGTATTATGTCAATATTGTTTTTATATACACAATTTTTAATTTATAATTTCCAAGTTCGCATATTTAGCCATCAATCTTTTATGACCAGCCTTATCAAAATTAATATCAACTTTTAAGTCTTCACCTTCAGGCTCTACCATATTAATTGTACCTTCTCCAAATTTCTTATGAAAAACTCTAACACCTGCCTCGTATTTTGACAAATCTACTTGGTTATTTGTATTTATAGCAGATTTTTTTCCTATACTATTTAGAAAACTTTCTGCTGTTCTAAATGCAAAACCTGTATTTCTGTTACTTGCCGCCATAACAGGTTCTTTTTCATTAATTTTATATGTCTTAATTGCACTATTTCCGTTATTTCTATTATCTCTACTTCCATATGTCCAACTATAATTAGAATCTTTAAACATTTGATTTTTGTTATTATCTGGCTCTCCAAATGCTTCTTGATAACCTTCTAATAAGTCTTCTGGTATTTCATTTAAGAATCTAGATACCGGGTTATAGCTTGTTGAGCCAAATACTGTTCTTTGTTTACTACATGTTAAAAATAAGTTTTCTTTTGCTCTAGTTATTCCAACATAGCATAGTCTTCTTTCTTCTTCTAATTCTTGAGGATCCATCATAGATTGGTATCCTGGGAAAATTCCTTCTTCCATGCCAACTAAAAATACTACTGGAAATTCCAGTCCTTTTGCACTATGTAATGTCATTAATGTAACAGAATCTTCTTGCTCTTCCATATTATCTAAATCACTTGATAATGTTATTCCTTCTAAAAATTCTGATAATGAATTTTCTGCAAATTCTTCTTCAAACTCAATTGCAACTGTTAATAACTCATCTAAGTTTGCAATTCTATTTTCTGCTTCAATTGTATTTTCCGCTTCTAAGGCCTTTGTATATCCTGTTTTCTTAAGTGTTAATTTTATCAATTCAGAAACACTAAGTTCATCTTTTTTACTTTTCAATTCTTCTATAACATTTACAAATTCTCTTGAATTTAAAAATACTCTATTTAAACCAAATTCATCTGCCTTTTTTATAACTTCATACATAGAAGTTCCACTTGATTCAGCAATTTGCTCTACTTTATCTAAACTTGTTTTCCCGATTCCTCTTTTAGGTTCGTTTATTATTCTTTTTAAACTCAAATTATCATTGCCATTTTGTATTAATCTTAAATATGCAATAGTATCTTTAATTTCTTTTCTTTCATAGAATTTCAATCCACCAACAATTTTATATGGTATATTTTCTCTTCTTAAAATATCCTCTATTGCTCTTGATTGAGTATTCATTCTATAAAGTACAGCAAAGTCTGAATATTTATAATATTCTTCTCTTTTTAAATGTTCAATTTGCTCTACAATATATGTTGCTTCATCATATTCATTATCTGCTTGATATACTTTAGGTAAATTTCCTTCTTCATTTTGTGTCCACAATTCTTTTTTGTATTTTACTTCATTATTTTTTATAACTGCATTTGCAGCTTTTAATATATTTCCTGTACAACGATAATTTTGCTCTAACTTTATAATCTTCGTACCTGGGAAATCCCTTTCAAAATTCAAAATGTTTGAAATATCAGCACCTCTAAAACTATATATACCTTGGTCATTATCTCCAACTACTGTAATATTTCCATTTCTAGATGCAAGCATTGTAACTAATGTAAATTGTGATTTATTTGTATCTTGATACTCATCTACTAAAACATATTGAAATTTATTTGAATAATATTCTAATATATCTGGATTTTCTTCTAATATTTTTATTGCATAATTAATAATATCATCAAAATCTACTGCATTATTTTCTTTTAATCTTTTTTGATATAATTCATAAACTGTCGCAATCTTTTCTTTTCTAAAATCTCCATTTGCCCTTACGGCATATTGGTCTGGCTCTAACATTTCATTTTTAGCATTGCTAATTTCTGATAAAACTGCTCTATCATTAAATAATTTATCATCAATTGCTAAATCTTTTAAACACCCTTTAACTAAAATTTTTTGGTCAGAAGTATCAAAAATTATGAAAGATGAATCAAAACCAATCCTATCAATAAACTTTCTTAAAATACGCACACAAATAGAGTGGAATGTTCCCATCCAAATATCTTTTGCATCATCACCCACAATATTCGCAATTCTTTCTTTCATTTCATTTGCCGCTTTATTCGTAAATGTAATTGCTAATATATTCCATGGCTTAACACCTTTTTCTCCTATTAAATAAGCAATTTTATGTGTTAAGACTTTTGTTTTACCACTTCCAGCTCCTGCTATAACTAAGCATGGCCCTTCTGTATTTACTACAGCTTCATATTGTTTATCGTTTAAACCTTCTAAAACATCTTGCACTACACATCTTCCTTTCCCAAAGCTATCTTCAAATACTTGTTTGCATTTTCTATTTTACTATATGAATTTAAAAAAAGCAAGTACTTTTTGTACCTACTTAATTTTAATTTTTTTCAACAACAATTCTAGACATTCATCAATTTCTGCTACACATGACCTATATGTTTCAATATCATACCCCCATGGATCTTTTATATCAATTTTATCATGATATTCTCTGTCATAGTCAACATATTCTTTCATTGTAAAAACTTTCCCCTCTAATTCAGGATATGCACTTAAAACTGCCCTTTTATGTCTTGATGTAGCACATAATATTAAATCCATTTTTTCAATATTAGAATTTATTATGTTTGTAGCTCTATGTTTACTCATATCTATTGAATATTCATCCATCATTACTCGCTTTGCTTCCCATGTTGGGGTGTCTCCATCTTCTGCATATATTCCACATGAATATACTTCTATATCTTTTATGTTTTTGTCTTCTATTTTTTTCTTTAATAACCATTCTGCCATTGCACTTCTACATATGTTTCCTGTACATATAAACATTATTTTCATCATTTATTGCTCCTATCAATTTTATTTTTAACATTTATATTGTACCATTATAGGCATTAATATTCAACAATTTTTATTAACCTTCTTGTCCACCTTCTAACTCTCTTGTTTCCTTTAATAGTTCATCAAAATAATCTTTTCCAAATTTTGGTCCGTTTTTTAAGAACTCACTATTTACAACAAATCCCTTTTTTATATATTCTTTTAGTGTTTTTGTTGCCCATATTCTAAAATCTGTTGCTTCTTTTGAGTTTACTCTATAACCAACAGCTATAATGGCATCTAAACTATAGAAATTGGTATAATATTTTTTTCCATCATTTGCAGTTATTCGAATTTTTCGAATAACTGATTCCTCTTGCAATTCTTCTGTTTTAAAAATTTCTTTTAGATGATAATTGATAGTATTTACTTCTACATTGAATAATTCTGCCATTGATTTTTGAGTTAACCAAAAATCTTCTTCATTATATAAAACTTCTACTGATATATTTTTATTGTTTTGACTTTGATATATGATTAAATCTTTTAAATTTTCTATATTATTCAAATTTAATTTCCTCCTTTATTTATTCAAGTGCATTCAAACTTCTGTTCGTATTTTATAAAATTTTAAATTAATTGTCAATAATTTTTATTAATTTTTCTTTATAAGATATATATAAATAATCATCCTTAAATAAATGATTAATTTTTAATGCTTTATAATCCATATCCACAACTCCAGAAGTTTTTAAATAACCTATCATATACCAGATTACTCTACTTCTAAACTCAATATAATCTTCTGGTAAATCTTCTTCTTTTATTTTAGTTGGATAATGACCTCTAGAATAAAGATATTCATTATTAGTATCTACAGTCTCTCTAAACCTTTTTCCAAATTTTCCTTGTGTGTAAAAATATGCATTTATTTTTTTCATTTCAACCACCTTTACTTATTTACTATTAAATTAATAATAATTTATGAGTTTGTTTAATTTTACATCACATGGATATATAAGTCAAGTGTTTTATAACATCATTGCAAACAATCCTATTAAAAAGCCTAACATATTTCCGAACTGCAGACATTCTTCCTTTATATAAATTATTAGACTCTGGTATAAGTTCTCCTGATACTATATATAACATTGCGCCAGCTGCAAAGCTTAAGCAAACTGCTATTATCTGCTCTGATATAGTTCCTATTATCGCTCCAAAAAAAGCTCCTACTCCTGTTGTTACTCCTGATAATACAACATAATAAATAACTTTTGATGGCTTCATTCCTCCATTTTTCATTGGTACTGCCATTGATATTCCTTCTGGTATATCATGTAGGCATATAGCTATTGCTAAACTTAATCCTAATTTCATAGAAGCTCCAAATCCTGAACCTATTGCTAATCCTTCTGGGAAGTTATGTATTGCTAATCCTATTGATACAATTATTCCAGTTGTTAATAATGTGTTTTTAGTACTTCTTATCGAATTTACATTTGTTTTACTAAATTTTTTTTGAACCAATATATCACAAAATATCATTACAATTATTCCAAATAATATTCCTAATATTACATTTATTATCCCACTTATATCCATTGCTTCTGGTATTAAATCAAAACATATTATTGCCATCATAAGTCCTGATGCAAATGATAGTATAAAACTTAAGAATTTGTTTGAATTCTTTTTTATTATAATTCCTAAAATCCCACCCAATGTCGTACCAAATGTTCCGAAAAAATAAACCTATCAAGGTTGTTTTTAGTATTTCTTGCATTATAAAAACTCCTTAAAATATACTTTATTTTAGTTTATTTTAAAGAGTTTTTGTTTATTACAAATTTATTCTTCTTCACCTTTTAATTTCTCTGCTCTATCTGCTGCAATTAAGTTATCAATCATTTCATCCAAATCTCCATTTAAGAAATTCTCCATTTGATAAATACTCATTCCTATTCTATGATCTGTTATTCTACCCTGAGGATAATTATAAGTTCTTATTTTTTCGCTTCTATCACCTGAACCTACTTGAGATTTTCTTGCATTTGAAATTTCACTATCTTGCTTTTGTTTTTCTATTTCATATAATTTAGTTCTAAGCATTCTCATTGCATTATCACGATTTTGGAATTGAGAACGTTCTGTTTGACATTCCACTACAATTCCTGTTGGTTCATGTATAAGTCTAACTGCTGATGAAGTTTTATTAATATGTTGTCCTCCAGCACCAGATGAACGGAATACTTCCATTTTTATATCTGCTGGATTAATTTCAATCTCCACATCTTCTACAACTGGCAATACTGCAACTGTTGCTGTTGATGTATGAATTCTTCCACTACTTTCTGTATCTGGAACTCTTTGCACTCTGTGTACACCACTTTCAAATTTTAATCTACTATATACACCTTTACCAGTAATCATAAATGAAATTTCTTTGTAACCACCAAGTCCTGTTTCGTTTTCATTTAATACTTCTAATTTCCAATGTTTTTTCTCTGCATACATAGAATACATTCTAAATAAAGTCCCTGCAAATAAAGCTGCCTCTTCTCCTCCTGCTCCTGCTCTTATTTCACATATAATATTTTTGTCGTCATCTGGGTCTTTGGGAATTAATAAAAATTTCAATTCTTCTTCAAGTTTTGGCAATTGGTCTTTTGCATCATAATATTCAGCTTCTGCTAATTCTTTCATTTCTGGGTCATGTAATAATTCTTCTGCTTCTTCCATAGCTTGTTTTACTTTTTTATATTCTCTAAATTTTAATACTACATCTTCTATACTTGCATGTTCTTTCATTAATTTTTGCCATTCTTCGTGATTTGATATTACCTCTGGGTCTGATATTAATTTTGTTAATTCTTCATATCTCTTTTCTACATTTTCTAATTTTTCAAACATACTTTTCTCCTCTTTCTCAAAAATAATCTTTCAACGCTTGAAATATTATACTATATTTTTCCACTTACTTCAAGTATTAAATGATAAAAGACTAGAGTCTTAATTCCAGTCCTTTACTTTTTATATTATTTAAATCCGTTAAATATTTATAAATTTATAATATTAAACTCTAGTTTTAGTTTTTCTAACATTTCCTTTTCTCTATTTGTACAACTAAAAATTAAAATTTGATGATTTTTACATTTTTCATTTAAAAATATTAATGCATTTTTTAATCTCTCATCATCATAATATGCAAAAACTTCATCCAAAATAATTGGCATATTTTCTTCAGATAATTCTTCCACCATAGAAAGTCTCAATGACAAATATAATTGATCAATTGTACCCACACTTAATTTTGAAGCTGGCTCGTAATTTCCATTTTCAAGTTCAACTAATAATCCTTGCTCATCATTTGGTATAATATTAGAATATTTACCATTTGTAATCCTTGAAATTGTATTAGACAATTCTTGTGTGAACTTAGGGGTAACTGATTTTTTCATTTTTTCATACGAATTTGTCAAAACTGCTTTTACCAATTCCATACTAGAATTTAATTTTTTCAAAGTTAACATCTTGTTTTTATTGTCAACTAATTTTTCTTCTAAATTTGACAAATTTTCTAATTTTGGTTCTATATTTTTTTTGTCTAATTCCAAAGAATGTAATTCTATTTTTTTATTATTTAATTCATTTTGTATTTTTTCTTTTTCATAATTTATATTTTCTAAATTTAAAAAATAATTTATTTTATTTTTTTCTAATTTATTTAAATATTTATTTTTTATTTTTTCTTTTTCTAAATTTATTTTTAAATTAAAATTATTTTTTAATTTATTTATTTCATTTTCTAATTCAGTATTATTTTTTTCAATTAAATTAATTTCATTATTTAAATTATTTATTTCTAAATTTATTTTTTCTTCTATTATTCTATTATTTTTTTCTATATTTTTTATTATTTTATTTTTATTTTTTATTAAAATAATCCAAAAAATTAAAAACGTTGGGACTGTAAGAAGAAAAATATATTTAAAAATATTATTTTTAATAAAAATAAATTGTAAAATATTTATTATTATTAAAATTAAAAATAATAAAATTAATTTTTTATTTAATTTATTTTTTTCATTTTTTATTTTTTGAATATTTTTTATTTTATTTTTATTTTTTTCTGTTTTTTCAAAATTATTTTCTTCAAAATTATTTTTATTATTATTTTTTATTTCGTTAATTTTATTTTTTATTAAATTAATTTTTTCTGTATTTTCATTTTTCAAATTTTCTTTTATTTTAATTTTTTCTTTTTCAATTTTTTCATTTTCATCTAATAACTTAATTTCTTGTAAAAAGTCATTCTCATCTTGCAAACTATTTATGTCTTTCTGTAATTCGTTCTTTTTTTCTTCAATTTCGTATTTTATGTCTACGTATTTTTCGATTTCAGATTTTTCGCTTTCTAAATTTTCAATTTCTCTTTGAACAACGTTAATTGGCTTCTCCCTAGACTTTTGCGTCCCAACTTCATCTAATTGTCTCCTATTCAATCTGTCAATTGCGCGTTTATATGACACATTATCTTCACCTGTCCCAACTAAATTCGCTATTCTTTGTATTAATACATTTTGTTCTTGTTTATGTAACTTAACTTCTTGCTGATTTACAACTAAAGTTGATAGAAATAAATCTTCATCTACTTTTGTTTGTTCATAAAAAAATTCATTTCCTTTTGTTTTATCTATTGAAAATTCTTTTGATATATCTTCCATATTTTCATTAAATATTTTTGGATTTTTCTTTTTAAAATCTCTAAATATTTCATATTTTTTATTATTATTTAATTCATAAGTTATTTTTCCTGAAAAATCTTCTCCAGACCATGGCTTATATTTTTCAAAATCAGAATATTCTTTTCCCTTTTTATTTTTGGAAATTCCATATAGAGAATTTAATATAAAATGTAATAATGTTGATTTTCCAGATTCATTTTCTCCATAAATTACATTTATATTATCAGAAAATAATATTTCTTTATTTTTTATTTTTCCATAATTATTTATTTTTATATTTTTTATTTGCATTATTTTATCACCTTCTCTATTCTAATACATCTAATCCTATTTCTATTCCTTTTTCGATTATTTCTTTTTCTTCTTCACTAATATCTGGATTATTTAATTTTTCTTTCATTTCTTTTATAAATAAACCTCGTAATGTTGTTTCATTTGATAATTTATCTAAATCATATGCTATTTTTGTTTTATCTTTTATTTTAATAATTTTATTATTTAAAATTAATTTTAATAATTCATAAGTATTTATTTCAAAATTTCTACTACCTTTTAATTTAATTTCAATATATTCATTTTCACTAATATCAAGTTCCATTATTTTTTCAATTAATTCTTCTTTTGAATTTATATCAGTTATATCTAAATTAATTATTTTATATCCCTTTTCATCTAATGGTACAAATTCAAGCCTCAATCTTTTTTCTTCGAAATTTCCTACTATCATACCATGTTGTCCCAATTCATCAAATCCAAGTGAAACAGTAGAACCAGGATAAACTATACTTTGATTTTCTTCTGAGTTATAGTCTAATTTGTGTATATGCCCTAATGCAATATAGTCAAATCCCTTAGATTTTAAAATATTTTTCTTCATAGGATTATATTTTCTATCTTCTACATTACTACTATCTAAAGCTCCATGAATTACTAATATATTTAATTTATTATTATTTTCTATTTCTATATTTTCAATGCCACTATCTTCACAATAAAAATCAGTAAATCCATATCCATATATATTTGCATCTTCATTCTCTATTTTTTCTATTTTATCTGAAAATATTTTTACATTTTCATTCCAGGCAAATTTTGCATAATATGAATTTTTTAAATATGGATCATGATTTCCTGGTGATATATATATTTTTGTATTTGGAATTTCTTGAAATAACTTATTTATATATTCAATTGTCGATTGCTTTACATATTTATGTTCATATAAATCTCCAGATATAAAAAAATATTCAATATCATTGTTCTTTATATATTCTATTATTTTCTTAAATACTTTTCTTTGTTCTAATCTTCTTAATTCTCCCATAGAATCTCTATCTGAAAGATTTACAAATGGACTGTCAAAATGCATATCAGCTATATGTACAAATTTCATATTTATTCGTCCTTTCTTAATTTTTATTTATGGTTCTGATTTTATAATATTTGCTATCTTTTTTCAAGTAGTTAGGCGAAAATATTTTTGGTTTTATTTTTTGATAGTTTATAACCTGATCTTAATCATCAAAAAACCAAATTATTAAATTTTCATCTAATAATTTGGTTTCTACTCATAAACATAATTAACTTATTATGCATTTCTTTTACGAGAATTAATAATATATACCGGTGTTCCTATGACTAATATAACACTAATAAATACAAATACAAAATACACAGTTGATACTGGTGTTGAAGTTCTAACCCCTTCGATATTAGCATATAATTTTCCGTTTGATAAATACGCTGTAATTTGACTTCCTTCTACATATGAATAAGTATCATGTACATTTTCCAAGTCATATGTATCACCTTCATATTCAACTTTAACATTATAAACCATCTGTCTAGATTTACCCACTCTTCTTAATTGTGATTCAGAACTAATTACTATTGCTTTTACTTCTTCATAATTAATATCCATATTATTCATAACAACTCTTAAACCAATTGTTACCATTATACAAACTATCGTTATAACAATCATTATAATATAAGATTTTTTCATTTTACATCCCCCTAGTTAATCCAATGGGCCAAACAATTCATCAAATTTTGCCTCTAATTCTTTTTGTAAATCATATAATTCTTCATCATCATCTCCACCTTGTGGTAAGACTGGCGCTGGATCATCAAAATCATTTAAATCTAATGTTTGATTTTGTGGTTTTGCAGTAATTTGTGAATCGATTTTTGGGCCTTGATTTATTTCACTTTCTATTTTTCCTAAATCTACTTTTAAATCTTTTCCTGTACTTGTTGCAACACTTGCCTTTTCTTTAGGCTTTTCATTAGCTTTATTGTCTGATGGCTCATCATCAAATAAGTCATCTAAAGATTCTACTTTTAAATTGTCAACTTTCTCTTTATTTTCATCTTCTGGTACATATGGATTATATGGATTGTATTTTCTCCATGTTCCTCTATCTATTTCTCCAATATCATTATGGCTAATTTCACATGCAGCAAGTTTCTTTGCCATTGGATGTTTAAAATAGTAGAATTTTTTAGTTTTTACTGGTCTAATACCTTTTACAAAAATTATACAATCATCAATATCCATTCTTCTAAGTTCATCCGGTGTCATCAATGCCCTTGCCATTACTTGGTCAGAAACACTTTTACCTGTTTTCCAGTTTTGTCTATCTCTATTTATTGATATACTATCTCTTTCTATTGTTTTTTCACCAAGTTGTTTTGAAAAATATTCTAGTGTTTTATATGAGTTACTTCCCAAGAATAGGTGTGTATCACAGTTACCCATAATTGTTTCATATGATTTTTCATATACTGCTTCTAATTGGTCTACTGTTTGTAATATAACACTAAATGATATTTTTCTACTTCTTGATGTAGAAATCTTTTTATCAAAGTCCGGAATTTTTCCTATATTTGCAAACTCATCTAATATGAAAAATGTTTGCTCTTTTAATTTTCCACCATTTAAATCTGCATAATCATATAATTGTTGTATCATTTGTGAGAAGAATATCGTTAATAAGAAGTCATATGCTGTATGTGTATCTGATGAAATAACATATACTGCTGTTTTCTTATTTCCTATTTCTTCAAAGTCTATTGTATCTGTTGATGTTAATTCTGCAATTTCCTTTGAGTCGAATTTACCAAGTTTTGATTGCAATGAACTCAAAATTGAACCATATGTTTTTTCTGGTGCTATCTCTATTGATTTGTAATACATTCTTGCTGGATGGTCATATGGCAATTGACTAATTAGTTCTGTTAATAAGTTACTTCCACCATTATTATTAGCTGCTCTTACTAATTCTGCACAACTTGCTAAGTTTTGTTCTTCTTCTGGTCTTGTTGCAATTAAATAATATATCAAAGCCTTTAGTAACATTTCAGCCATATCATCCCAGTATGGATCTGATTTTCCACTTTCTGATTGTTGTCCTTTTACTATTGTATTTGCAATAACGTCTACATCTAATTCTGATGATATATGCATTAGTGGATTATATCCATCACTATATTGTGGATGCACTAAATTTAATACTTTTATATCATATCCATGCTCTTTTAAGTATCCTGCTGTTCTATCATATAATTCTCCTTTAGGATCTGTAAATACATATGAACCTAAACATTGATATGCATTAGGAATTGAATATGATGCAGATTTACCAGAACCTGATCCGTCCAACTACTAACACATTAACATTTCCTCTTTTATCTACTGGTAAGTAATTATCCTCTGCAAGTATTATCCCTTTATTTTTACTTAATATTTGATATTGTTCTCCTCTTTGACTCCAATCACTTGAACCATGTTCTATATCTGTAAATTCATTTTTAGGGGCTGATCTAAATACTCCTATAAAAAAGAATAACGCAAAAAATATTGTAAAAATAATTAAGTCTGAAAAAAATGTTCCGCCTGCACCTTCTGAAAATACTTTTCCTAATGTACTAAATGGATTCGTTATTGATGAACCAAATGTTGTAAAAAAAGTTCCTAAATCTAGTTGTCCACTTAATCCTGCAACATGTGAGCTATATGCAAAAGGCGAAACAAATACTATGGTCAAAACTACCCATAGTATTGCACATATTATGAAATTAGTTCTATTTCTTCTAATTGCACCTTCTATTTTATAATGCATTTAAATCACCTACTCTTTTGTATTAATGAGTCATACCTTCATCTCTATCTTCTCTTGATTCTTTTCTTTCTTTTTGTATCCTCTTATATTCTTCTTCACTAATTGGTGGATATTCTATACCTTTTTTTCCAACTCTATATATTTTTCCATCCTTCTTTATAAACTTATATGATGTTTCTATTTGAATATTCATAGGGTTTTCTTTTACATCTGTTGGTGCTATTCCCTCTACGCTTCTTTCAGGTGGAATTTCAACTCTTCCTCTTTCATCTGGTATAGTTTGTCCTCCATATATTGTTGGATTATCACCTATTTCAAGTTTACTCATTTAGCTTTTCCTCCTTAACTATCTTTTTTGTCTCTGATTTCAAAGGCAAAATAAGATTTATATGGTTTTAACTTACACTTTCCTCTAACTTCTTTTGTTTTTTCATCAAAATAAAGTGTTGGTTTAATCTCTTCTGTCGTTTCTGGATCAATTATACAAATTGGTCGTTTCAAATTTGGTGTATATTTAAAGTCTTTAATCTCATATTCTTTTTCTTGATATAAATTTTCGAACTTCAGTGATGATGGTTTTTTACAAATAGATATCTCATCGTTATGTAATAAAGCCATATTAACAACTACCTTATTGTCTCCAAAAGATAGTATTACTAATTGATCTTCATATTTAGAAGGATTATCAACAAAAAAAGTTTTTCTTTTCATATCTCCTCTGAGCTCTTCCATATAGTCTAGCCTTTCAATTGTATATTTAGGAGAATCTTCCAACTCTTCTTTTCTTGTTTTATTGATTTGGTAAATTACAGTATTTACTCCTTTTGGATCTGTAATACTAAAACTTTTTCCTTCCCATGTCTCCATCTTTATTCTACACCCCATTCCTATGTTTTAATCCATAGTTCGTCATTTGTTACAACACTATATATAATTATAGCGAAATTTCAACATTTTGTCAATATATAGCTTATGTAAATTTTAATTATTCACATTTCTTGGATTAAAATTTGATATTTCGTTTAATTTTTCAAACATATTTTTTTCTTCTTTAGTTAGTTGTTTTGGTACCATAACTTTAATTTCAGCTACTAAATCTCCTCTAGTTCCACTTGCTTTTTTATATCCTTTTCCAGGTATTCTAACTTTTTCGCCACTTTGAGTTCCTTGAGGTATATATACTTTTGTTTCATCATCAATAGTTTTTATATTTGCACGCGTTCCTAACGCTGCTTCCCATGGTGTTAAATATAAATCTGTGTATAAATCATAACCTTGTAATTTAAATTTAGAATCATTTTCAATGTTTATTTTAAGATATAAATCTCCATTCTTTCCGCCATTCTCACCTTTTTTACCCTGTCCTATTAAACGAACTTTTTCTCCATTTAATATCCCTTCCGGAATTTTTACAGATATAGTTTTAATCTTTCCATCATTCGTTCTTAATGATATTTTTTTATCTGCACCATAAAATGCTTCTTCGATTGTCGTACTTATCTCAGTTTCTATATTTTCTCCTTTTATAGGTTGTCCCTTTGTTCTTTTCTCTACATCAGTATCATTATTTTTTATGTCTCCTATAAACATATTCAAAATTGCACCTTTTTTTCCTTTTCCTGAAAAGGCTTTTTGCCCTTTTGCAAATTTTGAATTCCATATACGATCATATTTCCTTTTAGATGCTGGCACTGATAATGTTTTATATGCTTCATTTATATCTTTAATTCTTTCCTCTGCTAATTTATCTCCTACATTTAAATCAGGATGGTATTTCTTTGCAGCTTGTCTATATGCATTTTTTATTTCTTCAATAGAAACATGATTTGTTTCTAAGTCTAATATCTTATAATAGTTTTTATATACCATTTTTAACATCCTCCCAAAAATTAGGTAGCTACATTATATCATAAATCCAAAAAAAATCCATAGTTTTCTACGGATTTTTTAGATTTTTATTACACCTGTCCCTTTTGCACTTTTTAGTGCAAATTGGGACCGTCCCCATTTCACGCCAACATAATCAACTTATCTAAAAGCTCTCTATATGATATTCCGCTTGCTTCAAACAATTTTGGATACATACTAATATTAGTAAATCCAGGTAATGTATTTATTTCATTTATATAAATTTGATTTGTTCCTTCTTCTACAAAAAAGTCTACTCTTGATAATCCTTTTCCATCAATTGCTTTAAACGCTTTTACTGCTTGCTTTCTTATTTCTTCTGAAACATTTTCCGGAATATCTGCGGGAATACATGTTTTTGATTCTTCATTCTTATATTTAGCATCATAGCTGTAAAATTCATCAGCTGCTTTTATTTCTCCCACACATGATGCTATTACATCTTCATTTCCTAAAACTGCACATTCAACTTCTTTTCCTATAATTCCTTGCTCTATTAAAATTTTATTATCAAATTTTGAAGCAAATTCAATATATTTTTTTAGTTCTTCAACATTTGTGGCTTTATTTATTCCTACACTAGAACCTGAATTTGATGGCTTTACAAAGACCGGATATTTTAAATTTTTTTCGATATTGTTTGCTGTTTCCTCTAATGTCATTATTTTTTCATTAAATTCAGAATCTATCTTTATGTATTTATCTTGATATTTTCTAATATACTCATATTTAGCTTGTTTTAATCCTGCTTTTTCAAAAATAATTTTAGTATATGCTTTATCCATACCTACACTAGATGCCAAAACTTTGCATCCGCACATATGGTATTTTTAAAAGTTCAAATAGTCCTTGAATTGTACCGTCTTCTCCATATAACCCATGTAATACTGGAAAAATAACATCAAGATTTTTTAAATATTTCATTACATTTTCAATCTCTTTGCCATGTTCTACAAGTTGCCCCAATTGAATATCGTCAGATTTTTTACTATACTCGTACCAAGTTCCATCTTTCCCAATATAGATTGGATAAATTTCATATTTTTCCTTATCTAAATTATTTAATATAGAATTTGCAGATACAACAGAGACTTCATTTTCTGTTGACATGCCTCCAAAAATTACTCCTAATTTTTTCTTCCTCATAATCTTTCATCTCTTTTCTTTTAAATAAACTTGCTAGATTATATGCCTTTTTCTAAAATTTATCAACCATATTTTAAAAAAATCTAAAATAAAATGGCATATAATCTATTAAAGACTACATACCATTAACACTATGATAATATTTTAATGCGTACTACAAAACACATTTTAAATTATTAATAAGCTACTTTTCAACACTTCTATTTGCTATCTCAATTGCCTTACTAACAATATTACCACAATCTTTTGAAGAAACTGAAGCCCAACTACCTCCGTCTTGTTTTACTTGATCATAAACACCAAGTTCTTTTGCTATTTCTTCTCTTAAATTTTCAGATATTAATTTTCTATTTCTAGACATAATAACATCCTCCTACTAAATTATAATTTCTCTATTACAAAACAATTTTGTATTAGAGTTTCATTAGATAAAACTTTTAAAGTTTTTCTAATATTAGTATAATCAATTTTTTTCATTTTATTTTGACATTTTTATTACTTTTTACACATTTTTTGCAAATATATGATATAATAAAATAGAAATTATTCAAGGAGAAAACATATGAGCAAAAAAAATCAATTATTAGAACAAGAATTACCTTCTGAAACATCTGAAAACAAAGAATCTATTGAAAATCAAATTGAAGAAAATTCAATAACTGAAGATACATTAGAAAATTCAGATGAAATAATTGAAGAAAATAGTCAAGTAGAAGATATAACTGAAAATGTTGAAAATCCTTCTTCAAATGAAGTTTCTTCAAATAACTCTGATACAAAATTTAAAAAAGTCAAAAAGCCAAAAAAAGAAAAAAGCGAAAAAACTAACAAGGCTTTACATATTTTTAAAATTGTATTAATTTCAATTGTTACCATTATTTTACTTGCTTTTGTAATTTTTACAATTTTTAATATGTTCAACACAAATATTGTATCAGGAATACAAATTCAAGGTTTAGATGTTTCTGGAATGAGCAAATCAGATGCAAAATATCAATTAGATAATTACATTACAGAAAAGTTACCAGAAGAAATAAAAGTAAAACATGGTGATTTTGAAGCAACAATTTCTTTATCTCAGATAGAAGCAAACATTGATACAAAAACCGCTTCTGAAAACGCATTTAAAATAGGAAGAGAAGGAAATCCATTTCAAAATGATTATCAAGTACTAAAAACTTTATTTAATAATGTAAATATACCACTAACAACTAGTGTAAATACAGAACAATTAACACAAAACTTACAAGAGATATCTACACAACTTCCAGATGCAGTAATACAAAGTAGTTATTACCAAGATGATAACAATTTAATAGTAACATCTGGTAAAGCGGGATATGTAATTGATATTGAACCAACAATTGAAGCTATTAAAAATTCTATATCAAATTTTTCTTGCATTGACACACCTGTTGAATTAGTTGTAAAGGAAGAACAACCAGCAGCAATTGATGTTGAAAAAATACATAATGAAATCTATAAAGAGCCAGTAAATGCATATTATACAACAAATCCTTTTACTGTTTATCCTTCTGAAAATGGATTGGATTTTAAGATTTCTGTTGAAGAAGCTAAACAATTAATTACTGCTGAAGCTAAAGAAGAATACTCTATTCCTTTAAAGACTTTATACCCTAGCGTAACTACAAGTATGATTGGAACAGAAGCATTTCCAGACCAATTAGCTAGTTTCTCAACAAATTATAACACTAGAGATGCTGATAGGACTACAAATTTAAGATTAGCAGCAAATAAAGTTAATGGAACTGTTTTAATGCCTGGTGAAACTTTTTCATATAACAAAGTCGTAGGTCAAAGAACAATAGCAGCTGGATATAAGGAAGCACCTATATATGTCAATGGTCAAGTTGTAGATGGTCTTGGTGGTGGAATTTGCCAAATTAGTTCTACTCTATACAATGCTGTAATTTATGCTAATTTAGATATAGTTACTAGAAGTAATCATCAATTTGTACCTTCATATGTTACTGCAAGTAGAGACGCAACAGTTGTATATGGCTCAACTGATTTTCAGTTTAAAAATAATAGAAAATATCCAATAAAAATCATGTGTTCAGTATCTGGTGGAGTTGCCTCAGTTAGAATTTTTGGTTTAAAACAAGATGATGACTATGATGTAGAAATTTCATCATATATAACAGGCCAAACCTCAACAGCAACTTATTCCGAAGCATATAAAATTTTAAAAAGAGATGGAAAAGTAGTAAGCAAAGTATTATTATCAAAAGACACTTACAAAAGACATTAGTAAATTAGTAATATTTAAAGCAAATGAAGTATTATAAAAATTTATGCAATTACGAATGCGAATGGAATCATTTTAGAAAATATTAAATTACCTAATAGGAGAATCTCAAACTAGCTTTGAGAGGTGCCTATTGGGTAATTTTAAATTTTCTTAATGATGTAATGTTAGCCGAGTAATAAATAAATTTTTAAATACTTCATTTGCTTATCAAATTACATTGCTAAAGTCCCATTAGGTGTATCAGTAATAATCAATATATCTTCTTCTCTACCATTTTCAACATTAATATAAACTAAAAATTCTCTATCATCAACTTTCCCTTTAAACTCATAGCAAAGTATTTCTGTTTTCCATTCAGTAGGAATCATCGCAAGACCTTCACTTTCAATTTGCAAATTCTGATTTAAACTAGACTTTGCCTCATCAACTGTAATCTTAGGTTCAGTTAAAGTCCTAATAGTATGATTATTCAAATATCCTGTTGTTTCTACACCTAATATCTCTCCATTATCTAAAGCAACTTTTACTTTAATTAAGTCTGGATAAAGAATAACATCATCTTGAGTTGCAGCATAATTAATTGTGACTATACCCTCTTGTTTTAAATAATATGTTTCTTTCATATTTTCAAAACCTCTTGATGTTAAAAACTCTTTGCCTATATTATTTGCTTCATCTTGTGAAATAATTTCTGCTGAAACATCTCTATTAGTATTCATATTAACTATATGTCCACCTTTTTTAGACACAGATATATTAATAGTATTATCTTCTTGATTTGTTATTGAAAAATCATAAACCGGAATAGTAGCATTTTCAGATAATCCTAAATTTGTTACTTCCTTGCATTTATCTTGTCCAACAAATTCAATAGCCTTTTGTTTTGCATCTTCTTCTGATATATCCTCCCCTGTAAGTCCTTTATGTTCTGCACTAGTCAAATGTTCAGAAAAAGCACCATCATATATTAATCCAGAATATTCATGAAAATTTTCCTCTAAATTACTAAAACTCTCTTGAGAAATATTATCAACTTGCTGTGCAAAAGCAACTGTTCCTTTTTCAGTTAATTCGTCCCATTTAAATCTGCCTTGATTTAAGTCCTCTGATAACTGATTTAGCGTATTTTCCAATTCCACACTATATCCATGTAATTCCTGCAAATTATCTAAATCCTCTTGAGTTAGAGCCTCATCATATATATTTTTTCGAGATAAAGAATAGCTATAATCACTGACCTGATTTAAAAACTTTTCTGTATTTTGCAATTCTTGGCTTTCTATTGGAAGTCTTGCCAAATAGCTTTGTGCAAGATTTGCTTCTCTCCAAAGATTTGTTAAAGTTTCTGCTCCATGCTCAGGTGTTGAAGATATTAAAGATTTAGCAAGATATGTTTCAACATTTTGCACATAATCCACTAATTCATAAAAAGCCATATTATATGAATTTTCAGATGCTTGTCTATATTCTCTTTGCTTACGGTAAAGCAAAAATCCTAATATCGCCACAATAACTAATAACACCATGATAACACTAAACATATGCCCTTTTTTTAATCGATTTTTCCATTCTACTAATTTATTCATCTCTTAACCTCCCTCAATCCCTTTATTTACAAAATCTATGTTTTCCAATTGTTTTAACTACTGGCCTTGACCATATCCATTTGTTTGTTGCAGTAGCAGGATTAAAGTAATAAATACATCCACCTGTTGGATCCCATCCATTCATCGCATCTTGTGCAGCCTTATATACTGTAGAACTCTCATCAATTGGTGCATTTATTTGACCATCTGTAACTGCTGTAAAAGCTCCGCTTTGATATATAACTCCTGCTATTGTATTCGGAAATTGTGAGCTTTTAACACGATTTAATATAACAGCTCCCACTGCAACTTGTCCTTCATATGGCTCTCCTCTTGCTTCTCCATTTATTGCTCTTGCCATTAGTTGTAAATCAGATGTACTGTTACTACTTGCTGCATAACTAACATCTTCTTTAACAATTCCTTCATCTATAAAAAAAATGAAAAATAATAACATCATTAAAAATACAAAAACTATACTTATTTTAAAAAAACTCTTCACTTTAAAATTCCTTTCTTCCCAAACATTTCTTTATTATTTTGTACCTTTTGAAAAAAAATATTCCATTTTTTGAATTTTTATCTGTTTTATGTTAGAATATTGAAAAATATTTATTATAAAATTTGAAGGGAATATTGATATGAAAAAAATTTTAATTTTTTACGCATCATATGGAGGAGGACATCTAAATGCTGCAAAATCAATTTATGAATATATTACTAATAATTACAACAAATATGATATAGAAATGATAGATTGTATGAAATATGTCAATAAAACTATCGAAAAGATTACAACAGCTGCATATAGAGAAGCTGCAAAAAAAATGCCTTGGGTTTGGGGACGAATTTATAATGATTCTCAAAAAGGTCCTTTGGCACATCTATCTTCTAGGTCAAATAAGATACTTGCTATTAAACTACTGAAATTACTACGTGAAAAACAACCTGATTTAATTATCTCTACACATCCTTTTGGAAGCCAAATGTGTAGTTATCTAAAAAGAAAAGGAAAAATCCATGCAAAAATTGCAACAATTATGACTGATTTCGCTCCACATGACCAATGGTTAGTTGGAAGTGATTTTACTGATTATTATTTCGTCGCTCATGATAAAATGAAACAATATTTAATTAGTAAAAATATTCCTGAGCAACATATTTTTGCAACTGGAATTCCTTTATCAAAAAGATTTTTAGAAAAACATGATAAAACTAAAATATTAAAAGACTTTTCTTTGTCTGAAAATAAAAAGACTATTTTATTTTTTGGCGGTGGTGAATTTGGACTTGGAAAAAGTAAAACTGTTGAAATTTTTGATAGTTTTGTTTCTTTCAATCATGATTTACAGATAATTGGTATCGCTGGAAAAAATGAGAAAATGAAACTTGCTTTTGAAAATATAGTAGAAAAATATAATGCAAAAGATAGAGTCATAGTCTTGCCTTTTACAGATAAAGTTCCTGAACTTATGTCTGTTTCAACTTTAGTTGTTACAAAACCCGGTGGAATGACTACTACTGAAAGTTTGGCATCTCATTTACCAATGATTATTATTAATCCTATTCCCGGGCAAGAAGAAGAAAATGCTGAATTTCTTGAAAGTAAAGGCATTGGTATTTGGATTAAAAAAGATACTAATGTTTCTTCCTTATTAAATGATTTGTTTTCAAATTCTAATAAGTTAGAAACAATGAAAGAAAATACAAAACTTCTTGCTAAGCCTAATTCTACAAAAGTTATTTGTGAAATTCTTCTAAACTAAAAGAGCACCTATTTTGGTGCTTCTTTTAGTATAAGGTCTCCTTTAAATACAAAAATCTCAAAAATTTTGGTTTCTTCACGAATTTCAGGTGGAATTACAATCCTATTTTTCTCATCGATTTTAATAATAGCAATAACTTTATGATTTCTTAATTCGTCTAATTTCTTCAATTTTATCAATGATTTTCCCATCGAACATATTGCAAGATTTTTTTCTTCATTAAGATTTGAAAATTTTGCCAAATCAACTGGTAACTGCAATCTCCCCTGTTTGTCTATTTTCCGTATCACCTTATTAATCATAACTTCCCTCCTATGAATCAGGGTTTATTTGTTATGTAAAACATTTTATCACATAATAATACATTTTTCAATAGTTTACCTATCATTCTCTTGAGAATTTTACAATTCTCTTCTACCTTCTAAGGCCTTAGTTAAAGTAATTTCATCAGTATACTCTAAATCGCCACCAACAGGAATACCATGAGCTATTCTAGTAACCTTAATACCTAAAGGTTTAATCAATTTAGACAAATACATAGCAGTTGCTTCACCTTCAACTCTTGGATTTGTTGCTAAAATAACCTCTTTTACTTGTCCATCCATAAGTCTTGATAATAATTCCTTTATTTTTATATCATCTGGTCCAACTCCATTCATAGGAGAAATTGAACCATGTAAAACATGATATACACCTTTAAATTCATGTGTCTTTTCCATTGCAATAATATCTCTAACATCTTCCACAACACATATTACACTAGTATCCCTTTTAGGATTTGCACAAATCTCACATGGGTCTGTATCAGAAATATTAAAACACTTACTACAATATTTCAAATTTTTCTTTGCATTGATAATAGAAGAAACAAATTCATTTGTTTCTTCTTCTGAACAATTTAATATATAAAAAGCAAGTCTTGCAGCTGTTTTATGACCAATACTTGGCAAACGCTCAAAACTTTCTATTAATTTTTCAATTGATGGTGAATAAAGTGACATTATTTCCTCCTAAAAGCCATTTTTCGACAAAGGTCCGTCCCTAAATCCCTAAAAACAGGGACTAAAGGACCGTCCCTAAAATCCCCCTAATCCAGGTATGTTAAATTTTCCAAGTTGATCTGCTTGTGCTGAATCTACTTTTCTTAAAGCTTCATTAACACATGTTAAAATTAAATCCTCTAACATTTCTACATCATCTGGATCAACTACTTCTGGTTTTATTTTTATTTCTTTTATAACTTTTTCTCCTGATACTTTTACACTTATTGCCCCTCCACCTGCTGTTGCATCAAATTCTTTTGTAGCTAATTCTGCTTGTGATTTTTCCATATCTGCTTGCATTTTTTTAGCTTCTTTCATTAAGTTATTTAGATTCATTCCTCCGAATCCTCCCATTCCTCCTGGGAAACCTCCTCTTTTACCCATTCTAAATTCTCCTTTCCTCTCTCTTTATTTTTAGTATATTTTTTAATCTATTATATTAAATGGTATATCTGACTCATTTGCGAGATTTTGTAAATTTTCTTCTCTTGTTACTTTATGTGTATTTTGTTCTGGTACAATATATTTTATTTGCATTTCTTTGCCACACGCCATTGAAACCAGATTTGAAATTTCTCTCATATTTTCCTGTTTATCTAAAACTAACTTTCCAAATGACGTCATACCATTTGGAAATTCTATTCCAACTGTCATATCATTTATTTCTTTTGCCCTTGTTCCCATTAAGTTAGTATATAGAACTCTTTTTCCTCTTTGCTTTAAATCATTTAATATTTGTGGCCAATATTCTTCTGAATTCTTAGAAAAATTCATTGTAGTTGTAGTATTATTAGAACTCAATTTTGTTTTTGTTTGTTTCACTGCGTTACTTGAATTACCTAAATTGTTTAAATTATTTGAAATGCTTTTTCCTATTATATTTGTCGTTGTGTTCGTATTTATAATATCATTTTGTAGCACAGAATTTCCTTCTTGCAAATTTCCTTGATTCACTATTTGACCTACATTTCTATTATTTCGCAAATAGTTTTCGATTTTAGCAACTCTTGCCTCAAGATTCGAACTAGAATTTTGACCATTTTGTATTCCGTTACTTTGAACATTATTTTCATTCATAGTTCTAGGTTGGCACAATTTTATCATACCAGCTTGAAACATTATAGTTTTTTGAGTTGTTCTTTTTATATCATTTTCCAGTTCTGATAATTCATATATTATATTAATAAGTTGTTCCTTAGTTGTTTTGTCCGCAATATCTTTTATCTTAGCTTTTTCTTCATCATTATACATTTCCAATTTTCCAGCCGTCTTATAAACAAGAACATCCTTACAATATTTAATCATTTCCCACAATAAATTTACTATATCTTTTCCTTCATTTAGAATAACATCTACCGCTTCTAGTGTTTTGTCGATATCATATGAAAAGACTGAATCAATAACATCATGTACTAAAGCTGTACTTGGTATTCCTACCAAATCTCTTATCTTATTTTCATCAATTTTATTATCTCCATCTTGAACACATCTTTCCAAAATAGAAAGTGCATCTCTCATTGCTCCCTCTGAAAGAATAGCAATTATATTTAACGCTTCTTCTGTTATCTCTATTTCACTTTCTTCACATACTATTTTTAAACGTTTTATTATATCTTCATTTGATATTCTTTTAAAATCAAATCTTTGACATCTTGAAAGAATTGTTGCTGGTAATTTTTGAGGTTCTGTTGTTGCCAATATAAATTTAACATGCTCTGGTGGTTCCTCTAATGTTTTTAACAAAGCATTAAAAGCTCCTGTTGAAAGCATATGCACCTCATCTATAATATAGACTCTGTATTTTGCCTTTGTTGGTAAAAAATTAACCTCTTCTCTTATACTCCTAATATCTTCAACACTGTTATTTGATGCAGCATCCATTTCCACTATATCTGTTAATGCCCCCGACAAAGCCTCTTTACATATCTCACATTCATTACAAGGCTCCCCATCTTTTGGGTTTAAACAATTAACTGCTCTAGCTAGAATTTTAGCAGCTGATGTTTTACCTGTTCCTCTTCCTCCATTAAAAAGATATGCATGTCCTACTCTATTTGCTATTATTTGATTTTTTAATGTTCTTGTAATCGCCTCTTGTCCAACCATCTCTCCAAATGTTAATGGTCTAAATTTTCTATAAAGTGCTGTGTATCCCATATTACCACATCCTATAAATCAATCCTTTATCTTTCAAAAATTTAGGAAATATGATCTCCTAAATTTTAAAAATGGCCGATACTCAATCTCTCTATGGAAAGATTCCACATAAAGATTACTACTTATTGCTGCTCCCTTCCGGGCCTGACAAGATTCATAGGTCTTTATCGGACTCTCTCCATACAAAGATTAAGTTCAAACCATTTGTATTATATAATGAATTTTAGTATTTTACAAGTAAAATTTAAAATTTTATTATAAGAATCAATTTTGAATTCTTTTAAATATAAAATCACTCATATCCGTAATTTCTTCAGAAGTTGTACCTTGTCCCACTACATCACCTATTGGAATATCTAAAGAAATATTCGTCTGATATTCCTTTCCACTTTGTGTACTTATAGTAAAATCAAATGTCAATTTCGCTTGCAACTGCTCATTTGTTATCCCTGCTTTTGACAATAACTGCTGATTATTAATTTCCAAATCATCTGTTGCGTATTCCATCAAATTGTCATATGAACAACGAAAACTAACTAATCCCCCTTGATTTGAAATCTCTAAATTTTTTAAATTTGACTCCATACCTCCTGTATACACAATCTCTTGTGCAACATTTTCTTCTTTATTTTTAAATATTTGTTGTTCTTCTTCACTATCTGGTTTATATATTTTAACTTTATCACTGTTTTGACCTTCGACCACAATATTATTAATCAATACAGATGTTATAGTTTCAGTTCCATCATAATCATTATTTTTATCAACATACAAATAAATATCATTATATTGATACAAATCAAAATTCCATCTAGTATCTACAGCCTCTTTACTTATCCCATCTGATGAACTGATAACTGATATTTTAGTTAATTCAAAAGGCATATTAGTCTCACCTTCTACATTATAACGCAAAATTAAAATTCCAACTACAAAAAATATAATTGCGATTATTGTTATAATCATAACTATATGGAATGATTTTCTATGTGTTAAGTACTTAAATTTTTCTATCATCTTTAACCTCCAATAGGGATTTTAGGACCGTCCCCTAATCCCTTTTTCTCAATTCTTTAAAAAAATCTTTCAAAATTTTCTCACATTGCGTTTGTAAAATTCCTGTTTCCACAGTTACCTTATGATTAAATGTAAAATCTTCAAACAAGTTCAAAACTGAACCAGCAGCACCTGTTTTTTTATCCATTGTTCCTATATATAAGTTTCTAATTCTTGAATTTATAATAGCTCCTGCACACATAGAACATGGCTCTAATGTAACATACATATCACAATCTAAAAGTCTCCATGCTTCTATCTTTTTACTTGCTTTTTGGATTGCCAATATTTCTGCATGTTTTGTTGTATCTTTTTTAGTTTCTTTTAAATTATGCGCTCTTGCTATAATCTTCCCATTTTTAACTATAACACATCCAACTGGTACTTCCAATTTGTCATATGCTTTTTTTGCTTCTTTCAAGGCTTCTTTCATAAATTTTTCTTTTTCTTGCATGACTTTCTACAAAATATATAACTATATCTTTTCCTTTCTTTTATCTTTTAATATACCATATTATACACTTTAATTATTAATTTTGTAAAGTCTGGTTTTATCCTTATAATATTTAACACTAATAATCTATACTTCACTATTTATTCTACACAAATTATGTTGTATACTATTTTATTTTATAAAAAATTTAATACTTTCATAAGTATTTTTTACATTTTCGTAAAATTGAGCAACTCATTTATTTTTATTGTGCTACCATAAAAATTGCGTGTAAAAATATGTCACACAAATACCAAAGAAGAGGGGGTTAAAAATGCAAATTAAAGGCAAAGAAGTTGGCAATATAGAAATAACAGTTTATAAAACAGAAGATGGTTATCCTTTCTTTTATATAAGACCTGATGATGAATCATTACTACCAATTGTTGATATTTTAGAAGATACATTAAAACTTTATTAACTGTCATCAAAAAATGAATAGATTGAAAACTCAATCTATCCATTTTTTTACGTTTATTATGCCATTAATTTTTTTGGTCTACCCAGAGGGACTCGAACCCCCATCGGTCGCTTAGGAGGCGACTGCTCTATCCTGCTGAGCTATAGGTAGATATCAATTTATCAAAAACATTATAATATATTTAATTATAAAAATCAATATAAAATTTTATCCCCTTGACAATCTCTGATATAATATAAAAGGTGATAAAAATGCAAAGAATACTAAGTTATATGAGAAAAGCAATAGAAGAATATAAAATGATAGAAGAAGGAGACAAAATCGCAGTATGCCTATCAGGGGGAAAAGACTCAATAACAATGCTTTCCGCCTTTAAAGCATTACAAAGATTTTATCCAAAAAAGTTCGAAATAATAGCAATTAGTATAAATCCAGGATTTGAATTTTTTGATACAAAACTACTAGAAAACATATGCAATAATTTAGATATACCTTTATTTATTGGAGAAAGTAACGCAAAAGCAATAGTTTTTGATATCAGAAAAGAAAAAAATCCATGTTCATTATGTGCAAATTTACGTAGGGGTGTAATAAATTCAATTGCAGTAAGAGAAGGTTGTAATAAAATTGCATTAGGACATAATCAGGATGATGTTTTAGAAACTTTCCTACTTAATCTATTATATACTGGAAATATTGGAACATTTTCTCCTGTTAGTTATATGGATCGTACTAAAATAACCTTAATTAGACCTTTAGTATATACTCCTGAAAAGACTATACGAAGTTTTGTACGTAAAAACAATATTGAAGTAATGAAAAAAGTATGCCCAATGGATGGCACATCAAAAAGAGAAGATATGAAACAATTAATTTTTTCTTTGACCAAAAGTATTCCTATGATACGTGCAAATTTATTTGGTGCTATTCAAAGAAATTTACCTGATTGGAAAGTTGATAAATAATTGGTACAAAAAACGCAAGAAAGTCAATTCTAATTTTCTTGCGTTTTATCTTTTTATTATATTCTACATCGTAAAATTTTTCATTATCCTTCTACAATTTTTAACATAGCCTCTTTTAACTCCGCCAATTTCTCTTCAGCTTCTTTTTCTGTATTTCCCTTAACTCCCATATATAACTTAATTTTAGGTTCTGTTCCAGAAGGTCTAATACAGCACCAACTATTTTCCTCTAATTCATAATACAAAACATTTGATTTTGGCAATTCAGTTTTTGATATTTCTCCTGTTTTCATATCTTTAACTATATCTTTTTCAACATCTTTAAATACCAAAACCTTATATTTTCCAATACTTTCTATATCTGTTTCTCTCATTTTAGTCATCATATCTTTTATTTCTTGAGCACCTTGTACACCTTCCCTAACAATTGAAACTTGTGTTTCTTTATAATATCCATATTTTTCATAAATATCAATCATTGCATCCCATAAAGTCTTACCTTTTGAAGCATAATAGCATGCTGCTTCGCACAATGCCATTACTGCTGCAATTCCATCTTTATCTCTTGCATAATCACCAATTAAACATCCATAACTTTCTTCGAAGCCAAAAACATACTTCTTATCATGATTTTCGTCTGCTTTTCTCATTACTGCACCAATATTTTTAAATCCAGTCAAAACCTCTATGCACTCTAAACCATAATATTTTGCAATAGCTTTTGCAAGTTCTGAAGATACTATTGTTGTTATAAACATTCCATTTGATGGTAATATTACTTTTTCTTTCATTTGTGAAATTCTATACTCTGCAATTAATAAAGCTGACATATTCCCAGTATAATTCATATATTCACCTGTTTTTACATCTTTTGCATAAATACCTAATCTATCAGCATCTGGATCTGTTGCCAAAACTACATCTGCATCAACTTTTTTAGCTAATTCTAAAGCCAATTTAAATGCATTTGAATCTTCTGGATTAGGATAATCAACTGTTGGAAATTCTCCGTTAGGATCTTTTTGCTCAGGTACTACATATACATTTTTCATTCCTAATTCTTTTAACAATTTTTCAGCTATTGTATTTCCTGTTCCATGTAAAGGAGTATATACTACCCTTAACTTTTTCCCTTGCTCTTTCATAATTTCTGGATTTAATATATGGTCTTTTAATACTTTTATATATTTTTCATCCATTTCTGGTCCTACAATATTTAATAGTCCTTTTTCAATTGCTTCTTCCTTAGAAATTGATTTTATTGTACCAAAATCTTTTACATTTCTTACTTTTTCTATAATTTCTGTATCTCTTGGACTAACAATTTGTGAGCCATCATCCCAATATACTTTGTATCCGTTATATTTTGGTGGATTATGACTTGCCGTAATCATTACACCTGCTGTACATTTTAATTCTCTAACTGCAAAAGACAATTCTGGTACCGGTCTCAAGTTTTCAAATAAATATGCTTTTATTCCATTTGCACAAAAAATTAATGCTGTCTGCAATGAAAACTCTTTTGACATTCTCCTAGAATCATAACTAATAGCTACTCCTTTATCTTGAGTGCCTTGTTCTAAAATATAGTTTGCTAATCCCTGTGTTGCTTTTCCTACTGTGTATTTATTCATTCTATTTGTTCCAGCACCTATTATTCCTCTTAATCCTGCAGTTCCAAATTCAAGTTCTTTATAAAATCTATCTTCTATTTCTTCCTCATTACCCTTTATTTCCAACAGTTCCCTTTTTGTTTCTTCATCAAATTCTGGGCTTTCACACCATCTTTTATACTCTTCTAAATAATTCATATTTCCTCCATTCCCCTCTGTTTTAAATCAGGATTTTTTATTTACTTTTATATATTATCACAATTTTTTTAATTAAAAAAGTATTTTTTATATTATATTTAAAATAATTTATAGCTATCGATGTAAAAAAATAATTATGTCGAAATTTGCGATGAAAATTTTGATTAATTTAAATAATTAGTTGCACGCTATGGGAAAATATGGTAATATATGAGTATAACTTTTTATTCTTTATTTAAATTCTAAATTTCCCAAAATCTAAAAAATTGAGAAAATTAATGAAATGAGGTGAAAAGAAAAGGAAAATATATTTAATTTAATCTTTTTACTTTAAAATAAACATTGACTTTATAGTGGCAGTATTTTAAAATGAAAGGAGAAATGAATATTGCAATATTATACAATTAAAGATTATTTCGGTTTAGTAATTTATTTGAATCAAAATACAACACATACACTAAATGATATAAGTGAAGATTACTCACCATCTAATTTAAATAAACATCATAAACATGACAAATTGTTTAAACAAATATTAAATAATAAAGATGAAGTTGCTAAATTAATAAATCAGGAATTAGATCCTGAAGAAAAAATTAAACCAGAAAATTTGGAAAAATATGAAACTCATTATATAACTAGTTTATATGACGAAAAAGAAGCTGATATAGTATATAAAATAAACGGAAAAGAAATTTTCTTTTTAATTGAACATCAGACAAAAGTAGATTTGAATATGCCAATTAGAATAGCAGAATATACTCTAGCAATTATGAATTCAAGGAAAGATTTAAAATGTAACAAGCGTAATCCCACTATTGTACCAATAGTAATCTATGCTGGCACATCAAAATGGACAGCTAGAATGGGATTAGAAGAAAACAGAGAAATATTTAGACACAATAAAGGTAGTAGTTCTATAATTAGATACAATTTAGTTGATATACGAAGTATAGAAGAAGCAATAAATAAAGGAACAGCAATTGCTCGAATGTCTGTAATTGACCGTTTAAATTCATCAAGTGAACTTTTAAATGCTGTTGAAAAATTTTCTGAAAATTTAACAGATAAAAGCGAAAGAAATGAATTTGCAAAAGAAGTAGGATATATTTGGGAAGATAGGTTAAAGAAAGAAGAGTTAAAACAAATAAAAGAAATAATATTAAAAGAAATAGGAGGAGATGAAATTATGTCACATATTCACGAAGTACTAAGAAGAGAAGCAGAAGAAATGAGAAAAAAAGCAATAGAAGAAGGCTTACAAGAAGGTAGAAAAAAAGGCTTACAAGAAGGCAGAAAAGAAGGCAGAAAAGAAGGCAGAAAAGAAGGCAGAAAAGAAAGTCTAATAGATGTAGCTAAAAAAATGCTAAAGGAAAAAGTAGACATAGATTTTATTACTAAAATAACTGGATTAAAAAAAGAACAATTTGTAAAATGATTATTTATTTAAATAAAAAATCTTTTTGTTATATGAAATAATAGTATAATAAAAAGATTTTTTTGACATATTATATTTAAAAATTATATAATTCTAAATGTAATAAAATCAATCATTGTACTTTTAATTTTAGCGGAAGTAAGTATTGCGACTTTAATAGGAGAAAATGGAATATTAACAAGAGCTCAGGAAGCAAAAACAAATACAGGAATTGCAAATGAAAAAGAAGCAATACAATTAGCATATGCAGGTGCAGTCACAGAAAAAAGAGGAACAGGAGATATAACAGCAAATGACTTAAATACAGAATTTAATACAAATAGAATAAATGCAATTGCAGTAGAAGAAAATCAAAGAATAAAAATAACTTTTGATAATGAAAATAGATATATATTAAAAGATAATGGAGAAATAATAGGTCCTATATCTCAAACAGCAATAATGTTAAAAGATAATGCAAGTATATATTATGGACAAGATATTGTATATTCTGGATATACATCAACTTATGCTGGAGGCTGGCAATTATTCTATGTAGATGATGAAACAGATGAGATATTTATAATATCAAAAAATGCAGTAAAAAATGAAACACTAAATAAAAGTGGTTATTCAGATTATATGACTGGAGGTTCTGTATTTGTATCGAAAAGCAAATACGGATCAAAGTGGAATAAAATGTGGCTAAATAAATGCAATTCAGTAAATCTAAATAACAATTCTAAAGGAATAGCATATTTATGTGATACAACACAATGGAGTGATTACGCTATACAAGATACTTATGCAGTTGGAGGACCCACTTTGGAGTTGTTAATAGCATCTTGGAATGATAGCCATGATATTAATAATCAAATAACTTTAAATGAAGATGATGTAACTTCAACAGGTTATCCTATACCTGAGAGTCTTAAAAATGAAAATTCTATTCCATTGAATTCACTTTATCGACCAACATCATCTGGAATGAACTGGATTGCTTCTCCTTCTAGTAACCATCGTAATCATGTTTGTTATTTAAATTTTTACGGAGGGTATGTAGGATATTCGTATTACGATGATGACCGTTTCTGTATAAGAGTATTAGTCTCTATTCCTGCGTCTAAAGTACAAATAGAAAATGAAACCTTAACTGTTTCAGAATAGTCTATATTTATGCTGAACATTTTTAACAATAAATTTAAATGTGGTAGTACTTATATTAAATCAATATTTAATCCTTATAATCTTTTAAAATAACAATAACATAGATAATATTAGAACTTCCTGATTAATATAATTATGTAACTCAGAGGTTGCAAATATATTAAACAAGAAGTTTTTTTTGATATAACAAATAAATACTTAAATCATCACATTTTATTTATAATTCTCTCACTAATACTCCAAACTACTAGCATCTAAAAGAAAATCATATATACTCATCAAAATAATTCCATTATCATAACGAGATCTTTTAATATTATCCCCAACTATTATTATCTTCTTAAAGAAATCATTTACATTTAATAATGATTTTTGCTCTTGCTTTACTTTTTCTGCTGTTTTCATTTCAAGAGCTGATTGAATATAAATCTTATTGTTTCCTTTATTGGCTACAAAATCAATTTCTAATTGTTTTTTAGCATCTCCTTCACGTATCTCAACTGAACCAACGTCAACATTATATCCACGTTTTTTTAACTCAATATAAATAACATTTTCCATTGTATGTGATATTTCTTCACTCTGTCTAAAATCTAAAAATGAATTTCTAATTCCCATATCTGTAAAATAATACTTTTGAGGTGTTTCAATAAACCTTTTTCCTCTCACATCAAATCTTCTTGCTTTTTCTATCATAAAAGCATCTTGCAAATATCCTAAATAATTATATATTGTTTTATCTGTCATTGTAGATGTTTTATCTCTTTCTTTAAAATTATTTGATAATTTTAAAGGATTTGTAAGACAACCTATATCAGATGCTATTATTTGAACTAACATCTCTAATTCTTCTTTATTTTGGATTTTATTCCTCTCAACAATATCATTAATATATACATTATCCTTTTGTGCTCTTAAATAATTAATTTTAGCATTATCTGTTTTTGCCAATACTGCTAAAGGCAATCCACCATAGGTATAATACTCACTTAATGCAATCTCTTCGGCTCCTTCATATACAGAATAAAATTCTGCAAAAGATAATGGATATACTCTTATTTCATCTCCTCTACCTCTAAATTCTGTTACAATATCTGAAGATAAAAATTTAGAATTGCTTCCTGTCACATATATTTCTACATTATTTATATGCATAAAACCAATTAAAACTGATTCAAAATCCTTAACTTCTTGAATTTCATCTAACAATAAATAATATTTATTGTTATCTTTTATTAGACTTCTTATATATTCATCCAATACGTCTGGGTCTAAATATTTTTTGTTTTTATTTTCATCCAAACTCAATTGTATTATATGTTCCTCATCTATTCCTTGTTCTATAAGATAATTTTTGAATATTACATTTAATAGATATGATTTACCACATCTTCTAATTCCTGTCACAATTTTTATAAGTTGATTATCCATTCTATCTATAAGTTCATTTAAATAATAATCTCTTTTTATTTCCATATCGGCAATACCTCCATTACGAATTTTTTCCGTTTACGGAACTTTTTCGTAATAATTATATCATAAAATTATATATTTAGTCAATTTTCCATTACGAATTTTTTCCGTTTACGGAACTTTTTCGTAATGAAATACTTAAAATTAATTATATATATTATATGCAATTTAAATTTTATTAATCAAAAAAGACCTTCAAAGTTAATTTTACAAACTTTGATAGGTCTGTCCCTTTTAGTATGATTTTGAAACAATTTAGCACGTCCCCAATTAATCCAAATGATGAAAAGCCTTATATAATTTTCTTGCAGTTCTAGGGCAATCCACACCAGCAGAATCAGCATTCTTAACAGGTGCAAATTCCTCTTCTCTCTTAACTCTTAAAACTGCCATATCATCAACACTACCGAAAGCATCAAATAAAAATGCTTCAAACTTGTATGCATTTGGAGAATCTGGAACAACTATGTTTCCATCTTTATCCATATATGTAGCTTTTTTATATGCAACATGATATGGTAAAGGATTTGCTCCCATTCTTTCTATCGCACTTACACTAAATAAATTACAAAGAATATGAGATTCTCCATATAATAATTCACCATTTTCATCTGTGGCTTCTGCCATTTCTTCAGTTATTTCTGAATATTCTATAACATTTGGTTTTCCATTTCTTTTACAAAATACACCAACTTTTTCATGTGGATTTGCTTTTACAACTGATTTACATGCAACAGTTACTCCTTTATCTATTGCAATTCCCATTAAAATAGGATCAACCATTTTTACAAGACAGTTATCTACTCCACCGATAAATACCCATTCTACTCCCATTTGTTTCATTTTTTCAGTCATACCATTTTTAACTAAAGACTCATAAATTCCACCATGTCCATCTGCTGCTTCTTTTATTAATCCATCTTCCCCAATTAAAATTTTTCCTTCTGTGTCAACCATTGGAAGTTCTCCTTGTATAAAGAAGAAAATGTTTTTATCTTTTTGATATCCAAAGAATTTATGTTTTTCAAAAAATTCAACAGTAGCCTTATTATTTTCTCTACTTGTCATGATGAACCAAGGGATATCAACATCATACTTTTTTCCTTCTTCCTTTAAGCTATCTGCTAATAATTCAAATAATGACTTATGAGAATCTAATCCTATATCAAAAGTACCTTTAGGTCCATTATGACCTAATCTAGTTCCTTGTCCACCAGCCATTGTTACTGCTGCAAGTTTTCCTTCCTTTATAGCTTTTTTGCCAATATTTTCATAATATTTATATTTATCATTTAATTTGTATTTATCTAAATAATCAATAGGTGTAATTTCGTCTTGTTGTTTTTTAGGCTCTTTACTTGTATTTTGGTATAAACTATTTACTAACTCAAAATCAATTTTTTCAATTTGATTTATTAACATTTTTTGATGTCTTTCATCTAATCTATCATAATGATTTAATAAATGTTCTTGTCCATATTTTTTTAAAATAGCTTTTATTTCCTCTAGTTTTTTATCCATAAATATCGTTCCTTTCAAAGTAAAAAATATCACTATTTAATATTTATACACTATTTTAAAAAAATTTTCAACATTTTCACAATAATTTCACAACATTCTTTAGAACTCTACTTTAATTCCATTTCTCCTGCTGTTCTTAAAATCTTATCATAACTACTGATTATATCATTTGCCCTATCTGTAACCTCTTCTATATCATAACAATCTATTACTTTTAAATTTTCCGCTTTTGAAATCCATTTTTCTAAATTTTGATTTGCATTTTTTATATAGTTTTCTTTACCTTTTATAAATATAACCATTTTTCGATTATTATCTATATTATCTTTTATCCTTTTAAATTTATTTAAATCATTATTTTCCCAATCTAAATTTAAGATAGTTTCTTTTTTATCAGCTTTAAAATTCATTTTTGATAATAAAGTTTTCATTGTCTCATTTAAATCATTTTCAGTCAATATTACTACATCCTTGTTCTCTTCTAAACTTTTACACATGTAAGGTAATGCTATCATTTCAAAATGATAATCACTTGCATAAAATGAACAAATCTTTTCTTTTGTTTCTAACTTGTTATTCATAAAAAAACATCATCCTTTCAATCTTTTGTGAAAATTCATACTGCAGATTGAAAATTTTATTCCCCCTTTTTGCAAAACAAAACTTATTAAATGTACTTTTTCATAACGTAAAATGACCTGAAACATACGGAAATTTAAATTTTCTTATTTCTTTCTTCTGGTAAATTTTACCATTTCTTTACAAATATGTCAAGAATATTTCAAATAAATTTCATCGACTTTTTTCGCAAAATGTATAAAAAATCCTAAATTGTCAATAATGAATTATATAGAAGATTTTTCAAAAAAAGTTTTTAGGAGGTAACTTATGAAAAAGATATTAAATTTTATTAAAAATCCCAAGGTAAAAATGGTAACAATTTTAAGTTTTCTATTATTTGCCTATACATCAATCTGTGCAATTTCATATGCACAAAATGTATCGATAGATTTAGCAGATAGTGTTTTTCGTTTACATGTAATTGCAAATAGTGATAGCCAAGAAGATCAAAATTTAAAATATATAGTAAGAGATAATTTACTTTCTTATATGAAAGAAATCTGCTCTGATTGTACAAATAAAGAAGAAGCAATTAAAATAGTTCAAGAACATTCACAAGATTTTGAGCAAATTGCTAAAAATACAATTACTGAACAAGGCTATTCTTATGACATAAAAATAAATATTGGAAATTTTGAATTTCCTACAAAGACTTACGGAGATATATCTTTACCAGCAGGATATTATGATGCACTACGTGTTGAAATAGGTGAAGCAAAAGGTCAAAACTGGTGGTGTGTAATGTTTCCTCCTCTATGTTTTGTTGATGTTTCTTCTGGTGTAGTTCCTGACGAATCTAAAGAAGTTATGGAAGAAAATTTAGATGAAGAGGAATATGCTCTTATATCAGATGACTCTAATAATGAATTACAATTTAAATTTAAATTAATTGAGTTATTCCAAGAATTTGGAATTCTTACTGCAAAAAAATAATTAATAAAGATAGCCAAAAAACAGTTGCAATAATCTAAAGTTTATGTTATATTTTATAGATAGTAGAGTGTTATGCAAAAATACACTCTATTTTTATGAATTAATGGGGGTAATTTAATTGGAAAAATTAGTAGTAAAAGGTCCTACTCCTTTAAAAGGTGAAGTAACAATAAGCGGAGCAAAAAATGCAGCAGTTGCAATTTTACCTGCCACTTTATTAATCGATGGAGTTTGTACAATTGAAAATTTACCAAATATCAGTGATATAAAAATTTCGTGTGAAATATTAGAACAATTAGGAGCAAAAATAACTTGGAACAATGAACATAGCATAACTATTGATACAACAAATATTACAACTACAAAAGCTCCTTTAGATTTAACTAGCAAATTTAGAGCTTCTTATTACATAATAGGAGCTATGCTTGGTAGAAAAGGAGAAATTGAAGTTGGTATGCCTGGTGGTTGCAAACTAGGTGCAAGGCCAATTGATCAACATATAAAAGGTTTTGAAATGCTTGGTGCTACAGTTAATTTGGAAAAAGGAACAATTTATGCTAAAGCAAAAAAATTAAAAGCTGCTCCAATTTATATGGATATTGTATCTGTTGGAGCTACAATTAATGTTATGCTTGCAAGTGTATTAGCAAAAGGAACAACTACAATTGATAATGCTGCAAAAGAACCTCATATAGTAGATGTTGCAAACTTCTTAAATACAATGGGAGCCGACATTAGAGGTGCTGGTACAGATGTAATTAAAATTAATGGTGTAGAAAAATTACATGGTGGTTGTACATATAGTGTTGTTCCAGATCAAATAGAAGCTGGTACTTTCATGCTTGCAGCAGTTGCAACAAGAGGTGATTTAACTTTAAAAAATTGTATCACAAAACACTTAGAATCAATTACAGCAAAAATTATTGAAGTTGGTGGAAATGTTGAAGATAATGGTGATAGTATTCGTGTTTGGTGTAACAAAAGACCAAATAGTGCTAATATTAAAACATTACCTTACCCAGGATTTCCTACAGATTTACAACCTCAAATGGGAGTTGTTTTAGCTCTTGCAAATGGTACAAGTGTAATAAATGAAAGTATTTGGGAATCTAGATTCCAATATACAGAAGAATTAAATAAGATGGGTGCCAAAATTACTGCTCAAGGAAAAACTGCATTTTTTGAAGGTGTAAAAAAATTATATGGTGCACCTGTTTACTCTAGTGATTTAAGAGCTGGAGCAGCACTCGTAATTGCTGGAACAGCAGCAGAAGGTGAAACTGAAATATATAATCTTGAACATATTGACAGAGGATATGAAAATATAGAAGAGAAATTCAGAAAAATTGGTGCTAAAATCGAAAGAGTAAAAGAATAGCCAAAAAGACATTAACAAGAAAAAATATATTAATTAACAAAGGAAAAATTAGTTTAAATAACTAATTTATGCCTTAAGGAAGGTATAAAAATGTTTAAGTTTTGTAGTTTATATAGCGGAAGTAGCGGAAATAGTTTATTTATAGAAACACAAAATACTAAATTATTAATTGATGCAGGTGTTAGTAGCAAAAAAATTGAAAACGCTTTAAATGATATTAACATTGATCCATCTACACTTGATGGAATTTTAGTGACACATGAACATGTAGACCACGTACAAGGGCTTGGAACACTATCTAAAAAGTTTGACTTACCTGTTTTCGTAAATCAAGAAACATTAGATGCAATGCCAAAACAAAAAGATAAAATTTCAGAAAAGAATGTTAAAACATTTAAAATATCAGATAAATTTGAAATTGGAGACTTAGAAATTAAACCTTTTTCAATTCCTCATGATGCTGCAAATCCATGTGGTTTCAACATTTGGAAAGATAATAAAAAAATAAGTATTGCAACAGATATTGGACATATGACAAATCCTATTTTAAAAAGTCTAGAGGAAAGCCTATTTATAATGTTAGAAGCAAATTATGATCCAGAAGTATTGCGTTGTTCTCCATATCCTTTTACTTTAAAGTCAAGGATTGCAGGTCCAACAGGACATTTACCAAATGAAATGGCTGGAAAGACAATTTCTCATTTATTAAAGTCTGGCTTAAAAAATGCTATGTTAGGTCACTTGAGTAAACAAAGTAATTTTCCAGAGCTTGCTTATAAAACTGTTGTAGATGAATTGATTTCTAATAATTACAATGAAGATTGCATTTCACTTTGTGTTGCAAGTAGAGATAATCATAGTAAAATTATTACAATTTAAAATGGGAGATTATAATGTTAAACATTCAAATAATTTGTATTGGAAAAATTAAAGAAGATTATTTAAAAAACGCAATAGAAGAATATAGTAAAAGACTTTCAAAATATTGCAGGCTTGAAATTTTAGAACTTCCAGATGAGAAAATACCTGATAAATTAAATATAAGTTTAGCTAATGAAATAAAACAAAAGGAATGTTCTAATATAATCAAACATTTAAAAAAATCTTCTTATAATATTGCCCTTGACTTAAGTGGAAAACAATTAACTTCTGAGCAATTTTCAGAAAAAATAGAAAATCTTTCTATGACAAATAGTAATATCACATTTATTATTGGTGGTTCACTTGGATTAACAAATGAGCTTTTAAATTATTGCCAAGAAAAATTATGCTTTTCAAAAATGACATTTCCTCATCAATTAATAAGAGTTTTCTTATTAGAACAAATTTTTAGAGGATTTAAAATTGCTCATAATGAAACATACCACAGATAAAATTTTATATTTGTTTTGTAGAGAAAATTAAATATAAACAAATTGTAGGGGCTAAACTTAAAACCTTATGCATATATTTAAAATTGGGGGATTTTCTCTACAAAATTAAAAACTAAATTAAATCTTACTTTTTATCAATTAGTATTGAAATAATTTACATTCAAAAAAATATTTTCTATTAGTTTTTAATATTCCCTATTTCTTTCAATAATTTTTTTGATAAAATACGAATTATAATTTTCCTGATTGTAAAAAATAAGAATATAAATAACAAAATTTTATAAACCATAACTTGTCCTTTTGAATTGAATTTTAATAATTATATACTAAATGGAAATATTTGTCAATACATTATACAAAAAATTGACAAACTATTATACTTGTAATAATCCCAACAATATCTGCTGTTAAAGCTGCAAGTAAGATATATCTTGTCTTTTTAATCTTCACACAACTTGTATAAACTGCAATAGTGTATAAAGTAGTCTCTGTTGAACCCATAATAACAGAAGCCATCATTCCTAATGGTGTATCTGTACCATAATTTCTCATAATATCTGTTGCAATAGCAATCGAACTACTACCAGAAATTGGTCTTAACATTGCAAGAGGCATAAGTTCAGTAGGAAATTTAACTATTGATAATAAAGGATTTAAAATATTTATTATAAGATCTAAAATTCCTGAACTTCTTAAAGCTCCGATTGCAACAAATAAACCAATCAAAGTAGGCAAAATATTAATGACAATTCCTAATCCCTCTTTTGCACCATCTAAAAAGTCGTCAAAAACATTTTTCTTTTCTTTTAAACCATATATAACAATAATTAAAATAATCAATGGCATAGCCAAATTTGAAATAAAATTTACCAACTTCATTATTAGCACATCCCTTTCTTAATGCTTTTCATTTTGAGTTGCCTTAATCAATATTTTTACTGCAATAATTCCACAAATTGCTGCACAAATAGTAGCAATCCATACCGGAAAAACAATTGCTGTTGGATTTTCAGAACCTAATGAATTTCTAATTGCTATAACTGTAGTTGGAATAATCTGAATTGAAGCAGTATTTATAACAATAAACATTGCCATAGAATCAGTTAATCTATCTTTTTGAGGATTTTCCTCTTGCATTGATTTCATTGCTTTTAATCCTAATGGAGTTGCAGCATTTCCTAAGCCTAAAATATTTGCGATCATATTCATAGAAATTTCTTTTTGAATTTTAGGCTTTGTTCTTAATTCAGGAAATAAATATCTTATAATAGGCTTCAAAAATCCGGTTAATTTGTCTATTACAGATGTTTTACTTGCAACTTGCATTATTCCGTTCCAAAGACAAATTGTCCCTAATAAATTAATTGAAAGATTTATTGCATCTTCTGTGCTTTTAAATATTTCTGAATTTAATAAATTTATATCTCCAAAAAAAATTGCATAAGAGAATGATAATATTATAAAAATTGGCCACACTATATTTAACATGGTTATCACCTAAATAATTTTATGCAAAACTTGACTTTTTATTACATTTTAATTGACCTACTGTCTTAATTGTGATATATTAATATTGCATAGGATTGTAAACTAAAACTTTTAAGGAGGATACGTTTATGAAGTCAACTGGAATTATAAGAAGAGTAGATGAACTAGGACGTGTTGTTATACCTATAGAAATTAGAAATCAATTTAATATAGTTGAAAAAGACCCTATCGAAATATATGTTGAGGGATCATCTATCATCTTAAAAAAGTTTGAACCAAACTGCATTTTCTGCGGTAATACAAAAAATTTATTAAATTATCATGATAAATTAATTTGTAAGAATTGTTCTAAAAAAATTGGACAACTAGAAGAAAATCAAGAAAATGAAGTAAAAGAATAAGGGCAAATAGCCCTTTTCTCATGTAAAGAAATATATCTGATTTATTATGTATTTATAAATTTCTGATAAATTTCATTTTTATTAACTTTTCTATCTTTAGCAATTTTTTTTATTATTTCTTTTTTATCCAACCCTTGTCTTTCATACATTTTATAATGTTCTTCTAAAGTTATATTACTAAAATTTTCTACCTTCTTTTCGACAGTTACATTTTTCTCTATTAAGATTACAATTTCACCTTTTATATTATCTACTACATTTATAATATCATCTATTTTTCCTCTCACAAATTCTTCGTGAATCTTAGTTATTTCCCTTGCTAAAACTATTTTTCTATCTTCAACAATTTCTTTTAAATCCAATAAAGTTGTTTTTAATTTATGTGGTGCTTCATAAATAATAATTGTATTTTTAGCATTTTTTATCTCATTTAATTTTTCTTTTCTAGATTTTTTATTCAAAGGCAAAAATCCTAAAAAAGTAAATTCACTTGTATCTAATCCGGAACAGATTAATGCATTAACCATTGCACATGCTCCTGGTATAGGTATAATTTCAATATTTCTATCTATACATTCTTTTATGATTTCATGACCCGGATCACAAATTCCTGGTGTCCCTGCATCAGAAACTAATGCAATATTTTGTCCTTCTTCTAATTTTTCAATTAATACTTTTGATTTTACCTCTTCATTATGCCTATGATAACTTATTAATGGCTTTGAAATTTCTAAATGATTTAATAATTTTAATGTATGTCTTGTATCTTCAGCAGCAATTATATCAACATTTTTTAATATTTCAATTGCTCTTAAAGTAATGTCTCCTAAATTTCCAATAGGCGTTGCAACTATATATAATTTTCCCATTTAAACTCTCTCCTAGCTATTATAAATTTTTTTAATTTCTTCAGTATAATTATTTTTTTCATCATAAATATACAAATTATTTTCAATTTTTAAAAATGGATTTGCATTTCTAATTCCTTTAATTAAAACTAACTTAGGTGGTTTATTATAATTAGAGCATACCATTCTCATTAATTTTGGCTCTATTTTATATTTTCTCATTAAATCTAAAATATCTACTAATCTTTCAGGTCTATGTACTATATAAAATTCACCCTTATCCTTTAACAAATTACTCGCTACTTTAATAAAATCTTCTAAATCAGCTGTAATTTCATGTCTAGAAATTAATTTTTCTTCTATTTCGTTTATAACACCCTCCCCTTTTTTCTTATAAGGTGGATTTGTCATAATAACATCAAATTTATTTTCCAAACCCTTTTCAATAAAAAAATTATTATTTAAATTTAAAATATTACTACAAATAATTTCTATTTTATTTTGTAAATTATTTAATTCCACACTTCTTTTTGCCATATCAGCAACATTTTCTTGTATTTCAATACCAACTGCTTTTTTTATATTTACTTTTCCAGATAATAAAATTGGTATAATTCCTGTACCTGTACCTAAATCTAATATTGTAGAATTTTCTTTTATATTTTTTGCAAAATTCACTAATAATACACTATCTATTCCAAAACAGAACCAATTTTTATTTTGTATTATTTTTAAATTATTACAACCTAAATCGTCAATTCTTTCATTTTCCTTCAAATTCATTTTTAACTAGCTCTCCTTATTCATTTTTAATGTATTTTCTCTTTATTTCGATTTTTAACTATTTTATATAATTTTTTTCTATTTTTTTCATTTTTTTAATATTTTAATTTTATTTTTTCTTTATTTTTTATTATTTTTCTAATTATTTTCTTAATTATTTTTTATTACTTTTTTAATTATTTATTTTTATTAAAATATTTAATATTTATTAAATTTAATTTAAAGTTAGATTTTTTTGTTTTTCTCTTTTTTTCTAATTTATTCTATTTTTTACGATTTTATTCTATTTTTTTCTAATTTATTTGAAATTAAAATTTTTCAACTTCCATTTTCATGGCATTTCCTATTTTTAAGAATTTTTTTCTAATTTATTCTAATTTATTCTAATTTTTTAAAAACTAAATTTTATTAACAAATAAATTAATTTATCATATTATATAACAAAAATGTAAAATTAGCAAAAAATAAAATTTTTCAAAGTGGATTTATAACAAATAAAATAGAAAAGGTGAAGATAATGAATAATTTTTCATCAAAAAATTTTGAAAATAATTTTAATGAAAATATAAATAATGAAAACAATAGAGGAGGAAAAAATCCCCCTCCAAAAAAACATTTTGATTTTAAATGTTGTAAAGATAATACAATTAAGTCTCTATATGACGTAGAACACTTTTTAAATAATTTTCAACATTATTTTAAATATTTTAGATTATATAAATTGTTAAAATAATGATTTTTCTCTGTCCCAAAATCATTTTTTAAGTTCTAGTATAGACTTCATTAAATTCAGGATTTTCCTGTCCATTTATTAATATCTTAACTTCATTGATTTCTGTTAGTTCTGTTAATGTGTTTACAATACTATTAATTAAATTTTCTTTTCCATTTTCTGCTTCTTTATCATAATTTAAAAATTCAGCCGAAAAATCTAAAACTATACAATCTCCTTCTAAATAATTTTGAAGCAACTGCGTATTTTCTGGCATTATTTTTTTATTTTTTTCATTTTTAGGACCTTCAATTAATAAATTAACTAATTTTTCATATGGATTAGCCATCATATCTTTTATATCCAATAACCTTGCTTCTGGAACTAATTCATTTGTTTGACTATCTATAAAATATAAACTTACAATTGTTTGTCTTAATTGTTCTTCTGTAATTTCCTCTTCTGGTACATATTCTTCGACTATTGTTTCTTCATTTTGAGTTTTAACATATCTTATTGCAAAATATCCTCCTATTAAAAGTAATATAAAAAGACAAACAAATATTATCAGTATTTTTTTGTTCTTCATATGCATATCCTCCTCTTTAATTTGACTACTAAATATTTATTATTTGTTTGTCCATTTTAGAACTTTTTTATTAATTTTACTTTTCTATTCCGTGAATTTCTCACTTTTCATTCCGTGGCTTTTCACATTTTCATTCCGTGCGTTTTTTGTTGTTTGCTCAATATATTTTTATATAATATGTACAAATAAAGTAAAAAATATTATTCTTCCAATTTATTACACAAATATTACGTATTTTTTATCTCAAAATAGCATATTTCATTATAATAAAGTAAGTTTTTTCCATTTGACAAAATCCCTTTTTCCGTATACAATTACATATGTTATAAAAGATTGTTTTTTGGCAATTTTATATAATTTTAGAAAGGATGGACAATAATATGGAAGATATATTACACGTTGGATTGGATGTTGGCTCAACAACAGTAAAAATCATCGTTATGGACGACAATAAAAATACAATATATAAAGACTACAGAAGGCACTTTTCAGACACAAAAAACACAGTTTGCAAAGTGTTAGAAGATTTACTAAAAAAATACCCATATAATTCATTCACACTTGCATTAACAGGATCTGGAGCTATGTCAGCTGCAAAATTTTTAGGGGTAGACTTCATTCAAGAAGTTGTATCTTGTAAAAGAGCAGTTGAAAAATACATACCTAGAACTGATGTTGTAATTGAACTTGGTGGAGAAGATGCAAAAATAATATACTTTGACCAATCAATTGAGCAACGTATGAATGGAACTTGTGCCGGAGGAACTGGAGCATTTTTAGACCAAATGGCCTCACTTTTACATACTGATACAGCAGGTCTTAATGAACTTGCAAAAGGATATGAAACAATATATCCAATTGCATCAAGATGTGGTGTTTTTGCAAAAACTGATGTACAACCACTAATAAATGAAGGTGCTGCAAAAGAAGATATTGCTGCATCTATTTTCCAAGCAGTTGTTAATCAAACAATTAGCGGTCTTGCATGTGGTAGACCAATTAGAGGAAATGTAGCATTTTTAGGTGGACCTTTAAATTATTTATCAGAATTAAGAAAAAGATTTATTGAAACTTTACAATTAACTCCTGATGAAGTTATCGTACCAGAAGAAGCACATTTACTTGTTGCCAAAGGTGCTGCTCTAGATTCTATGAATTCTGAAGTTATAACTACAACAGAACTAGAACAAAAAATAGAAAATTTAAAAAATTCACATGATAATACTACACAACCTTTAGACCCTCTATTTAAAAATAAAGAAGAATACCAAGCATTTAAAGAAAGACATGATAAAGCTAAAGTAGAAAAAGCAGATTTAGCTACTTATGAAGGTGACTGTTATTTAGGAATTGATGCTGGTTCTACAACAACAAAAATCGTTTTAATAGATAAAGATGGAAAACTTCTATATTCACTTTATGGAAGTAATGAAGGTAATCCATTACAAAGTGTTATGAAGATGTTGAAACAACTATATTCTATACTACCTGAAAAAGCAATCTTAAGATATAGCGGTGTTACAGGATATGGTGAAAAATTAATACAAACAGCTTTAAATGTTGATTTAAATGAAATTGAAACAATTGCACATTATACAGCAGCAAAAACATTCGAGCCAGATGTTACAAGTATTGTTGACATCGGTGGTCAAGATATGAAATATATAAGAATGAAAAATGGTTCAATTGATAATATAATGCTAAATGAAGCATGTTCTTCAGGATGCGGTTCATTTATTGAAACATTTGCAAAAAGTTTAAATTTATCTATTGAAGAATTCGTAAAAGAAGCAATTGAAGCAAAAAGACCTGTTGATTTAGGCTCTCGTTGTACTGTTTTTATGAACTCTAAAATTAAACAAGCTCAAAAAGAAGGATATTCAGTTGGAGATATTTCAAGTGGTCTATCATATTCAGTTATCAAAAATGCTATTCAAAAAGTTATGAAAGTAAGAGATGTTGAAACATTAGGAAACCACATAGTAGTTCAAGGTGGTACTTTCTATAATGATGCAGTTCTTCGTGCTTTTGAATTAATAGTTGGAAAAAATGTTGTAAGACCAGATATCTCTGGACTTATGGGAGCATACGGAATGGCTCTACTTTCTAAAGAACAATATGAAGCAAATTTAGACATGGAATATACTTCAACAATTTTAAGAACTGAAGAAATTGACAATTTAAAGATAAAAATTACACATACACGTTGTAATAACTGTGAAAACCATTGTAAATTAACAATTAATAAATTTAGTAATGGACAAATACATGTATCAGGAAACCGTTGTGAAAAAGGTGCAGGTGTTGTAACAAAATCTAAGCCATTACCTAATTTAGTTGCATACAAATATCAAAGAATCTTTGATTATAAACCTTTAGACGAACAATATGCAACTAGAGGAACAATAGGAATCCCTAGAGTTTTGAATATGTATGAAGATTATCCTTTCTGGTTCACATTCTTAACTTCATTAGGTTTCCGTGTAATTCTATCAGAAAAAAGTACACGTAAAACTTATGAAAAAGGTATGGAATCAATGCCATCTGAATCAGTTTGCTATCCTGCAAAACTTTCACATGGACATATAGAAAGTTTACTTGAGCAAGGTATAAAAACAATATTTTACCCTTGTATACCATATTCAAGAAAAGAATATGAAAAAGCAGATAACCACTATAATTGCCCTATTGTAATTTCATATTCAGAAGTTTTGAAAAACAATGTAGAAGGATTAAAAAATCCTGATGTTAAATTTATAAACCCATTCCTACCTTTTGATAAGAAAAATCTTGTTAAAAAGGTTATGGAATTAGACGAATTTAAAGAATATAATTTTACAAAAGAAGAACTAAACGAAGCTGTAGACAAAGCTGAAGCAGAATACCAAAAATGCAAAAATGACATAAGAACAAAAGGTACTGAAACAGTAAGATATATCGAAGAAAACCACTTAAAAGGAATAGTACTTGCAGGACGTCCATATCATGTTGACCCAGAAATCAATCATGGTATTGACACTTTAATAACTTCATTAGGTCTTTGTGTTTTAACAGAAGATAGCGTTTCAGATAAAACACAAGCAAAACGTCCTCTTCGTGTTGTTGACCAATGGGTATATCATGCAAGACTTTATGCAGCAGCTGATTTTGTTGGAAAACATGATAGTTTAGAATTAGTACAATTAAATTCATTTGGTTGCGGTGTAGATGCTGTTACAACAGACCAAGTTGAAGAAATATTATCAAGCTACAACAAAATGTATACATTAATTAAAATAGACGAAGTAAATAATTTAGGAGCTGTAAGAATCCGTATTCGTTCTTTACTTGCAAGCATGAAAAAAAGAGAACAAGAAAAGAAAGAAGAAAGAGCTGATGGGGACTACGGAATTAAGAAAAAAATCTTTACTAAAGAAATGCGTAAGGATTACACAATTTTAATGCCTCAAATGGCTCCAATACACTTTGATTTATTAGAAAGCGCAGTAAAATCATCTGGATATAATCTAAAATTACTAAGAAACTGCACACAAAAAACAGTTGAGACAGGCTTAAAATATGTAAATAATGATGCTTGTTATCCATCAATATTAACAACTGGACAAATGATTGAGGCACTACAATCTGGAGAATATGACTTAAATAAAACTGCTTTAATCATGTCACAAACAGGTGGTGGATGTAGAGCAACAAACTACATTGGATTTATACGTAAGGCCTTAAAAGATGCAGGATTTGAAAATGTACCTGTAATTTCATTTAATATTGTTGGTATGGAAAAAATGCCAGGATTTAAAATAACAGCTCCATTAATAGAAAAATTATTAAAAACTGTTATATATGGTGATTTACTACAAAAAATGCTAACAAAAAATAGAGCATATGAAGTAAATAAAGGTGAAACAAAAAAACTATTTGATACATGGATGGAAAAATGTAAAAAGCTATTACAAAAATCAACAAATAAAGAATTTAAACAAAGTATTTATGACATAGTAAATGATTTCGAAAAAATAGAATTGGATACATCAGTAGAAAAACCTCGTGTAGGTATAGTTGGAGAAGTTTTAATTAAATATCATCCATTTGGAAATAACTATGTTGCAGATTTACTTGAACAAGAAGGAGCAGAAGTAATCCTTCCAGATTTCATGGGATTTGTTAAATTTATGGCAACACACAAAATTACATTTAATAAACTATTAAACACAAATAAAACATCTTCAAAACTTATGAAAATTGCAATAAAATTAATAGATTTACTTGAAAAAGATGTAAGAGCAGCATTAGCAAGTTCTAAGAAAGGGTATTTACCACCATGTGATATTTGGCATCTTGAAGATAAAGTAAAAGATGTATTATCTATCGGAAATCAAACAGGTGAAGGTTGGTTCTTAACTGCTGAAATGATTGAATACATAGAACATGACATTCCAAATATTGTTTGTGTTCAGCCATTCGCATGTTTACCTAACCATGTTGTTGGAAAAGGTGTTATAAAGACTATTCGTAGCATGTATCCTGATGCAAATATTTCTCCTGTTGATTATGATCCAGGAGCAAGTGAAGCAAACCAAGCTAACAGAATTAAATTGCTAATGACTGTTGCTAAAGATAATTTGAAGGCTAAACAAAATCGTAAAAAGGCTATTGAAAAAGAAAATGAAGAGGTTAAAGTTTCTGAAGATAGTGTAAAAGAAAGTACTACAAACAGTACAGAAAAGATTTCCTAATTATTGGAATATTTTTAAAAATTTGACATACAATAAAATGTGAGTTATAATATACTCAAGACGTCGATAGCAAATCAAGTAAATGATGTAAAAAGACTAGGAAGTCTCTCAAAACTTTTCCTAGTCTTTTCCTTTTGTCTAATCCTTTAAGTATTTTACAATCAAGTAAATCAAATAAAGTTTCAACACTTTTAGCAAATCTTTCAAGTAAATGACAACCTCCTTTCTACCTTTTGGCGAAAGGCATATTTAATATATAACAAAAGAACTATTTAGTCAAGATATAAATCATTGGTAAATTAAATTTTGCTTTGCTAATAGTAATTAATTGTGTTATACTATATCTATAAAAATCAAATGAAAGGATTTTATAAATGAACAAAAATTACTATGATATTCTACAAATAAATCAAAATGCTTCACCAGAAATAATTGAAAAAGCATACAAAACACTTGCAAAAAAATATCATCCAGATCTACAAGAAGAAAGTAATAAAAAAGAAGCAGAAGAAATTTTAAAAGAAATAAATGAAGCATATGAAATATTATCTAACCCAGATAAAAAAGCCTTATATGACCAAAATTTAAAGAATGAAACTATATCTCAAGAAGATTATGAAAAAATGTATGTACAAAATGAAAAATTAAAAGAAGAACTTAACAATTTGAAAAATAATACTCCAAATACTCAATATTCAAATATAAATCTAAAATCATTTAATACATCAACAACTAAAAATACAAAAGCAAATATAAATCAAGAAAACTTTGATGCAATAAAAAAAGAAGAACAAGAATTAGAATATAAAAGGCAACAACTTCAATATCAAAAACAAATGGAACAAGCAAGACAACAAGCATACCATGATGCATATATTCAGGATTTAAAAAATCGTGGGTATAGGATAAAATATAAAAAATCAATAAAAGACTACATTAAAGGAATAATTTCCATTATCATTGTTATAATTGTTTTAATTTTATTATTGCATATTCCTTTTATTCAAAACTTTTTCATTAATCTATATAAAAACAACCAAGCTATTCATTATGTTGTTGACATATTTTCTAATTTGTTTAATTAATAATTAACTAAAAAACTGAAATGATAGAAATATATTTAATTTCTAAACATTTCAGTTTTATTTTTTATATAAAACTTCTATTGCTAATTTTTACTCTTGTAAACTAAATGACATTACAAATTCATAATTATCTTTTAATTGCATAATGATATTTAATAAAATTGTTCCTTCAGTTTCTCCAGTTATATCTGTTAGATTAATTTGTTGAACATATGTTGATCCTTCACTTGAATATGTTGTATATTCTACATCATAGTGTAATGGGAAGTTTTCTCTCATGTATTGTTCAAATGCTTCTTCTGAACCCCAATTATTGTTTCTAAAGGTTTCATCTAATTCTTCATATGCATGTGTATAATCTCTTGTATTTAACATTTGAACCCATTTATCTATATTCATAGCAACTTTATGTTGTTCATCTGATGAATTATAAGTTTCTTTAAAGTTATCTGATATTATTGTATAAGTGTCTAGTCTAACTTTATATGACATTGTTGCAGTTTCATAAAATTCGTATGTATTCTGATATTGATCTAAAATCACATATTTTTTTTCATTATCTTCAAATTCAACTAAATATTGTGAAGGCTCGACTCCATTAAGTTCTTCCTTATTTTTATTTACAAAGTCTATTAAATTATCTAATTCGCCAAAACGTTCTTTTTCGTATTCTTCATCAAGATAATTTTCATATGCAATATCAGTATGATTAACTAACATATGCATAAAATTACTCATATATTCTCTAATTAATTCTTCTGTTGATATAGTTTCAATCGAAAATTTATTATATATATGATTCTCAATTTCCCCATTTGACTCTTCTACTTGAATATCCTCTATACTATTTACATTATCTTCAACAGGTTCTATAGAAAAAGTAAAATTATTTTGGTCAATCCTAATAATATAATATCTTTTTTCTAATTGATTTGTTTGCATATTTTCGATATATATACTTGAAATATATACCGTGTTGCTATCATCATATCTAACTCTTAATTCTGTAGGAATAACATTATACCCATAATTCATTAATTGTATATATTCATCAAAATTATTTACATTTATATTATTTTCCATTACATATGTTTGATCCAACATATCCTCTAGTATTAATCTTTTCAATTCATCCTCATCTTCGATTTCATAATGATTAACATACTGACTATTTTCTGTATCAAACTCTAATATTTCAAAATAAGTATTCAACGTATCCATTACTGAAAAATATACATTAGGATCATTTAAAATTTCAAATCCATTATCATTTTTTTCATATTCCAAACCAGAATCAAAGTTAGACACATCCTCTTGGATTGTATTTTCCTCTGAAAAATTTTTTAATATTAAAATTATAGATATAATAATTATTATAAATATAATCATTAAAATTATTAATTTTTTTATTAACTTTTCATTCATATTTTAACTCCTAATTATTAAATCTAAAAACATTAGTAAATGCTGACATTGCTCCAGAAGATATTTTAACAACATCTCCCGTATGTGGTGCATGAATATATTCATCATTTCCCAAATAAATTCCTATATGTTCATATCTCCATACAATGTCTCCTGGTTGAGCTTCTTCTTTAGAAACTTCATTTGCAGAACCTATATATTGCGTATAATTATAAGTCGTACGTGGTAAAGAAATACCTGCTTCATTAAATACATATTGCACAAAACCTGAACAGTCAAATCCTGAAGGCGTCGTTCCTCCCCATACATATGGAACACCAAGATACTGTTTAGCTATCTCAGTAATTTGTGAATTACCACCTGTTCCTGATAAATGACCATAATTTCCAAAAATAGCATTCCATATATCTATCTTTTGTTGCACTTGATATGCTGTATATTGTCCTTGCTCCCATGCCGTAGTTTCTGTTCCATCTGCATGTTCAGCACCACCATTTAAACATTTTTCTACAAACTCTGCATGTGTAGAATAAATAGCAGTAACTCCTGCAATTGCGGGATCCATATAATAATATCCACCAGCCCCTGAACTTGAATATGCCCATCCATGTCTACCCAAATATGAATATATAGACTGCATTCCTGAAAGTGTCCCTGGTTGTCCATACCCCAATGTACTACAACCTGCTGCTTCACGCTCTACGGCTAATGCACTTATTTGAGATGCCAAACTAGAATTTGTCTCATAAGATTTAACTACACTAGCATATCCAGCAATTCCATCTGCTAAACTAGAGAAACTACTTCCTGATGAAGAACCATTATATACTGCTATTCCCCAATAGTTATATGCTCCACCACCTGCTCTAAATCCTTGTTCTGACTGAGCAGTAACTACAACTAATTCTGGGTTTATTCCATTTGCTACAGATTCATCATAAATCAAAGCTGCATTTTGTTTAAAATTTGTTTCATAACTGCTATTATATGAATACGCTTCCATTGCGGCTATAAAATCTTCACGTGATAGAACTGGTTCATACAAAGGAATTTCTCCTACTGAAGACATTTTATTAAATTTTTCTAAAGAATATTCTTCAAAATCAAAGGATAATACACCATAAGGCACATTAGTCGCTTTATAAATCAAATATTTTGTTAAATCTAATAAATTCGCTGTTCTTTCATTATTTTCTATAATACCAAATAAATAATCCGCAGTTCTTACTTTAGATATCATATGATGATCATTATATAATTTTACAAAAACATTTTCTTTACCTTCTGTTTTATATTCTCCCTTTTCATAACTATTAGAAATAGTATGTGTATCAGTTATTATATGTTCTAAAATATCATAATAATATGTATCTTGAACATAAACAGGTCTTCCTTCTTCATCAAAAACAAGTCTTCCCTCTTCATCTACTTTTTGATGTGTATATACACCTTCTGCATCATCAACAATAATAGTATCTGCTCCCTTTGTTGTTGAAGAAGTTTCAGTTACCCTACCAGGAACTTCTGTTATAATTTCTTCTTCATCACCAATATTTAAAACCGCTTCACTATAACTATTTTCTTGATATGTTTTAACACACCATGTACTAACATAAGTAAGATTTACCTTTGTACTAACTGTTTCGGTAATATAATCATGAGTATTAGTTGTATGCCAATCAACATCAAATCTATCTAAAGTTGCATCTGTCATTTGCTCTGTTGTTTCAACAGTATGAGTCGTTGTAATTTCATCCTGAACTGCTATAACTATTTCAGAATTCATTACTTCATCTGCTAAATCTTCAACAAAATCTTCATAATCAGTATCTATATAAAAATATAATAAATATTCATAAGGCATAACATATTTTTCTAATGTTGTTTTTAAATTCATTGAATTACTTGTTTTTACCTCAATAGATCCATCTTCTTTTTGACTCCACGAAGCAATAACTACATTTCTATCATCATCTAATGTGTAACATTTAATGGCTTCTTCTATATTTCCGTTGTTCACATAATCCTGCATTGTTTCTGGAGATACATAATTCATGTTTATTATTCTTGACTCCACACTATCAGTAAATGTCATCTCTTTAACTTCTTCTGCAGTAAGTCCGGTATGGTCAGCTTTAAAATATTCATCTATTCCATCAACTATACCTTTTGCATATTTTTCGATACCACCATCTGCAATAACACTTGCATCTGGATCTTTACTTAAATTCCCACCTAATGCAACTACTGAAGGAAATCCTGCAACAGCAGAATTGTCAATAATATTTAGAGATGATGCATTTCCATCACTATCTACACATTTTACTGTATCTGAGATAGAAGATAAGTTATCTAATCCCATAGATGATGAAATATTTTCCGCCAAAATATCTGCAAGTTGCTGTGAAATCTGATCTCCTTCTTTAAATATTGTTTGCACACCAACTTCATTTCCATCTCCAAAATAAATCTGAATACACAAATCAGGATTTACATTTCTTGTTTTTTCTGCTCTATCTTCTGGTGCAACACCATCAGGATTATCAGCTGTACTACCCGTTTGAATAACTTCTATATTAGAATATTGATTTAGTAATTCGTCTACTCTTTCTGCTACTTTAATAGTCAATTCTTCTTCTACTAAACCTTTTTCCTCATTAACTATACCTGTATCCTCACTACTATTTCTTCCAGCTGCAATTGCTACAACATATTTTTCCCCTTCTATCCCTATTTCCTTCCTTGAATCTGCTACTCTTGAAGTTGATGCTAATCTAGTATTATCATTTACTTTATTCGTTGTGATTTGCCCTTGAGTTGTATCATCTATCACAGCATTAACTGTACCAGACTTTACATATCCTTCTAAATCATCTTGTGTTACTACTTTCAAATATATTGTTTGCTGTCCAGTAAGACCATTATTATACGTCTCATATTCACCTTGATATGTAACAATATCTCCTCTTTTTAGTGTCACTTCTTGTGTTGAAGTTCCTTCTACTAAAATAGGTTCCCAATAACCTGCTCCATACTGATCATGATAAAGAAATGTTTCTGATGTAATAATTTTTAATTTCTGACCTGATTGCCAACTATCTATTTTATTTTGATCATTCCTATTTTCTATATTGACAGGTTCATTTACAGTTCCTTGTTCTAAATTAGAAGTCTCACCCTTCCCAGTATTCTTCATCTCTCCAATTTCTTTATTTGGAGTTACTCTTCTTATTTGTACAGCTCCTTGAAAGCCATCAGTATTAGCAGGAACTGTTCCTCCTAAGTCAGGAAATTGGGTATAAACTTCTGCCTTTATCATTTTCTTTAGAAAATCAATATCATCTGGTACATTATGATATTTACCAGATTTATTCATTTTATCAATAATTTCCTGCAATTTATCATCTATATCATCTACAAAATCTAAATAATATTCTCCACTTCCATTTTCCTTAATTTCTACTAATTCAGCAACATCTTCTACTTCAAATGTATCATATATTAATTCTGGGTTATTTTTACTAGTTTCCAATTCTATCGCAAAATCAAATAAACCAAGACCAAATGCACTTAATGAAAGTACAAAAATAATTGTTGGTATAGACATAGATATAATTGCTCTTTTTAAATTTGCAAATGCAAATTTTTTAACTTTATTTTTTGCCATGTCCTTGGCACCATCTTTTAAGTTCTTTATTACTCCCAATTTCCTCACCTCTTTTCTATCCTTTCTATTATAATTAATATAAATCGATTTTAAATGTTGTACCTTCTATAGTATTATTTCTTGCAAATTCTTCACTATTAACTATATCAGTAAAATTAATACTTTTAATTTTCAACCCTTCTCTATATGAATCGCTAAATTTGATTTGTATAGTCTTCATCTCTTTAGGAGAAAATTCTAAATCCTCATCGCTATTTTCATATAAAACTGCTTCAAAATTATTTTCTTTACTATCTACAACATAACATGAGCCTGTATCCCTTTTTGTATCCAATAGTATAGTATTATCTGTTTTATTTTGTATGTTTAAAGTATATATTTCATAATCTAAATATCTATCAACCATGACTACTTGCACAGATAAATTATTATCTTCATCGTATACATTTATCTGCTTCCTACCTAGATAACTATTTAAATTAAGTTTATAAGTTCCTTCCTCAACATTAATAGTAACATATTCTTCTATATAATTATCACTTGTTAGTCCTGTTGCAAGCATATTATCAAAGATTCTAACTTGATAAATATATAAATTGTCTGCTCTAGACCATGATTGGAAAGAAAACTGTTTATTTCCTATAAATTTATTTTCATAGTAATTCTTTTCAAATAATTCTTCTGTTTGATATAATAATTGTTTTGTATCATTTGAAACCATATTATATGCTTTTTGAGGTTCATGATTTACACAATATGTAAAAAACTGATTAATAAACTTTCCTATTTCATCACTATAACTATTAGAAACTCTTCCTCCTGTTACCATAGACTCACTCTCATTATGATAAGAAACAACATTAGATGTTGTTTCTTTTCCATTATCTTCTTTATCTGTGTCTTGATTAGCAATTATATTGTTTAATTGTTGAAGAATTATATATCCTAATACAATTGCTAAAAGTATTATCCACACTCTTAATCTATTTTGATTATAAAATCTTAATAATTTATGCATGATACTAATCCTCTCTCAATTTACTTTATCTTATAATTGTAATTAATTAGTTTTTGGTGAATCTTGTCTTGGTCTACCTGGTGCTCTTTGTATTGGAGTAGAACCTCCTGAAGAATTATTATTTACTTGACGTGGCTTTGTTGTTGTTTTTTGTGGTGATGAATTTTTTTGCTGAGAATTTGTTTGTGTATGCTGAATCGGATTTATAGCATATCTTTTACCAATTTCTTTCATATCCAATGCCTCTGTATATAAATCCCATACTTCATTTTGATTTTTTTCTCCTTGGACTTTATCTTTAATTACTGTTTGTAAGCTATTACGTTTTTTATCATCCAAAATATAATCTTTTCCATAGCTATTAGTCATATGAACAATATCCATCATATTTTCATGTTTTTCACCATTAACTCCACCATATTTGGCTTCCATAGTTAATCCTGCTTCAATTTGTTTTTCATCTGAGATACCTGCTTTTTTATAATCAAATGCAGCTCTCATTAAATCGTCTCTTTCTATATCCTGTCCTGTACTTGACTTAATTCTTCCAGCCATTTCTTCATATTTTTCTTGTTCTTGTTTATTATTCAAAAATTTTTTCTCTGCCCTTTCATTTTGTCTTATAGCTGCCTGTTCTGCCGCATATCCTACACCATACCTATCTTTATCATCATTATATTGATATTCCTCTATTTTATCTTCAATAGTATCTTTAGTTCCTTTAGCAAAATCTACCGCTTTTTCTGGCATATTTCCTACTGCTTTTCCTATACTTCTACCTGCAACTGCTCCAGCTCCCATATAAGCCATTGCATTTGATAAATCTCCAGTTGCAGCACCTGCAGCAAGCCCAATCATTGCTCCTCCTGCAACACCTAAACCTTGAGCAGCAATCTTTCCTCCTTTAAGTGCAATTTTTCCTAATTTTTTAGCTCCTCTAATAGCTCTTCTTGTATTATAACCGTCCAATTCTTTTGGTTGCTTATTTATGTTTTCCGGTTTTGGTAATTGTTGTTCTGGCTCTTTTGGCAATTGTTGTTCTGTTTCTTTTTGTAAATCTGGACCTGAATCTTTATTATTCAATAATTTCATATTATCATTTATATAACCGATGTTTTCTTGAGCTTCTAATTTTTCAGCATCAGATGCATTTGGATCATTTGCAATTTTATCCCATATTCTTCGCTGATCTAATAACTTTTGCTCTTCTGGAGATAAATATCCTTTTTCTGCCATTTCATTATTAATACTATCAATTTCTTGTTGTGCTAATCCTCTATCTAAATCAGAAGTATTAGGATCGTCAACCATATCTTGCCATATAGATCTATCTTCTATCATATTTTGCCTTTCATCAAATGGAGTATTCTCTTCGCCATCAGATATATTTGGTCTATTCTTATCCTCATTTTCACTATTTGGTAATCTTAATTGTTCACTATTATTATCAACTGTATCATCGTTTTTATTTTTAAATGAACCTAAAAAATCTCTATCTTGAGTTCTGACTCTATTATTATTTTTATCAATTGCTGTCGGATTATCTTCACTTCCATTTTTTCCATTAGCTCTATTTCTTCCTTTGCCTCCTCCAATCATTGAAGCTACTTGTTTTAATCCGCTCATAGTTGCTGCACCTGCTGCAAATGAACCAAATCCACCTGGAGTTTCTGCTTTGTCCATTCCAAACATCTTCTTAATAAATTTCTCTGCTGGAATTAAAAATCCAATTGCAACTATTGCATAAATTAAGTTTTCTTTTACTAATTCCATTGCTGAAGATACTAAAGCAACATATAATATTAAATGAACTGGCTGAAGTACTAAATTCATTGAATATTCTTTAAACCACATATTAAAAGCTTGAGCTTTTCCATCTCCTACTTTATCAATTGGATATGTTAATGCAACCAGAGGCGCTATCATTGTAAGAAAAGCCATATATAAAAATCTTTTAAAATATATAAAAGTAAACATGCAAGTATATATAACTAATATTAAATATAATATTGAATATGCCGCTGTATTATACATGCTAACTGATTGTGCATTAAATCTAACCAAACCAATTATATTTGTTCTAAACGCTACCGCATCTCCATTAGAATCATATGCTTTAACAGTAATACCCTCATCCACAATTGAACCAAACAAATCATTAAATTTATCTGTTATCATTAATAAAGCGGACATTATAAAATGTATAAAAAACACCAAACACAATGCCACTACCCAACTTTGTAAAGCTTCTTTATATTTTGCTTTATCAGTAGCTGTTGAACTTATCAAAATTCTAATTCCTAAATATACCAATACAGATAAAAGTCCTACTATTGCAATATTCCTAAATGTTGAATACCAATCTGCTATTACCTGACGTAAAACACCTCCTGCAGAAGATTTTGAAGCTGTTTCTGCTTTTTCTTCTGCATCATCTGTTCCTTTAACTACAACAGATTGAAAGCTATTTGGATTTAAAAAGTTAACATCCAATGCAGCAATATTATTTGCAAAAATATTTTCTGGTGCATATAAAAAATTCGGAATATCAAACTGAGCTCCAAGTATCCAACTAAAAAAATCAGCTGTATCTATTGTTCCTTCACCAAATTCAAAATCTACATCCGAATTAGGATCTACATATAACCAAGATCCAGCTTCTTTTCCTTCTTCATGAAAATTTGGGTTATCTGGTGAAAGCATTGCAGAAGTAAAACCCTCTGTTCCTAGCATAAAATGATTAAGAGCACTCATTACAATATCTCCTAAAGCAACTATCATTTGAATAACTTGCTTTAATAAACTTCCTAATATTCCTTCTCCTTCATCAGGCAAATCTTCTTGTTCTATAACTTCTACTGCTTTTACACTATAATTTGGAGTTATTGCAAAAATTAGTACTAATGCTACTAATAAAATTACCAATATCTTTCGTGTCATACTATCTTTTCTAGTTATAAATTTCATTTTATCCTCCTAAATTAAACATTTCCTGTAGCTCTTCTCATCTTAACTAATTTATTTAAGTTCGTTTCAACAAATTCAAATTCCTTAGCTGTTGGAGTTATCTGCAAAATAGCTGTATCTGAACCAACCTTCAGTAATCCTTCTCCTTTTAAGCATGTAATTAAGAAATTAGCTTCACCATCACTTAATTTAAATACCTTTTTCAAATATTCTATCTCTGATTTATCTTGTGCTAAAAATAATTTAGTATCTGATGATGTTAAAACTGCTTGCGCTTCTGGTTTTTCATAAAAATCTTGAAATCTTTGAGAAACTATTGCTAAAGAAACATTTCTTTTTCTTGCACGTCTTGCCATTGTATTCAAGAAATCCACAGCTTCTGGATATGGCAATAACATCCAAGCCTCGTCAACTAACACTCTTTTTTTCCTTGCTTTTGTTCTATCCTCACTATTTTTCTTTACGTACTTCTCCCAAATCCAAGATAATAAAATTTGTTGTGCAAGTGGTCTTGCAAATCTTTCCTCAAGTTGAGATATATCAAGATTTATAAATGTTGCTCCATCTAGCAATTCAAAAGTAGATTGCCCATCAAAATATGCCATTTGACCATTATACTCTCTAATATATTGTCTCATAACTTTCAACAAATAACTAAAATGAAATTGATAGTTACTATCTTTATTATCTTTTGCTTTTTGCTCAATTCTCTTGTACCAACTTCCTATTGTTGGCATTTCTTTTTTCTCTCTATATAATCTATCTCCTCTTTGTAAAGTTCCACCTGATTTATAAAGACTAGATGGATCATTTGTAATTCCTCTTGCTTTATATTCTTCTGCTACGGATTCAGCAATTACTTGTTTAGTAAGCTCATTTACTTCTGTACTTCTTGTACTTCCTCTTGCCATTGTAAGTAATGCTTGCGTAACATCTTCTACTTTATTTTCTACATTTAAAACTATTCTATCTCTTCCTGTAATTTCATCTTTAATTGTTTCTGGTTCTATATCAAATAAATTTATTACAGTTTTTGAATTCGGACTTAATACAACATTAATTCCTCCCAAGCTTTCTGCAACTATTTGATACTCACCCTCAGCATCTAATGCTAAACTTTCAATTCCCATCAATATGGCTGATCTAGAAATTAAAGTTTTCATCGTAACAGATTTACCAGCTCCAGATTTAGCAAATACAACCATATTGTAATTTGTTAAAGATGGATGGAAATTATCAAATAATATAGGTGTTCCTGTTTGTTTATTAAATCCAAGAGGTATTCCTGTAGGATGTCCAACTTCTGATGTAGTAAATGGAAAAACTGTCCCCATTGATCTACTATCAAAAGAATGTTTTTTCTTCACTTTATCATCCATCAAAGGTAAATTTGATTTAAATGCATCTTCTTGTATTGCCCATGCACTTTTTATTCCTACTAATGATTTAGACATTTCTGTAGATAACAATTTTGTTAATCTATCTAAATCATCTAAATTATATGAGAATAAAGTTGCTATTATTGAAGCATCATACATTTTATTAAAACCTGCTGCTATTTCATCTCTTAATTGTTCTGCTTCAAATCTTTTTTGAGTTAATGTACTCTCTCTATTTATATTCCCTCTATCTGCTGCAACAATTCTCTCTGTTTCTAATTCATTTATAACTTTATTTAACTCATTTTGAGACCTAGCTTCCGCGATTGGTGTAATATATATAGAAGTATTTACATCCCCAAAGAAATACAAGTCTCTAAACAATTCTGGAAAAGTACACATACGTGGTAATGTAGAAATAAAGAAACTTCTTGCATATCTTTTCACATTTGAAATTATCTCTAAATGATCTATTTTTGATGCATCTATTCCAGATGGTGCAATTAATTCTTTTATTGTTTTTCTTCTTAAAATACCCGGTTCTTCTTGTCTAGCTATTTGCTGTTGTCTTCTTTCTTCCTCTAGTTGTTTTTTTGACTTTCTCATCACTCTCTTCTCCTTTCTCTTTTGCTTTTTCTAATTCTTTTATAGCCTCAGATGCAACATCTACTCCAACATAATTTCTATTATCACCAATAATTATTTCAGCCATTTTTCTAACTAATTCTTCCATATTTTCTTCCGTTTCTTCAGCTTTTTGTTGGTTTTTAGATTTAACCTTATCAACTGTTTGATTTGCTAAATCAACTGCTCTATCATGTACAACTTGATCTAAAGCCTTTACTTTCTTTTCAAATACATCTGGTGCTGTTGAATATAAATCATCATAACCAGCTTGCATTGCTTTATCTATTCCAAATGTTTCTGATTCATCTCTGTTATATGCAACATATAATAACTCAATTAATTCTTTTGAAGATAAAATCTTTCCACTAATAGAACACGCAGATAATGTCCTAATCATAGATTGTGCTTTAGTATATAATTCAGAAAATGCCATATTTCTTATTTCTTCAACATCGTATCTATGTTCCGGATTTTCTTCTGAATAATATGAAATGATAATATAATACTTTTTGTTAAGTACACTTTTATTTAAGCTCATTTTTTCTGTATTTTCTACAATATCACGACCATATTCTAGCATATTTCTTTGTTTTGTCAGTTCAAATAAATATTTATCTAAATCTTCTTGTGAATATGTATCTGAATCTTTAATATTGTTATATTCAAACATCATTCTTCTATATTTGTCTTCGATTTCTTTCACTCTAGCTTTATAATTCGAAATACTACTCTCTAGATTAATCGTTCTAGTTTGGATATATATTTGTATTGGATGTCTTAGTGTATTTAAAAATTGTTGAAATCCTTCCTCTACAGAAACCTTTTCTATGTTTGACATTAAATCATAATTAATTCCTTGACATTCAACAACCATTAAATAACGTCTTCCATTTTTTTGAACAATCATATTGTCTTCTACTTTATCAAAATCCATAAAATCCATTATCGATTGTTTTGAATAAGAATTATTAACATTTTTTTCAATTGTTTTTGATCTTTTGTTTTCGTTATCTTTCGTTAAACTTTTTTCTTTTTTAGGATTATTCATTGCCTTTTCTCTAGCTCTTAATCCTATGAATACAGCTATTAATACAATCAATACAAAAAACATTACACTTAAAACTATTATTAAAACATTTGAAATTGCATTTGAATCCATATTACTCATCTTTTGTTTCCTCCTTTTCACTTTCTTTATCTATATCACTTTCATATACATATATTTTATTTTTTTGCATTTTAAATTTTATTCCTCTTCTAATAACATCATCTATATTTTCTCCTCCAGTTTTTTGTGTTATCTTAAAATTTGCTGATTCTGGCACTTTAAATGTTCCTATAATAAATCCTACTAACCCTAATAGTGCTATACAAATTATACCAACCACATTCATAGACAACATACTAAAGATTAAATATAGCGGTAATCCGCAAGCACCTCCTATTGCAGTATATATTAATGCCTTAGCAGAAAATATAAATAATATCCTTCCTTCTCCTTTTACATTTCTTGGTAAATTATATGTACCCAAAGTATTCTTCCTCCTTTGCAAAAACAAATCTAATCATACTTATATATAATTATACCAAAAAAACTCGGAAATTGTAACATTTTTAGTAAAAAAAGATAAAAATAATATATTTTTAATATAATTGTAATATAGGTGTAATAAATATCTTTAATAAAACACTTAAAAACCTCAAAACCATTGATACTTGATTTCAAATATTTTAAAAAGTAAAAAATAGAAGAATCCCTAAAGATTCTTCTATTTTATATATTTTACATGTATTTATTATCCAGCTGTTACACCTGTAAAGAATTGGTATATAACTTGTGCAAATGCTGAAGCTGCAAATATTAATGCTGCACCAACTATGTATGGCATCATTGTCTTTTTGTACTCTGCTTTTTCTTCTGCACTACCCATCATGTATTTAATACCTAATACTATTAATACAATAACTGATAATACTATACCAACGACTTGTAAAATACCAACTATACTATTTCCAACATTAGTTATTTCATTTGTTCCTTGAGCAGAAGTATTCCCTTCTATTTCACCTGGAGTTAATGCTAAAGAACTTACTGATATAGATACTATCATCATTATCATTATTAATGCTGTAACAAATTTTAATACTTTTTTGTTCATCTTTTTTCCTCCTTTTATTATATAATTTATATTTAAAATCTCATTTTACTTGAGAACATTAAAAACTATACCATCTTTTATATTATAACATTTTATTTTATTTTTTGCAACTATTCAAGTATATTCAATAATTTTTTATATATTTTTTGCAATTTGATATATAAGTTGTGGGACTGTAGTTCCTGAAAATACTAAAAAAGCTCCTATTAAATATGGTTTTAAAGTTTGTTTATATTCTGCTTTTTCCTCTACACTTCCTAACATATATTTGATTCCTATTACGATAAGCATTACTACAGATACAACTACTCCAATTATTTGAATTACTCCTAATATTGTCTCTGCTCTTTCCTGTAATTCTACTGAATCAGTATCTCCTCCTCCGTATGCATTTAAATCTCCCAAACCTGTATCTATTGCATAACTGTATCTAGGAACAAAAATTATAAAAAAACACATTAAGATAAGTAAAATTAATATCGACTTCTTCATTTCTTTCACACTAATCACCTACATTCCTTGTAAAATACTTACCACTATTTTCCATATTCCAAATCCTCCAAATACTACTACACAACCTACTACATATGGAATTAATAATTTTTTTGCTTCTGCTTTTGTATCTATATTTGATGCCATTAATTTTACCCCTATTATTGCACCTACAATTACTGCTACTGCAACACCTACTGATAATAATATATTATACATTGTATTAGAAAAATCTTGTAGTTTTTCAGTACTAGCATATTTATTATCACCAATAATTAAAAATCTATCTGCATCACTTATCATATCATCCAAGCTATCTCCTGCTCCTCCTCCAGTTGTATTTTTCGGATTTTTATATATAGCTTCTCCTGTAGATAATCCATTTTCTCTATTTTCCTCATCAATTCTATCAGCTTCTTCATCAAAATCTGTTGCATTGTTTTCAATATTATCCTTAATATTACCATTTTCGTCAAGTAATTCCCTTTTCTCTGCCTCTAATTTAAAAGATGTAATCATCCCTCCCATTAGAGTTTTATCTGATTCCTTTTTTAAATATTTTAAAGCCTCCGTACACTCTGTATAACCTGTTGCTATTTCTTCATCTGTCATATCTGCAAAAGTTTCTCCATTAGATATTTTCTCTTGATATTTTTCTAAAATTTCCAATGCCGCTTGATTTTTAGAATCAGTTTCTTTATCATATTTTTTCAAACTGCTTTCCTTTACAATATATGTATGTTCCTTATTTGATAGTGGACTTACCTTGCAAAGATTTCTTGCTTTATTCTCGACTCCTTGATATATCAAAATTGTTCCTTTTTCAAAAAGATCATCATCCGACTCACTATAATCCACAATCATCGATACTGCGCCCCCACTATATATCGGAGAGTATATATGTACATCTGATGTAGCCTGTACTTCGTCACCTTCTTCAAAAGCAAGTGAGTTTATAGTTAGCCCTATTACAAAAATTATGAATAAAAAAATAATATATAAAACTTTTTTCACATTTATCACCTCTCTACCGCTTTAATATATTCTAACATTTACTTAATTATAACCTATTTTTCCCCTTTTTTCAACTTGTATTTAATTTTTAATACAAATGAAATCAAAATGTAACATTTTGTCACATTAATTTTCTTTTTATCAAAAAACATTATTGATTTAAAATATATTAAACTAAAAAGAAAACACTGATAAGAACTATCAGTGTAATCTTTGGAGTTAGTCAAAGATTGAGTTTATAATATTCAAACATATGATAACTCCCCATATTAGGCACGGAATTATGACTTTCCAATCATCATTCCGTTTGTTCTTCTGGAATATAATCAGGTAAATACTAACAAACAATGCTAATGCTCCAGAAAGTCCAATCAATAAATTAAAGATAAATCCTATTGCTACAAACATAACTTTTACCTTACCCTCTATATCTAGTGGGCTCCTTTCAAATTATTATACTTTAATTATACTACTTATTAACATATTTTTCAAATTATGTAGATTTATTTTTCTATACTCAGTAATTTTCTAGCTTATTTTCAATTTCTTTCTGAAATTCAATAAAAAACTTCTTTATATCATCCCAGTTATATGGGATAAAAGTCTTAGGCAATATCTCATCATCAGCATCTTCAAAATAGCTTAATCCCATAATTATATTTACATAGTTTATATTATCTCCACATTTTTGCATTAGTCCATTTACTAATTCATCAATAGTAATATTACATTTTTGTATTATATTATATAAATCAAAAAAATCTTTTTTTGCGCCTCTTCCTCCTATTGCAACCATTTTCATTACAGCTATATCTAAAACACTTGCTATTTTTAACTTGGGCATCTCTTCTGTTTTTACAAAATCTTTTATTACTTTATTAGGATAATAAAAAAAACTAACTTGTACACCATTTAGAAGCACATCACATGTACCTTTTTGATTTTGCATAACTTCTACATTTCCAATATTTCTTAATTCATTTAACAATATTTCATTATTAAATTGACTTTTCACACAAAAATCAAAATCATAGGACTCTCTTAAGCCTAATTGCAAAGATAATCCCGTCCCACCTATCATGTAATAATCATCTATACTCACTACTTCCGATATTTTTTTTAATAACTCATACCTATCTTTGTCAAATATATTCCAATACATTAATTATTCACTCTCCAATATTCATAGTTTATACCTTGTATTACCCTATAATATGCCATTTCTTCCTTTTTCAGATTAAATTGTTGTCTTAAATAATTTGCTACTAATGGCTTTAAATTTCTACTTTTTATTGCTACTTCTTTTATATCTTCTTTACTATATGTTTCTTTTATCCATTTTATTGCTTTTAAATCTCCATAGCAGTATAATCTTGATATTATATATCTTTTATTTTTTCTTACATCTAATTCTTCAAATTTCGTATCCCAAAAATACTTTTTTAATTCTTCTGGCATTACTCACACCTCTTATTTTATTAATTTTTTATACGAGTTTTCTAATATGATTTTATATCTTCTTTCTAATATTACTTTATAGAAATTTCTTCTAATATCAGATATAATAGGCATTTCATCTATTATTTTAAATATTTGCTTTATATCAATTTTATTAACTATTCTTACCAGTGCATGATTACATTCTTTGTTCTTTAAAGAATATATGAAATCATAATAATTTATTTTTTTCCCATTTTCAGTTATTGTTGAAGTTGGTCTATTATACACTCTATTATTTAGTTCTGTTTCATTTTTTAAAATATCTTGCATTTGTTCATCGGTTAATTGTGAATATAAGCAAGAGCCACAGTCATATATAGGTGCCATTTTCATATCTTGTGTTTCATCGTTTACTAAGATACCCCAATTTCCATTATGTCTATCATAATTTCCTATTAAGGCATCTACTATAAACATATCCCAAAAATGTTTTTCCAGTTCATCGTTATTTTTTATATCAGTATGCTTTTCTATCACTTCTAATATTTCTTCTAATGCCGTAGTTCTACCATTAGAACTACTTGGAGTTTCAGGAAAACTATTTTTTAAATTCTGAAATTCTACTAATCTCCATCCGTTACCAGTAAAATCTTCACAAGCACAAACACTTTTAACTACACCATTTTCTAATTTAAACTCTCCTAAAATTGTATTTTGTGCTTTAATCCCTATATCATTAAATATATGACATCCCAAATATTCTGAAAATATATTATTAGAATATGATACTTCTTTATTTTGCTTTGGATTACTATTTGGAAATTTTAGCAAATAATATTTATTATTATATAATATTGTTTTTTTGGTGTCTGCTCCGCCATATTTATTTATAATTTGTTTACAATTTGTAAAATCAATTAATTTTTGCATTTCATATCTCCTACATTTTTAAAATCTAATATTACTATAACGTTATTAATCTCTATATTAATTCCACCATAGGTATTTTTTTCTTAATATCCATGCTTGATCTTCCGTTATATCTTTACTGTACCAAGCTCTATTAATATTTGAAATTAATTCATCTGCTTCACAATCTTCATCCAACCTTTTTTCTTTTCTCGCCTTAATAAGATTATCTATATTTTCCTGTAAATAATGTGGTATTTCAAAATCTATTTCTATACTTTCATCACAATACATAGTAGTTCCTTCCTCTTTTCTTACTATTCTTTAAAAAGCAAAAAAAGTAGATTTAATTCTCTACTTCTTTTTTTCTTATTTTAAGTATATTAACTAATTTTCTAATTTTTATTTACTTTGGCGGAGATGAGAGGGTTCGAACCTCCGCGCCCCTTTCGGGACCTAACTGTTTAGCAAACAGTCCCCTTCACCACTTGGGTACATCTCCATCTTATAAATAAAAGTTAGATATTCAGGAAACAAAAAGAAGTATCTAACTTTATTTTGGCGGAGAGGGTGGGATTCGAACCCACGGTACGCTATTAACGCACGCCAATTTTCAAGACTGGTGCCATAAACCAACTCGACCACCTCTCCAAATTTTAAAGACAAATGTCCAGCGACAATATACATATTAGCATTTTTCTGAACAATTGTCAATAGCAATTTTTAGTTTTTTTATAACTTTCTAATATTTTTTATTTTCTATCAATCCTAATATTGCCTTCAGAATTTATAGCTTTTTGCACAGCCATTTTTTCTTCTTCAGACATAGTATAACTAGATTCTCCGTTTTTAACAGGTTTTGCATAAATATTAGACATCTCTCTTGAATAGATACCATTTAAAACAACACCATCATTGTGTTCATCTAATAGAGCAAGAGTGAAACTCAAATCACTTCCAGTATCTTTAAAAGCATTATATCTAACAATTCCTACTTTTTGGATACATCTTGTTAAATCTTCATCTAAAGTTTTCACATAATTTACAATTTCTGCATTTTGTTTTTCAACTTTTTCAACTCTATACATATATGTTTCCAAATCTTCTTCTATATTATTCCCATTTCCTAATTTTTCTAAGAATTTCTTATATTTTTTATTTAAACTAGACAATTTCGCCATCATTGTTATAACTAATAGTAATAGAATTATTGTAATTATAACCCATCCTAACAAAAAGGAATCCCCTTTTATTATATCCATAATCATATCCATGTAATCACATCTCTCTTTCCTATTTATTATTAACTAAATCTAATATCCTCTCTAAGTCTTCATTTGAAGTATATTCAATTATTATCTTCCCTCTCCTTCTTCCAGCATCTAATCTAACTTTTGAACCGAAAAATGATTGGAAAGTATTTTCGATATTCTTATACAATATATGATTTCTTTTTTGCTCTTCTTTAGTCTCCTTTACTTTAGATTTTTTCTCTACTTGTCTAACTGTTGCTCCTCTTTCTAACATTTGTATTGCTGTTTCATATTGTTTTTCTGGAGGTAACATTAAAAGAGCTTTACAATATCCTTCTGATATTTTTCCTTCTTTAACCATTTCTAATACTCGTGGCTCTAAATTCAAAACTCTAACCCAATTTGCAATTGTACTTCTGCTTTTTCCTAATTTTTTTGCAACAATTTCTTGAGAAAGGCCATAATTATCAATAAGAGTACGTATTCCTAATGCTTTTTCATAAGGATTTAAGTCCTCTCTTTGCATATTTTCTATTAAAGAAATTTCTGTATTTATTCTTTCATCATCTTCACGTATTATTGCTGGTATTTCAGTTAATCCTGCTATTTTAGATGCTCTCCATCTTCTTTCACCTGCTACAATACTATAATAACCATCTTTTTTACTTACTACAATTGGTTGAATTAATCCATATTCTTTAATAGATTGTGCTAATTCCTCCAATGCTTCTTGATCAAACCTTTTTCTTGGTTGGTCTCTATTTGGTTCAACTTCTGTTATTTTCAAATTTTTTAAAGTATCATTTTCTTGTACTTGTTCTTCCTCTGGAACAGGACCAAATAATGCATCTAATCCCTTTCCTAACCCTGTCATCTTAGGCATTTTAATCACTATCCTCTCATATTTCTATTGATTTTTTATTTATTACTATTCCTATTCACATCATTTTTTATTTAAGTAATTTCAATTTTTATTATTATGCCATATGTTTTGCTTTTTTCTCTTCTTCATTTATTTTTAAAAACTCTTTTGCAAATTTCATATAACTTTTTGCTCCTTTAGAACGTGGATCATATTCAGTAATGGGCATACCATAACTTGGAGCTTCACTTAATCTAACATTTCTAGGTATAACTGTTTTATAAACCTTGTCCCCAAAGTACTTCTTTACTTCTTTTACTACTTGATTTGATAAATTTGTCCTTATATCATACATTGTTAACAAAGCACCTTCAATTTCGATTTCTTTATTTAGATGCTTTTTTACTAAGTTAATTGTATTTAAAAGTTGCCCTAATCCTTCTAGCGCATAATACTCACATTGTACAGGTATTAAAACACTATCTGAAGCAGTAAAAGAATTTAAAGTTATTAATCCCAATGATGGAGGACAATCTATTAATACATAATCAAACCTATCTTTTACTTCTTCTAGTTTTTCTTTTAATCTTTGTTCTCTTGACATCATTGACACAAGTTCAACTTCGGCTCCTGCCAAATTTATATTTGATGGACATACTTTAAGATTTTTTATCATAGTATTTTGTATTGTTTCTTCAATTTCTGTGTCACCTACTAATACATCATACAAAGATAACTCTACATCTTTTTCTACTCCCAAACCACTTGTAGCATTGCCTTGAGGATCAGCATCTATTAATAATACTTTTTTTCCTTTTTTGGCCAAAATTGTACCTAGATTAACTGTTGTAGTAGTTTTTCCAACTCCACCTTTTTGATTTGCTAATGATATTACTTTACTCAATTTCATTGCCCCCATTTTTAGTTAATTTTGCTTTTGTAGTTTAAGTAAAACTTTATCAACAAGTTTTATATTTTCTACACTTCTATAATATAAAAATATATAAAAAAAGTCAATAAATTTTTAGAAATTTTTGTGAATTTTTCCAAAATTTTATCGACCTTTTTGCACTTAAATCAAGGAAAACGCTTTTATAGTTGATGTAGAACCTTAAATCTTAAAAATCCCATTTTACTATTATATAAAAAGAAAAAAATAAATTTAAAATAGTATTCCTCGGCTAACATTACATCATAAATAAATCCTAAAACTATCAAATAGGCACCTCTCAAAGCAAGTTTGAGATTCTCCTATTTGATAGTTAAAGAATTTCTAATATGATTCCATTCGCATTCGTCATACTATTTTAAATTTATTTTTTTCTTTTTAGTTTTTATAATGGTTTTTTTGAAGGTTCTCCTGCTTTTCTAGGATATTTATTAGGTGTTTCTTTAATTTTATCAATTAAAATAATATTTCTACTAATATCAGAATTTGGCAAATCAAATTCATCTACCCTTTCTATTTCCCCACCTAAAATCTTAATTGCATTCTTAGAATTTTCAAGTTCTTCCTCTATCAAAGAACCTTTCATACTAATTACTTTTCCTCCAATTTTTACAAGAGGTAATAAATATTCTGATAATGTCGCAAGATTTGCAACTGCTCTAGATGTAGATATATCAAATTTTTCTCTATACTTTTTATCTTTTCCAAAATCCTCTACTCTTGAATGAACTGTTTCGATTTTTTCTAAATTAAGTTCTCTTATAACTTCATCCAAAAAATTTATTCTCTTTTGTAATGAATCCAATAAAGTAATTTCTAAATCTTGTCTATATATTTTTAAAGGAATTCCTGGAAATCCAGCACCAGTCCCTACATCTACTACTCTAGTTCCATCTGAAATATACTTTGAAATTGTTAAAGAATCAACAAAATGCTTTAATATTATTTCATCTGGTTCAATAATAGCAGTTAAATTTATTTTTTTATTCCATTCTATTAACAAATTCATATAATTATAAAACTGTTTTAGTTGGATTTCAGATAATGTTATCCCCAACTTATCAACATTTATTATCATCTTTTCTTTAAACTCGTTAAATTCCACAATTAATCACCTCTCTTTCATAAAATACTATCTGATTGAAACAGAATTAAATTTTGACAAGGAAAACGAATTTGAAATTTCTGAGACGTACTTTTTGTACGTTGATTAAATTTCAAATGAAGTTCGCCACTGCGCGCCGTCAAAATTGTAATTCTGTTTCAATCAACCTTTCATTTGTTGTAAATAAACCAATAGTACTGAAATATCAGCAGGTGAAACCCCTGATATTCTTGATGCTTGGCCTATTGAACGTGGTCTAAATTTGTTTAGTTTTTGCCTTCCTTCCAAACTTATTCCACTTAATTTTTCATAATCAATATCATCCGGCAAGATTTTACTTTCAAGTTTTTTAAATTTTTCAACTTGAGCTTCTTGCATTTTAATATATCCTTCATATTTTATTTGAATTTCTACTTCTTCCTTCTCTTGCCTTGATAATTCTGGTCTTTCATCATCTATTTTGGCCAATTTTTCATAATCTAACTCTGTCCTTTTTAGTAGTTCAGACATTTTAGTTCCTGTTGTTAATTCAGATGTTCCGTACTTTATAAGCAAGTCATTCACTCTTTTTTCAGGCTTTACAACTAATTTTTTCAGTCTTGCTATTTCTTTTTCTATATTTTCTCTTTTTTTCTTAAACTTTTCAAATCTTTCATCAGAAATAAGACCTATATCATGCCCTATTTCAGTTAATCTTAAATCCGCATTATCTTGCCTTAATAATAGCCTATATTCAGCTCTAGAAGTCATCATTCTGTATGGTTCATTAGTACCTTTTGTAACAATATCATCTATTAAAACTCCTATATACCCTTGAGTTCTGTCTAATATTAAAGGTTCTTTTCCTTTTATTTTTTGAGTAGCATTTATACCCGCAATTAAGCCTTGACAAGCAGCTTCTTCATATCCTGAAGTTCCATTTATTTGTCCCGCCATAAATAATCCTTCAATTCCTTTATATTCTAGCGATAATTTTAAATTAGAAGGATCTATACAATCATATTCAATTGCATATGCAGGTCTTGTAAATTCAGCCTTTTCAAGTCCTGGAATTGTATGATATAAAGCTATTTGCACATCTTCAGGTAATGAGGAACTCATTCCTTGTATATACATTTCCTCAGTATCTAAACCAACTGGCTCAACAAATGCTTGATGTCTAGGTTTATCGCTAAATCTAACAACTTTATCTTCAATAGATGGACAATATCTAGGGCCTGTCCCCTCTATCTTTCCTCCATATAAAGGAGAACGATGCAAATTTTGCCTTATAATCTCATGTGTCTTTGCATTAGTATAAGTTAGATAGCAATCTACTTGTTCAAAATCCTTTGGCTCATCTTCAAAAGAAAATGCTTCAATTCCTTGGTCTCCCTTTTGTACCTCCATCTTACTAAAATCAATGCTTCTACGGTTTATTCTAGCAGGTGTTCCAGTTTTAAATCTCACCAAATTTATTCCTAATTTTTTAAGACATTCTGATAACTTATTTGCAGCAGCAACTCCATCTGGCCCACTTTCCTTGCTATAATCCCCAATAAATATCTTTCCCTTTAAATATGTACCTGTCGCTAAAATAACAGCCTTTACTTTATAAACAGCTCCAACATCAGTTTTAATTGCCGTTACTTTGCCATTTTCAACTACGATATCCACAATTTCTCCCTGTTTTACTTCAAGATTCTCCTGTTTTTCTAAAGTATGTTTCATTTCAGCTTGATATTTCTTTCTATCAGCTTGCGCTCTCAACGAATGCACAGCTGGTCCTTTAGAAGTATTTAGCATTTTTATTTGAATCATAGTTTTGTCTATATTTTTTGCCATTTCTCCACCTAATGCATCAATTTCTCTAACTAAATGTCCTTTAGAACTTCCTCCTATATGTGGATTACATGGCATATTAGCAATAGCTTCTAAACTTATAGAAAATATCAATGCTTTCATTCCTAGTCTTGCAGCAGCAAGTGCTGCCTCACATCCTGCATGCCCTGCTCCTACTACTGCTATATCATATTCTCCTGCAAAATATTCCATTTAAATTCTTCCTTTCTTTTTTCTTTAAAATATTTATAATTTCTACTTTTATGACAATTTTTTTATACTTTTCTCTATTAGTTAAAATCTGAATTTTGGCAAAAGTTATCCACAACTTACCCACAGTTTTTACCAAAATGTTTCACAGCGAAAATTCGATTTCAAACTCACTTGTCTCTAATGTTCCACAGAAATGTTCCCTTCCTTGTGAAACAGAAAATCGCGTTTTATTTCATTATTAGTAAAAATTCAACTAAATAGTTATTGATAATTATTTTTGTTTTTATTAAAATCCTATATTTTTGCATATTTATTAAATATATATTAATTTTTACTTTTTGATTAATTCGTTTTGAATTTTATGTATACATATGTTTTTTGATTTGTTTTTAAACCATTGAAACCGTTGTGGCTCTAAGCAATTTTACTTTTGTATTTTTGTTTTACCAATCAGTTTGTTTGTTTAATAATTTTTTAATCCTTTACCTATTTGGCATATTCCCTATTTTCGTTGATTTATTCGAGTTTTTCCGACATTTTTCGCACTTGATTTTTTACATTTTTTATTAAATTAAACTATTTCGTTTTTTCATATATTTTTTGTTTTCAAAGTTAATTTTTTTAAAAAATCATATTTTAAATTACATCTCTTTTAATCGAATACTAAAATATGCAAATTTCTTCTCAAAATCGTTTTTAATCAATTTTAGTTGTTTTAATATAAAATTAATCGTTTTAAATATAAAATCTTTTTATTTTTGATTCTCGTCGTTATTTTCCCAAACAAAATTTAGAGAAAATTTCATCAATTATATCTTCACTCACTTCATCACCAGTAATACTTCCTAAATCCTCTAAAATTTCTTTAATAGAAATAGCAACAATATCTAATGGCATATTATTAGACATAGTATTTTTTGTCTCTTGAATATGCTCAATCGCCTTTGTTATTAAACTCTTTTGTCTTAAGTTAGTAATTAAAATCTCATTATCTAAATTAATTTGGTCTAAATTAAACATATCAGTAATTTTCTCATACAACTTATCAATTCCTAGATTATTAAGCGCTGAAACCTTTATAATATCTCGACTTACATCCAATAATCTAAAATCATTTTCATCTATTTTTGAGTTCAAATCTATTTTATTTAATAAAATTATAACCTTTTTACCTTTTATCAAGTTCAAAATTTCCATATCTTCATCAGTCAAATCCTTTGAGCTATCAAAAATAGCAATAATTAAATCTGCTTCCTTAGCTATTTCACGAGATTTAGAAATTCCTATTTTCTCAACCTCATCTTTTGCCTTCCTTATTCCTGCAGTATCAACCAATTTTAAAGGAATTCCATTAATAGTTACAAATTCCTCGATTGTATCCCTTGTAGTCCCTTCTATTTCAGTAACAATAGCTCTGTCCTCTTTTAAAATAGCATTAAGAAGTGATGATTTTCCTGCATTTGGTTTTCCTACTATTGCAGTTTTTATCCCCTCTTTTATAATTTTTCCATTATCGAAACTACTTTCTAATATTTTCAATTTCTTTTCAACTGAATCTAACATATCATAAATTTGCTTATTCGTAACATCATCAACGTCATATTCTGGATAATCTATGGCAACTTCGATATTTACCATTACATCTAATATTTCTTGCTTTATTTTAGCAATTTCATTTGAAAGGAAACCTTCTAATTGTTTTACACCAGTTTTCAATTCCTTATCAGATTTAGCATTTATAATATCAATTACAGACTCTGCTTGAAGCAAATCTATTCTGCCATTCAAAAAAGCCCTTTTAGTAAATTCCCCTGGTTCTGCAAGTTCTGCCCCATTTTTTAAGCACAACTCTAAGATTTTCTTTAAAACTATATTACCCCCATGAGAATTAATTTCGCACATATTTTCAGTGGTATAGCTCTTTGGAGCTTTAAAATATGACACTAGAACTTCATCAATTATATTTTCTCCATCAACAATATTTCCGTACTTTATAGTATATCCTTTTATATCATCGATGTTTTGAACATTTTTAGGCTTAAATATTTTTTGCAAAACATCAAAGCAATTTTTACCACTCATTCTAACTATACCAATTCCCCCAATCCCGAGGAGCCGTAGAGATAGACGCAATTGTACTCATTATTTTTACCTCCTTTTTTGACCTTTTTTCCTAATAAAAATTTGTTATATTTTATCACATTATGTAACTTTTTAAAAGTATTTAATTACATATTTCTATAAATTTTAAATATTTTTCAGAAGAAACTTTTTATTTTTTATGCAGTAACAATTCGTGGGGACCAGTGAGCATACAGTCTGTTATACTAATATTTTCTATTACTTATATTTCTTTACAGACTGTGCGATACTGGGAGTTACAAATAAAAAATAAAAAGTTTCTTCTGAATTATCAATTTTATTGAAAAAGGTCAAAAATCACATCTACATTTCACTGTAAAATCTGACCTTTGACCTCCGATTTTATATATATTTAATTATCTATTCTTCTTCAAAGAAACAATAATTCTTCTATGAGGCTCTTCCCCAACACTTGTAGTCTCAACTCTGCTATTTTGTTGCAATTTACTATGAATTATCTTTCTTTCATATGCTTGCATAGGTTCTAATTTAATAGGTTTTTTAGTTCTAATAACAGTTTTAGCAACTTTTTCTGCTAAATCCTCCAAAGTCTTTTCTCTTTTAGCCTTATATCCTTCTATATCAAGTATTACACGCACTTTTTGTTCAATACCTTTTCCTGCAATTGCTGTCATAATACTTTGTAAAGCATATAAAGTCTCTCCCCTATAACCTATCAAATACCCTAAATTATCATTTGTCAATGAAACTTTTAATCCAGATTCTTCTGTAGTAATTTCATATTTTGTATCTTCTGGTAAATTTCTCATAAAATCTTTTAAAAATTTTTCTATATTCTCTTTAGCCTTTTCTTGTTCTTGTTTTGTCAATTTTATTTCTCTTTTTTCTTGAATTTTAGCACCTTTAGCATCTTCTTTCAATGTTAATTCTACTTTTACAACTCTAGGAGCTAAAATACTAAAGAAACTTCTTTTTTCTTCATTTTCCAATACTTTTATTTCTACTCTATCCTTAGAAACTTTTAATTGTTTTAAACCATTTTCAATAGCTTCATTTGTTGTTTTTCCTTCTGCAATAATAGTTTTTTCCATTACTATTCCTCCTCAGTCTTCACAACTTTATTTAAAACTAATCTTTCTATTATCATTAAAATATTATTCATTAACCAATATAAAGCCAAACCTAAAGGCGCTACAAACGCAATAGATATAGACATTATAGGCATCATCCATGACATCATTTTGTTTGTCTGCATTACAGCATCCATTTCGTTTTCTTCTTCTTTTACTTCCTCTTTAACTTCTTCAGTTAATTCTTCACCTGTTTTTCCATCAATTAATTTAGTCTTTTTATTGTTTTTATTCATCTGTTTTTGTTGCATTGCAGTAGTCATTCTGATTGATATGAATGATGAAAGTATATACAATGCTGGAATTATATAAACAGTGTAATCAGTAATATTTTGTTGTGGTACTTTACTTAAGTCCAATCCTAAGAAATTCATTTGTAGATTCATTTTTTCAATATTTGAATCATCTGGATTTTTTTCTTTTAACCAGTTATATTCACGTATCAAATCAATTTCTGGATAAACTGAGCTTACTTCTCTTCCATCTTCTTGCAATTGAGAAACATATTTATTAATATCATCTGTTGACATTTTCTCCATATAAGTTAAAGGACTTCTTACTAGATAGAAAATTGATAATAATAATATTAACTGAATTATAGCTGTTAAGCATCCACCAAATGGACTAATTTTCTCTGTTTTATATAAATTCATTATTTCTTGATTTAATTTTTCAGGATCATTTTTATATTTAAATTGTATTACCTTCATCTTTTCTTGCATTTCATTAGTCTTTTTCATTGTTCTTTGCTGCTTTATTGACAATGGTAATAATATTAGTTTTATCAAAATTGTAAATAAAATAATAGCTACACCATAGTTATTTACTAGGTTATACAACAATTCTAGCAAATAACCAAAAATATTAGCAAAAAAACTAAACATTCTATTTCCTCCAAGCTCTATTTTAGCGGATCATAACCACCATGTAAAAAAGGATTACATCTACAAATTCTACAAATCCCTAGCCAGCTACCTCTTAAAGCCCCATACTTTATAATTGCTTGTTTGGTATACTCTGAGCATGTTGGATAAAATTTACAATGTACATTTTTATGTGATAAATAGTCTGATATATGTTTTTGATATACATTAATAAAAAAAATTAATAATTTTTTCATTGATTTACCTCAAATAAATCAGCTTTATCAAAAATATTATTCAAATCTTTTTTTATTTTTTGAAAATCTGCTTGTCTTATATCTTTTTTCTTTTTCCAAAGAAAAATTATACTATACCCTACTTTCAAGGTGTTTTCAACTAATCTATAATTTTCCCTAATCAATCTTTTTACATGATTCCTTCTTACTGCTTTCCCCGCTTTTACACTAATTGCAATACCTAAAAAATTATACTTATCAGTTTTGTTTTTTTTCAAAAAAACTTCTATGTATTCACCTGAATAATATTTTCCTCTTGATAAAACATCTCTAAATTCATAATTTTTTTTTAACATTTTTGTTTTTTTCATTGTGTATAATCCCTTAAATTTAAATTTCTAAGCAGATAATTTTTTTCTACCTTTTGCTCTTCTTTGTTTTAAAACATTTCTACCTGCTCTAGTTTTCATTCTTTTCATAAATCCGTGTTCTTTCTTTTCTTGTCTGTTTTTTGGTTGATATGTTCTTTTCATTTTAGCACCTCCTACTGTTTTTGATATATAAAATTCCAATTTCTTGGAATATTTTTGCATTTTTTCAAGTATATCGATTATACAGTATGAATTCAACAAATGTCAAGTAAATTTTAAAATTTTTTAAAAAGTAACATAATTTTTTAAAATTTCAAATTTTTTATTTCAACTCATACAGCGATTATTAATTATAAAAAAAACTGCAAAAATTCATCTAAAAAATTTGATTTATGTTACTTTTTATTCGACATTTTTTGACAAATTTTTGTAAAATAAAAAAAGTTTTCCACAGTTTCAAAGGGACTTATCCACATCTGAAAAAAATTTTCCACAACCATATTGACTTCTCATATCGAAATTTGTTATTATATGGGCATGGAAAAAAAGAGACGGTTTTTGCCTAAAAATAAAAGAATTTCTGTTCGTAAAAATTGGCTCTATTTTTACAAAAATATTACAAAGTTATCAACAGTTGTGGATAACTTTGTGGATAACTTCTAAAATGAAAGGGATGATGAAATGGATATTGACAAAGATGAGTTAATGGCTAGTATAAAAAAAGAATTAGAGCCTGAAATAACAAAAATTTCTTTTGACACCTGGATAGCACCACTTGGAATAAGAAGTATCGAAGGTAATAATATAGTTTTTACAACAACCTCTGAATTTCAAAGAGATTTTATAGAAAATAAATATAGACCATTAATTTTTAACACCTTAAGATATATCACAAACAAAGATTGGACCTTTTCTGTTATTGATTTATCTAAAGAACAACCTGAAGAAACTAGTGAAGTAATTACTGATGCAGATGATAGCAATCTACAAGAAATAGAATCCAATAAATCTACATTGAATCCAAAGTACACATTCGAAACATTCGTAGTTGGAAACAATAACAGATTTGCACACGCAGCAGCATTGGCCGTAGGAAACGAACCATCAAAATCATATAATCCACTATTTTTATATGGTGGAGTTGGATTAGGAAAAACTCACTTAATGCATGCAATTGGAAATCGAATATTAGAACTATATAAAAATTACAATGTTTTGTATGTAACTTCTGAAAAATTCACAAACCAACTTATCAATGCAATAAAAGATAACAAAAATGACATGTTCAGAAGTAAATATCGTAATATTGATGTTTTATTAATAGACGATATACAATTTATAGCAGGAAAAGAAAGAATTCAAGAAGAATTTTTCCACACTTTTAATGCTTTATACGAAGAAGGAAAACAAATCATAATCTCTAGTGACAAGCCACCAAGAGATATTCCATTCTTAGAAGATAGGTTAAAATCAAGATTTGAATGGGGATTACTTGCTGATATATCTTGTCCAGATTATGAAACTCGTTTAGCAATCTTAAGGAAAAAGGCTCAGGATGAGAATATTATAATCGACGACTTTATACTTTCAAACATTGCAAACAAAATTGATTCAAACATAAGAGAATTGGAAGGTGTATTTAACAAAATAGTTGCAAGAGCTTCATTAACACATAGTTCAATAACAATAGAACTTGCAGAAAAAATAATAACAGAATTCAAATACGAAAGTGAAAAAGTTATTTCTTGTGACTTCATAAAAGAAACAGTTGCTAAGTACTTTAGTATTGAAAAGGATGATTTGTCTGGAAACAAACGTTCAAACGACATTGCTTTTCCAAGACAAATTGCAATGTATCTTTGTAGGGAAGTAGCAAACATGTCATACCCCCAAATAGGTATTGATTTCGGGGGAAGAGACCACTCAACAGTAATGCATGCATGTAAAAAAATAGAAAAAGAAGTAAAAGAAAAAAATAACACAAAACTAATTGTGGATAGTGTGAAAAACATTATAATAAATGGCAAACAATAATCGGCTCAATAGATACAAAAATTTTTTAAAATTTATGTTTGAAAAATTATTGTTTGGGAAGAGACCATTCAATCTCTTCTTACGGAATAGCCAGATTGGTTATCCACATACCCCTGTTGAAAACCTGTTGATAAACTGTGGACATCTCATTTTTCCACATTGGCAGGTGGAAAGTGTGGAAAACTTTCTTAGTTATCCACAGACTTATCCACATCAATTTTGCTAGGGATACCAACTTTCAACATAGTTATCCACATTATCCACAGGACCTACTACTACTACTACTAAAAATATTTATATAAATTATAAAATATATAAAGGAGGAATCAAAATGAAAATAGTTTGTTACAAAGAAAACATACTAAAAGCTATTAATTCCGTAGTAAAAGGTGTAGCATCAAAAACTACAATGCCTATACTAGAAGGAATTCTAATCCAAACGAATGATAATGAAATAAAATTAACAACATATGATTTAGAAATTGGTATAGAATATGTGATGGAATGTGAAGTAGAAGAACAAGGAAGTACAGTTGTAAATGCTATAATGTTTAGTGAAATAATAAGAAAATTACCAGATACAGAAATTCATATAACATTAAACGACAAAAACTTGTTAGAAATTGAATGTGAAGGTTCATTATACAAATTAGCAACAATGAATCCAGAAGAATTTCCAGAACTTCCAAAAATAGAAGTTGAAAATTCAATTGAAATTGACCAAACTTTATTAAAAAACATGATAAGAAAAACAATATTTGCAGTCAGTAACGAAGAAAGTAGACCAATATTTACCGGATGTCTATTCGAAATCGAAAACAATAAATTAACAGTAGTTGCTGTTGATGGATTTAGATTAGCACTAAGAAGCATATTTTTAAATAAACAAAGCAATAATTTTAAAGCAGTAATACCAGGAAAAACACTAAATGAAGTAAACAAAATTTTATTAGATTCTTTTGAACCAGTAAAAATAGGAGTTTCAAAAAACCAAGCATTATTTGAAATGGATAATTGTAAAATAGTAACAAGAATTTTAGATGGAGAATTTTTAAATTATAAAAATGTTATACCAAGCAATTGGGAAACAAGAATAAAAGTAAATAAAAATAATATACAAAATAGTTTTGAAAGAATAAGTTTAATATCTTCTTCAACAGTGGAAAAAGAGAAAAAATATCCAGTAAAAGTTCAAGTGGATATTGGAAAAATAACAATTTCTTGTACAAATCAAACAGGAGATGCAAAAGAAGAGTTATATGTTTCAACAGAAGGTAAAAACTTAGAAGCAGGATTTAATCCAAAATATTTCTTAGATAGTTTAAAAGCAATTGATGATGAAGAAGTATATGTTGAATTTGGTTCAAGCATCTCACCATGTTTAATAAAATCAACAGAAAATAATGATTATACATATATGATTTTACCAATAAGATTAAAAGAAGATTAAAAAAATAGAAAAGAGTTATCCACATTTCATAAAAAAATGTGGATAACTTATTTATAAAATAATAAAAAATATATTTTTAAAAAATAGAAAAAAATAGTAAAAAAAAGATAAAAAGAGAAAATAAAAGAAAAAGATATATAATTAAAAATAAATCAACCCAGAAAAATTGTAAAAAATCGAGAAAAATATAAATGGCTAAATTTGAATTTAAAAAATGTACAATTTTATATGTTGAAAATTTATTTCTAACTGTGGATAACTTATTTTAATTTTTATTAAAAAAAATAAAGAAAAAATTAGAATAAATTAGAAAAAAATCGAATAAAAAAGAATAAATTAGAATTTAATAGAAAATTGGAATAAAAAATTTTTTTATTATTAAAAAATACATTTTATAATAGTAGAAATTAAATTGTTATTTTCTATTTTTAAAAATAAATAAAAAAATAATAGAAAAAAATTCAAATAAATTAGAATAAATTAAAATAAAATAGAAAAAAATAGAAAATTAAAAATTAAAAAAATAAAAATTAATCATTAAAATCAAAAATAAGACAATTTTATTTTTAAATAATATAATTTATTTATAAAAAAATAAATTAAAATAAAACGAAAATAATTTAAATTTTAAAAAAAATAGGAAAAAATCGGAAAAATTAGAATAAATTAGAAAAAAAAAGAAAAAAAGAGTTTATAAATTGTGGATAACTTATATTGAAAATAAATATAAAAAGAATTTAAAATAAAAAAATAAATTAAATGGAGAATAAAATGTGGATAAAAAAAATAAAAATAAATAATTTTAGAAATTATAAAAGTCAAGAAATTAATTTAGAAAAAAATATTAATATTTTTTATGGAGAAAATGCTCAAGGAAAAACTAATATAATAGAAGCTATTTTTTTATCAAGTATGGGAAAATCTTTTAGAGCAAAAAAAGATAAAGAAATGATTATGCTAGGAGAAGAAAAATCAAATATCGAAATCGAATATGAAAAAACTGATAGAGATGGAAAAATAAAAATTGAATTAGGAAATAAAAAAATAGTATATATTAATGGAATAAAAATAAAAAAATTGAGCGAATTACTAGGAAAAATAAATGTAGTAATTTTTACACCAGATGATATTAATATTTTAAAAGGTGGACCTCAAAATAGAAGAAGATTTTTAGATATAATGATTAGTCAATTAAGACCAAATTATATGTATAATTTAAATTTATATTTAAAAACATTAGAACAAAGAAATAATTATTTGAGACAAATAAAAGAAGAAAATAAAAATGAAAATATGTTAGATATTTGGGATGAAGAATTATCTAATTATGCAATAAACATATATAATTATAGAAAAGAATTTATAGAAAAAATAAAAAATAAAATAAAAAATATTCATTCAGAAATTACAAATAACAAAGAAGAAATAGAAATTGAATATTTAAGTGAATGTATTTCTAAAGAAAAATATTTAGAATTATTAAAACAAAGAAGAAAATTAGACATTATAAAAGGTTATACAACAAAAGGAATTCATAGAGATGATTTTAATATATATATAAATAAGAAAGAATTAGGAATTTATGGTTCACAAGGACAACACAGAACTGCGATTCTTTCATTAAAATTATCAGAATTAAATATTGTAAAAGATGAAATAGGGGAATCACCAATTTTATTATTAGATGATTTTATGTCAGAACTAGATGAAAAAAGAAGAAAGAATTTTTTAGAAAAAATAAATGATGTACAAGTCATTATAACATGTACGGAAAAAATAGATATTGAAAATAAAGAAATTTTGGTATATAATGTGAGAAGTGGAAATGCTATAAAAGAAATAAAAGGATAGAGGAGTGTCCCTCAATCCCAGTAAAAGGGATTGAAAGAACGTCCCTAAATCCCTGAAGGAGGAAAAATTAAATGGAAAAGTATGAACACAAATATGGAGCAGAGCAAATCCAAGTATTAGAAGGACTAGAGGCCGTAAGAAAAAGACCAGGAATGTATATAGGAAGTACATCTGTAAGAGGATTACATCATTGTGTATATGAAATTGTAGATAATGGTGTTGACGAAGCATTAGCTGGATATTGTACAGAAATAAATGTTATTATAGAAAAAGGAAATATAATAAGCGTAACAGATAATGGTAGAGGAATACCAGTAGAAATACATCCAAAAACACATATCTCAACAGCAGAAACAGTATATACAGTTTTACATGCTGGTGGAAAATTTGGTGGAGATAGCGGATACAAAGTATCTGGAGGACTTCATGGAGTTGGAGCATCTGTTGTAAATGCCTTATCTACATGGACAGAAGTTACAATTAAAAGGGATGGCGGAATCTTCTTTATGAGATTTGAAAAAGGAAAGACTGTTCAAAAACTAGAAAGAATAGGGGATAGTAAAGAAACAGGAACTAAAGTAAGATTTTTAGCTGATGATACAATTTTTGAAAGTTTAGATTATGATTATGAAGTATTAGAGAAAAGATTTAGAGAAATTGCATTTTTAACAAAAGGTTTAAAAATAACAATTGAAGACCAAAGAGAAGAAACACCTAGAAAAGCAGAATTTTGCTATGAAGGAGGGTTAATTTCTTTCGTAGAATATCTAAATAAAAATAAAGAAAAATTACATAAGTCACCTATATACATTGAAAAAGATGGAGAAGTACCAGTTGAAATAGCAATTCAATATACTTCGAGTTATTCTGAAAATATTTATACATTTGTAAATAATATTAATACAATAGAAGGTGGAACACACTTAGAAGGATTTAAAAGATCATTAACAAAAGTATTTAATGATTATGCAAGAAGTCATAATATATTAAAAGAAAAAGATAATAATTTACAAGGTGAAGATATAAGAGAAGGAATCACAGCAGTTGTTTCAGTAAAAGTAAAAGAACCACAATTCGAAGGACAAACAAAAACAAAACTAGGAAATAGTGAAGTAACTGGTGTAGTACAAAGTATGGTAAATGAAGCATTATCAACATTCTTAGAAGAAAATCCTTCAGTTGCAAAAGCAATTTTGGAAAAATGTATAAGTGCTTCAAGAGCAAGAGAAGCAGCAAGAAAAGCTAGGGAATTAGTAAGAAAGAAAAGTAATTTAGAAACAAGTACCTTACCAGGCAAATTAGCAGATTGTAGTAGTAAAAATCCAGATGAATGTGAAGTATATATAGTTGAGGGAGACTCTGCTGGAGGAAGCGCAAAACAAGGAAGAGATAGAAAATTCCAAGCAATTTTACCACTATGGGGAAAAATGCTAAATGTTGAAAAAGCAAGAGCAGATAAAATATATGGAAATGACAAACTAAATCCAGTAATAGTTGCAGTAGGAGCAGGAATTGGAGCAGAATTTGATATTACCAAAATACGTTATGGAAAAGTAATAATAATGGCAGATGCCGATGTTGACGGAGCACATATCAGAACATTATTATTAACATTCTTCTTCCGTTACATGAGACCATTAATAGAAAATGGAAATGTGTATTTAGCTCAACCACCACTATATAAACTTTCTAAAAAAGGAATGGAAGATAGATATTGTTATACAGATGAAGATTTAGAAAAAGCATATAAAGAACTAGAAGAAAAAGGAATAACTAGAGATCAACTTGGATTACAAAGATATAAAGGTTTAGGAGAAATGAATCCAGAACAATTATGGGAAACAACAATGAATCCAGAAACTAGAATATTAGTAAAAGTAACAATGGATGATGCTATAAAAGCAGATGAAATATTTACTTTATTAATGGGAGACGAAGTTGAACCAAGAAGAGAATTCATTCAAGCAAATGCAAAATATGTAAAAAATCTAGATATATAAAATAAATAAAAATTTAATGGCAGACAAAAATTATTGTCTGCCATTAATCATAAAGCTAATAATAATCTTAGCTAAAACTAATATATCTAATATACAAACCTAATATATATTACTATATAAATAAGCCAGCAACCAAACATATTAATCATTCGCTCGACCATTAATACACCACAAGTAACTGTATTCATCCTAAAGTAGGACTACTAACAACTACTTCACTTTAAAAATCAAGGTTCTAGATATAAAAACAATCTTAGCTCGAATATATTACCTATTATTTGACCATATATAAAATATAAAAATAATAAAGAGAATAAAATTTAAATAAAAAATATAGCCTACAAACAAATAATATACTCTTATCGCCGACTTATTATCATATATTAAAATACACAATAATAAATCTTTGTCCGAATATAAATAAACTAATTAATAATCTATTTATATTCTTTGCTCAACTATTATTAACCTTATATTATTATTATAAACAAATCTAAAAAAAATATTCAAAAAAATAAAAAAATTTTAAAATTAATTAAAAAATATTAATTTAATTTTTTTTACTTTATAAAAATGAAATAATAAAATAAGAATAAAACAAAATAAATTAAAATAAATTAGAAAAAAATAGAAAATAAAAATTTTGGATTTTAAAAATTATCCTTAAAATCAATAATAAAGTTTTTTTATTTTTAATTAATATAATTTATTAAATAAAAAATAAATTAAAATAAAACGAAAATAATAAAAAATTCAAAAAAATTAGAAAAAAATAGAATAAAATAGAATAAATTAGAAAAAAATAGATAAAAAAAGTTAATAAATTGTGGAAAACTTATTTAAAAAATTAAAAATAAGAGAAAATAAAATAAAAAATTATATAAAAAAATAAATAATTAATAAAAAATTATAAATAATTTAAAAATAAATATTTAAAAACTAAATAATAAAATAAAAAATAAATAAAAATTATAAAAAAATATAAAAATTAAATAAAATATAAAATAATATTTTAAAAAGTAATTAAAAGAAAAAAATTTTAAAGTGTGAAAAAATTTAAATATGATTTTAAATAAAAAAAGAATAAAGTAAAAATTTAAAAATTAAAAAATATATATTAAAAATAAAAGGACATCATAAAAAATAAGATTAGATAAATCTATATTACCAAGAAAAATATAAAAATTATGAATATACATAAAATAAAAAAATAATAATTAAAATAAAAAATTTGTAAATTAAAAAAAGCAATTAAAATATAATAAAGATAAAAGAAAAATTAAAAAAATATAGAGAATAAATAAACATCAAACTTCTACGCTTTAAATAAAAACAGAAGTATGAAGAATAAATTTAAATACGAAAAAAATATAATAAAAATAGTTTACATATTTGTGAGAAAATAAAGAAGAAATTAGAGATAGAAAAGTTTACACAATAGAAAAGTTTAATACCAAATTTTATATGTTTAATTTATAAAAAAATAAAAATGTCGAATAATGACGAACGATTTTTCTTGACAAAAAATGGAAGATAATGTAAAATGATTTTGCTTCCATTTTTTATAAATTAAAATGAAAGGAGGAAAATAAAATAAAAGAAAAATCAGTTCAAGAAATTTTACCAATAAAAAAAATTTATGAAAATGGAATTATTGAAATGAAAAATAATAAATATATAAAAATATTAAAAATAATTCCAATAAATTATAATTTAAAATCCGATTTAGAAAAAGAATCAATTTTAAATTCTTATAAAATATTTTTAAAAACTTGTAATTTTAATATTCAAATTTTAATTCAGAGTAGCAAAGAAAATTTAGAAAAAAATATTTTAAATATTCAAAAAAATATCCAAAAAAAAGAAAATAAATTTTTAAAAAATATTTCAGATGAATATATTAAATATATAAAAAATATGAATCTAACAAAAAAATCATCAACTAAAAATTTTTATATTATTTTATCAAACGAAAAATTAAAAGGAATTGAATATGTTGAATCTTTTGAAATTATAAAAAATGATTTAAAAGAAAAATATTTTAAAGTTAAAGACTGTTTATCAAGATGTGGAAATTCCGTGACAGAAATAAATACGAAAAAAGAAATATTAAAAATATTATTTTCTTTTTTAAACACAAGAAAAGATATACAAAAAAATAAATAAATAAAATAAAAAATTAAATAAAAAATTAAATAAAAAATTAAATAAAAAATTAAATAAATAATGAATAAAAATTAATAAAATAATTGTTAAATAAAAATTAAATTAAAAAGAAAGAAGGAAAAAATATGGATAAAAAAAACGAGTCAAAAAAAGAAAAAAATATAAAAGAAAATAAAAAATTCAAAATGTTAAATCCAAAAACTGATATAGTATTTCAAATGCTATTTTCATCTGTAAATCCAGAAATAACAAAAGGATTAATTTCATCAATGATTGATGAAAAAATAACAAGTATAGAATTAGATTTAAATAAACAATTAATAAAAAATACAGTAGATGATAAAATAGGAATATTAGATTTAAGAGCGAAAATAAATAATAGTATAGAATGTGAAATAGAAATGCAAATGTTATACGCAAAAAATTTTATACCGAGACTATTATACTATTGGTCTAAAATATATTCACAACAACTAAAAGAAGGACATCATTATGATAAATTAAATAAAACAATATGTATAGCAATAATAAATGAAAAAATACCAAATTTAAAAGAACTACAAGCACATACTAAATGGCAAATAAGAGAAGAAAAAACTCATACAAAAATATTGACAGATAAATTAGAAATACATATAATAGAGATACCAAAGGCAATAAAAGAATATAAAAACAATAAAGGAAATGAAGTACTACAATGGATGATGTTTCTAAATGAGCCAGAAAGTATGGAGGTAGAAGAAATCATGAAAGAAAATAAAGAAATAGAGCAAGCAAAAATAACATTGAGAGAATTAAGCGAGGAAGAAGAAAATCAAAGGATAGCTGAATTAAGAGAAAAGCATATTTTAGATACACAGGATATATATGAAACTGCCATTGAGAGAGGTAGAATAGAAGGAGAAAAAATGGGAAAAAAAGAAGAAAAAATTAATATTACAAAAAAGTTACTAGCTATGAATGTAACAATTGAAAAAATAGTAGAAATAACAGGATTGACAAAAGAAGAAATACAAAAAATAAAAAATGAAAATAAATAATTTATAAACAAAAAATTATTTATATTTTTATCGTGATAATAAAAAGAAAAATAAAAAAATTAAATAATATAGATTTTTCAAAAACACAAAAATATAATTAAATTTTAATGTGACTTTATTATGAAATTTTTATCAATATTTAAATTATAAAATAATTAATTATTTTTGTTTCAAATAAAAATCCCAAAAATCAAATTTAAAGTAATTTTATTTTTAATTAATATAATTTATTAAATAAAAAAAAGTTAAAATAGAAAGAAAATAATAGAAAATTTAGAAAAATTAGAAAAAAATAGAATAAATTAGAAAAAAATAGAATAAATTAGAAAAAAATAGATAAAAAAAGTTGATAAATTGTGGAAAACATATTCTAAAAATAAAAAATACAAGAAATTAAAATATTAAAAAATATAAATTATAAATAATTAATATAAAAATAATATAAAAAACTAAAAGGAGGAATTAATATAAAAATATTTAAAGAAAAAAATAAAAACGAAAAAAATAAATTAAAATTTAAAGAAGGAGTTTTTTCAGACATTGATAAAATATCTCCAGCATATATAAATTTACAAAATCCAAAATATATAGAAATTGATAATTTATATTATGCAGGACTAATTGTTGTAAACTATTATAGAGAACAAACAGATTTGTTATTAAAAAGTTTAATTGAAACCAATATAAATATGAATATTAGTATTTTTTATGAAAGACAAGATGCATATAAAACAATAAAAGATTTAACATATCATATAGGAAATGTAGGAGTAGAAATAAAAGAAACGAATCAGAATAGACAAGATATTGACATAGCAGCTTATACATACAATGATGCTAAATACATAAGAAAAGAAATACAAATAAATAATGAAGATATATATTTTTTATATACGTATATAATAGTTTATGCAGATGAAATAAAAGAGTTAGAATATTATCTAAATAAAGTAGAAGGAATAACACAAAGTAAAGGTATGCAAACAAGAAGAGCAAATTTCAGACAAGATGATTTATTTTTTACAACATTACCATTCATGGAAAACAAAGAGAAAATAAAAGAATCAGCAAAAAGAAATATACTAACTTCAGGATTGATATGCACATATCCATTTATTTCTTCAAACATATTTGATGAAGAAGGAATATTTATTGGAACAAATATATATAATAATTCTCTAGTTTTTATAGATAGATATAATACAAAAAAATATAAAAATGCGAATATGTGTATATTTGGGACAAGTGGTGCAGGAAAATCTTTTTATACAAAATTATTAATACTAAGATATAGACTGATGCGGAATAAGACAATACATTATTGATCCAGATAGAGAATACACAAATTTGTGCAATGAACTAAAAGGTACACAAATAAAAATTGGTCCAAATTCTGATACATATATAAATATAATGGAAATAAGAAAAGAAAGTATTGAAGAAGGGGAAAGTGGATATCTAGCAACAAAGCTAAGTAAATTAATCGGATTTTTCAATTTGATTTTTGGAGAATTAAATGAAGAAGAAAAAGCAATTCTAGAAGAAAAACTAATTGAAACATATAATTTAAAAGGAATAACTTTTAATGATGACAGCTTATATATAAATTCAAAAAAGAAAATATTTAAAAAAGAAAAAGATATGCCGTTATTAGAAGATTTATACAATTTACTAGGAAAAGATGAAAAAACAAAAAGATTTCAAATTAAATTAATTCCTTTTGTAAAAGGCTCAATGAAATTTTTTAATAATTATACTAATTGTGAATTAAATAATAATTTAGTAGTTGCAGATGTATATGACTTAGGAGAAGAAAATCTAAAATACGGAATGTGCCTTTTCGTGGACATTTTTTGGGATAAGATTAAAGAAAATAGAAACGAAAAAAAGGCAATTTACTTAGATGAAATATGGAGATTAATAGGAGTAACTTCTAATAAAGAAGTAGCTAGCTTTATATATAAAATATTTAAAACAATAAGAAAATATGGAGGTAGTGGAGTAGCAATAACACAAGATATTTCAGACATTTTCAGTTTAGAGAATGGAACATATGGAAAAAGTATTTTAAATAATTCAAGTATAAAAACATTCTTTGCTTTAGAAGAAGAAAATATAAAAATATTAGCTGAATATGCGAATTTGTCAGAAAAAGAAAAAGTAGAAATTAAATCTTTAAAAAGAGGAGAATGTTTAATGTTTGTTGGAGAAGATCATATATTAACAAAAGTAGATTGTAGTGAATTAGAAAAACAGATAGTAGAAGGTGAAACAAAAAATGAAAACTATAATAACAGCTATTGATAATCCAAAAATATTTAATGAAATTAAAAAAAATGAAAATATAAAAATAGTAGGAAAAGATTTAATATATAAAGAAGCAGTTTTAGAAATATTAGAAAAAAATAAAAATATTGATTTAATTATTTTATATGAAAAAATATTAGGAGAAATTAATTTTTTTGAATTAATTAAAAAAATAAAAAATATAAATAAAAAAATAAAAATAATTATAATATTAGAAAATAAAAATGAAAATTTAGAAAATAAATTAAAAAAAATAAATATAAAAAATATTTATTTAAAAAATAAAATTAATTCAAAAAAAATAATAGAAATAATTAATGAAAAAAATATAAGTAAAAATATTAAAAATAAAAAAATAGAAAAAAATAATAAAAAAATGAATAAAAATAAAATAGAAAAAAATAAATTCATAAAAAGTAAAAATAAAAAAAGAAAAGAAAAAATAATAAATATAAAAAAACATTTTTTTCAAAGTTTAAAAGAAATGAACAATAAATTTTTTCTAATAAAAAAATACATACAAAATTTCATAAACAAATTTTTTAATTCGAAATTTTCAGAAATGAAAGAAATAAAATTTAAAAATAAAAGTAAACATAATGAGAAAAAGAAAAATGAGACAATATTAATTTTAGGAAATAAAAAAAGTGGAAAAACTTTAATATCCCTACTATTAGCTCAAAAGTTAGAAAGTCAAAATAACAAAATTTCAATAATAAATTTAAGTAATAATACAAAAAATAGAAACAAGCATAATAAGTTATGGTATATTCAAAAAGAAATTGAAGATGATTTAAAAAAGTACAATAGTAAAACATCAATTTTAAAGTTTTTAAAAAATCCAAAGTTAGAAAACAGAAAAATTGAAAATGCAAAAAATAAAAAATTTAAGGAATTAAAAAAATCAAAAAAAGAAAAACATGAAAAAGGAAAAAATAAAATAAGAAAAATAAAAAAATTAAATAATAATAAATTAAAAAATAATAAAATAATAGAATATAAAAAACAAAAAAATATAAAAAAAATAAAAATTAAATTAAATAAAAATAAAATATTAAAAAAATATAAATTAAAAAATAATAAAAAAGAAAAAAATAATAAAAAAATAAAAATTAAATTAAATAAAAATAAATTAATTAAAAAATATAAATTAAAAATAAATAAAAAATATAATAATAAAATAAATAAATATTTAAAAAACATAAAAATAGAAAAAAATAAAATTGAAAATGAAAAAATATTTAAAAGAATAAAAAATAAATTATCGAAAAGATTAAATGAAAATTTAAATTACTATTCGAATTTTAATTTTATAAAAAAATATGAAAAAGCGACAAGCAAAAATTATAAAGAAAAAACAATAAACATAATATTAAAAATTATTAAAATGATTCAAAAAGAAACCAGATATATAATAATAGAATTAAACTCATCAGAAAATACTAAATTGACAAATGAAATTATAAAAAAAGCAGATAAAATTATAATTATATTAGAAGCTAATTGCTTAGGCATTAAAAGAGGACAAGAAATTTTAAAAAGATTAGAAGAAGAAAAAAATATAGATAAAAAAAGTTTACATATTATTTTTAACAAAATAGAAAAAAATAAAATAAGTAATAAAATTCTAGAAGAGATTTGTAAAGATTACAAAATTGTTGGAAACATAATTTTTAATAAAAATTTTACAAAAATTTCTTTTTATTCAATATTAAAAAACAAAAATAAAGTGAATTTAAAAATCTAACTGAAACCAACAAAATAAATTTAAAAATTATAATATATATAATTATTAACAGAAAAATTTAATTAAAATTATTTTAATATTAAATAAATTAATATTAAATAATAATTAAATTTAAATAATTAAAAAATAATAAAAATAATTAATAATAAAAATATAAAAAATTATAAAAAAATTAATAATAAAAATAAAAAAGCAAAAAAATTATAAAAAATATATATTAATTAATAAAAAAATAAATAATTAATTAAATTATTAAAAAATAATTTAAACAAATATTAATAAAAAATTTAATTTTAAAATTAAATTTTTAGAATAAAATTAATTTATAAATAATATAAATTTAAATTATTCTTTTAAAAAACAATAAAACATTTCAAACTATAAATAATTAAAGAGAATATAAATAATATAAAAAGAATAGACATAATTTTGGATGGGCCTAAAAAATTTGACAAAAGAAAAGAAATATAAAAATTATAATTAAAGAATCAAAAAACAAAAAGACGACAATCAATTATACAAAAGATAGAAATAAAAAACTTAGAAGATGATAGGGTAAAAGACTAGGCATTAAAAAGATATAAGAAATTTTAAGTAGCTTGATACAAATAAAAAAGATTTAAAGGTTAAGTTTACATAGTAATAATGAGGTGAAAGTAAAAACTAATTGAAATAAAAAATATGATTACAAGAAATAAAAAATACAAATAAACATAAAGCTTAATATAAATCTCTGAATTTTTTTATATTAAACAGCAAAAAAATAAAATATAAAGGACATTAAAAAGAAAAATAAATTATAGATTAAAAAATAGAAAATAAAAAATAAAAAATAAAAATCATTTAAATCAAAAATAAAGTAATTTTATTTTTATTTAATATAATTAATTTAATAAAAAAATAAATAAAAATAAAAAGAAAATTATAAAAAATTCAAAAAAATTAGAAAAAAATAGAATAAATTAGAAAAAAATAGATAAAAAAAGTTTATAAATTGTGGAAATATTTTTTTAAAATAAAAAATAAAAGGAAATTAATTTTAATATATAAAATTAATTATAAAAAATAAATTAAAAAAATTAATAAAAAAGAAAGAAGGAATAAATATGGATATGGAAAATCAATTAAATAATGAAAAAAATATAAATAATAATTTAAAAATTGAAAAAGAACAAAAGAACTTTTTAGAAACAACAATAGGAAAAATAGTAAATACAGGACTTGATATAGGAATAAGAGCATTACTACCAGATTTTTTAGATGAACAAGTAATAAATTTAAAAGACAATTTATTTGAATATGGATTTAAAGAAGGAATAACAAAAACAATAGATGATGCAATAGATTTAGGAAAAAGTGCAATAGGAATATTTACAGGAAATTTTGAAAATATAGAACAGATGCAAAGTGCAGTACAAACTGGAGGACTAATAGATGGATTATCAGATTTATTAGATACAGTTGTAGGTAAAGTTTCTCAAAAAGGATTAATAAATTCAAATGTTGCAAATATATTAACACAGGGAAAAGATATTATATTAGATAATGTTCAAAGTAATATTGAGAAAACATTTTCTGAGCAATTAACAAACTCCAATAAAATGAATCAATACATAAATGAGTGGAAAAATGCTTTTGAAAATAAAGACTTTAATAGAATGGAAAAACAATATGAAAAAATAGAAAAAGAGTTAAAAGAATTAGCTCCAATAGAAAATACAATAAATCAAGCTAGAACAATAGAAAACCTACATAATTTAATTAAAAATAATGGACAAGATTTTAATTTGACAAAAGAACAATTAGAATTAGCAGAAAAATTAAAATAAATATTAATGATACAATAAATTTATGAAAGAAGGAAAAGATTATTTTAAAAAAGTAAAATCATATAATGAAACTGTAATATGGGAAAATGGTGAAGATGTTTGTCCAGAAGATTTATATTATAAAAGTAAAACAATTGAAAAAGTAAAAAACAGAGACAATAAAAAAATTAATATTAGAAAAGAAATAAGCGAAAGAAACAAAATAAAAGAACAATTAAAAACAATAAATACAGAAACAGCCATTGGAAACTCAAATAATCCAAAGGAATTAAAAGAAATATTTAACAAAATAGAAGACAATTACAATATAAAAATAACAAAATACAACAAAGAAATGTATAAACAAGGATTTATAGACGGAGTCAATTTAATGATAAACTGTTTAAATAGTAAAGAAAAATAATAGAATAAAAGTGGCGTCCATAAACTGACCAAAAATGGTCAGTCGAAACCTGTCCCAAAAGTGACCAAAACGACGAATTCCCTAAATTTTTTGCCAATTTTACTTGCAAAATTAGGTTTGTTTTAGTATAATACAAATGTAGAAAAATAAAGGAAAAGAGGGAAAACAATGGAAGAAAGACAAGAAAGATTTGACGGAAAAATAATCGAAAGAGACATCGAAAAAGAAATGAGAACAGCATACATTGATTACGCCATGAGTGTTATCGTATCAAGAGCCCTTCCAGACGCAAGAGATGGTTTAAAACCAGTACATAGAAGAATCCTATACGCAATGCATGAAGACGGAATCACATCAGACAAACCATATCGTAAATGTGCAAACACAGTAGGTTCAGTTTTAGGTAGATACCATCCACATGGAGATAGTTCAGTATATGATGCAATGGTTAGAATGGCGCAAGATTTCTCAATGAGATACCCACTAATTGATGGACATGGAAACTTTGGTTCTGTTGACGGAGATGGAGCAGCAGCCATGAGGTATACAGAAGCAAGAATGGCTAAAATTGCCCAATACATGTTAACAGATATTGAGAAAAATACAGTTGATTTTATGCCAAACTATGATGATAGATTACAAGAGCCAACAGTATTACCTGCAAGAATTCCAGCATTACTTGCAAATGGTTCTTCAGGAATAGCCGTAGGTATGGCAACAAATATTCCACCACATAACTTATCAGAATTAATCGATGGAATTATAAAAATAATTGATGAAGATAATGTTTCAGATGAAGATTTAATGTCAGTTATAAAAGGACCAGACTTCCCAACAGAAGGTATAATTTTAGGAACAGCTGGAATTAAACAAGCATATAAAACGGGTAAAGGAAAAATTACATTAAGAGCTGAAACAAACATAGAAGAAATGAGTGGAAATAGACAAAGAATCATAGTTTCATCTTTACCATATCAAGTAAATAAAGCAAACCTAATCAAGACAATTTCTGATTTATCAAAAGAAAAGAAAGTAGAAGGAATTTCAGAATGTAGAGATGAATCAGACAGAAAAGAAAAAGTTAGAGTTGTAATCGAATTAAAAAGAGATGCAAATGCACAAGTTGTTTTAAATCAATTATTTAAACATACACAAATGCAAACAACATTCGGAATTATAATGCTTGCATTAGTAAATGGAGAACCAAAAATATTAACATTAAGACAAGCATTAGATGTATATATTGACCACAGAAAAGATGTTATATTAAGAAGAACACAATTTGACTTAGATAAAGCTTTAGCAAGAGCACACATCTTAGAGGGATTAAAAATAGCATTAGACTATATTGATGAAGTAATCCAAATAATTCGTTCTTCATATGATGATGCAAAAGAAAGATTAATGGAAAGATTTGGTCTAACAGACATCCAAGCACAAGCAATTCTAGACATGAGATTAAAAACATTATCAGGTTTGCAACGTGAAAAAATAGAAGAAGAATATAAACAATTGATGGAATTAATTGAACATTTAAGAGCAATTTTAAATAGTGAAAGATTAGTATATGACATCATAAAAGAAGAATTACTAGAAGTAAAAGATAAATTTGGTGATGATAGAAAAACAAAAATAGTTGCAGCAGAAGGCGAAATTGATATTGAAGACTTAATAAAAGAAGAACAAACAGTAGTAACATTAACACACTTTGGATATATCAAAAGAATGCCAATAGATACATATAGAAGCCAAAGAAGAGGTGGAAAAGGAATTACTGGAATAGCAACTAGGGAAGAAGATTTTGTAAAACAAATCTTTACAGCATCTACACATGATGTAATTCTATTCTTCACAAATAAAGGTAAAGTATATAAACTTAGAGGATATGAAATACCAGAAGCAGGAAGAACAGCAAAAGGAACAGCAATTGTTAATTTACTTAGCCTTGATCCAGGAGAAAAAGTATCAGCAGTTATTCCAATCCAAAACTTTGCAGATGACAAATATTTATTAATGGCTACAAAACATGGATTAATTAAGAAAACAGCATTAAAAGAATATGATTCAAATAGAAAGACTGGACTTCAAGGAATAACTCTAAAAGAAGAAGATGAATTAATTACAGTACGTCTAACAGATGGACAAGATAATGTTGTATTAGTTACTAGAAATGGTATGTGTATAACATTTGATGAAAAAGATGTACGTCCGATTGGTAGAGTTTCTCAAGGAGTTATAGGAATTAGGTTAGATGAAGACGATGAAGTAATCGGAATGGAATCAGTTATAGCAGGAGGAAAAGCTACATTACTTGCAATTACTGAAAATGGATTTGGAAAGAGAACAGAATTAGATGAATATAGAGTACAAATCAGAGGTGGAAAAGGAGTTATAACTTACAAAATTACACAAAAAACAGGAAAATTAGTAGGTGTAAGAATTGCAACTGAAGATGATGATGTAATGTTAATTACAGATACAGGAACAATTATTAGAATTAGTGTAAAAGATGTAAGCGTCCTTGGTAGATCAACACAAGGTGTAACTCTTATGAGAACTAATGATGGTGGAAAGGTTGTAAGTATTGAAACTCTTACACCAGACGAAATGTCCATTTAGGGACGTGCCAAATCGTTTCATTTTGAGCCAAAAGGGACAGACCTAAGGATTGGACTTTAAATAATTGAATCAAATAAAAAAGTATCTAAAGTAAAAATACCATTTAACTTTAGATACTTTTTATTATATAAAAAAATCAAATTTTTCTTTATACTATCAAAGATTTCCATATATATAAAAATTTAAATTATAATAAGTAAAGTAACATTAAAATATCATTTACTAATGGCTCTTTATGTAGTAGGTCTGTCCCTTTTGGCTCAAAATGAAACGATTTGGCACGTCCCTAACGGTTCAATCTCAAATCATCTCCAAAGAAACAATAAATATCATAATAACCTGCAATACGAGAACCAATACGTTCTTCATAATTCCTAAAAATATCTTGTATATTCAAATTAGTAGAAATAATAGTTTTAGTTATTTTTTGATTCAAATTCAAAATTCTAGTATTTATAATATTAAACAACTCACTTAACTTCATACTATTTAAACTTTCAGTTCCTAAATCATCAATAATTAACAAATCAGATTCCAAAACAGATTTTAAAATATTTTCAGAGTAGTTTTTTTGTTTACTCATCTTGTAATCTATTACGCTTTCAAGCAATACAGGTGCTGTTTGATAAAGGACCGTTTTCCCTTTTTTCAACAATTCTTTTGCTATGCAATTAGACATAAAAGTTTTTCCGTAAACCAGTATTTCCTGTAAATAATAGATTTTTAGAATCTGGATTGTCGAAGTTTTCTACGAACTCAATACATTTTTGTTTAATATTTAAAATATTCGTACGAGGTGAAATATTAAATTTATATTTAGCAATATCCACATCATCTGAATACAAATTTGCGTTAAAAGTATCAAAATTTTCTTTATCCAAATTTGACATATTTGATTTATTAAATGAAATATCTAATAATTTTTGCTTTAAACACGAACACATTTCAGTTTCATAATTATTTTTTGTAACATAACCAGTATCATTGCAAAGAGAGCAAGAATAATGAGGCTTTAAGTAATTTGCAGGTATGTTTGCATCATGTAAAATACATGCCTTTTTGTATTTTAAATCCTCTAGTTTTTGCTTATAATTAGAAGTAGCAAGAGAAGCGCTTTTATTTAATATATTTTTTGCATTTTGAAAAGAAAGATGATTTATTTCATCATCTATTTTTTGTAATTCTGGTAATTTTTTATATAATTCAGCTTTTCTTTTTTCTAAATCTAATTCAGCAGTTAGTTTCTTTTGTTCATATTCTCTTAGTAAATAATTTAAAACCTCATTAGACATGCAAAATACCAACCTTTCCTATTTATAAGTGTCAAAATATTAATTTTCTTTTTTTACTGGATTAGCATATAAAAAGTCAAGATTATCATAGTTTCTTTGTTCATAATTTGCTTTTTTAACTTTAGACTTCAACTCTTTAGTATTTTTTTCTTGAACTTTTCTTTGCTCAATAAAAGCATTAATCTCTTCAGGAGTTTTTAAGTTTCTCTCATGCCAATCAGTAATTATTTTATTTATATACTCAAAAGTAGGATTTTGTTTATATGTAGTTCTTTTTAAAGCAATCTCTATAATATTCATATCATAACCAAAATTCAAAACCCAATTTTCAATATATGCTTCTTCATATTGAGTCAATCCACCATGTTTTCCTAACTTTTTAGCAATTGTCTTTTTATATTTATTCAAATTTTCTTGTTTAGCATAATATTGGTCTAAATCATTCCAAGTTTTTATCTTATTTGAAGCCCAAGCTTCTGCAACAGTTTGAACATAATTACGATGCATAGCGCTACGATTATAACAATAATCAAATAAAGCTATCATAACTTGTTCATCAAAACCATATTTATTGAACCAGATATCAATATCATTATACCATGAAGGTCCCATGATACCTTGAAAATACATATTATTAATATGCTCAATAGCTTTAGCTCTAAATTTATTTTTAGCAGTTTTTTCTACTTTTTCTTTAGACATAGTTAAATTAGGGGTATATAAATTATGAAGTGTAGCTTCTTGTAAATCAACAATTATATATCCAGTAGTCTTTTTAATTACTAATTCATGTTCTTCTAAAAATTTAAGACCATCATTAATAACCTTTAAAGGTATATTTAATTTTTTTGATAAATCTGTTAATTTAATATCTTTACCATATTTAGATAAAAAGATTAAATATAAATAAATTTTTAGATAGTCTCCTGGTAATTCTGACAAATGTTCTGCAAAAAAGATATCAGGAATTGTTGTTTCAGAAAATAATAGTGACTTTTCGTTTTGTTCTAACTTCATCTTATTTTTCCCCTTGTTTTGTGTATTTAGGTTTTGTTTTATTAAGGTTTCCCTATAACCGTTTGTCTTTTGATTGTTTTATTTTATATAATAAAATGTTTATTGTTGCAAATAGAATTATATCTTTTTTAGACAAAAAATTCAAGGGACAAACAAAATTTTTAATAGAATGATAAATTTTGAAATTTAATTGAAAAATATATAGCTTAACACTTGTTATCAAGTATTAAGCTATGGAACTTCGCATCATGAGATTATTCTCACGGCAAGGCATAAAGCCCTCTTTATTTATGTATAGTATAACATTTAGGACATTATAAGTCAACAAAAAATAAATATTTTTAATAAATTGAAAGAGACAATTGATAACACAATTTTTTAGAAACTTTATTAAAGAAAGAAAATGTTGTTTTACCTAATTTAGAAATCACTCTATTTTTATCAATAAATCTGGCTTCATATAACATAACAACAGTATTTTTATGAAAGCCATCATTAATATTTCCTACTTCATATTCAGGATATACAATTCCATAAGAATTTCTTCTAGGCTTTCCACTTGAACATGGCACTATAAATATTTTAGTTGATGTTTCTTTCATTACTATTGCAGGATGAATATATGAAAATTCACCCTCATAATTATTTGAACCTAAATCAACTAATAAAATTTCTCCGGAATTATATTTTGTATAATTTATTTGTTTTGATGCAGAAAGATGTTTTTCATTTGATTCAATCCATAAAGCTATTTCATATGCTGATTTTTCAGCTAATTCAAATTCATAATTTTTTAAGGATATATAAAATTCCTTTTTTAATCTTTCATTCTGATTAAAATTTATATTTTTAAATTTAGTATCATTTCTTTTAATTAAATTAATTATATTTTTATTTATTTCCATTAACTGATTCACCTCCTCTTAGAAAAATATTATGAATACAGATAAAAAAGCAATTAATCTTCTTTTAGAATAGATAAACAAATTAATTATTCTTTCTAAAGAAAAACAATTTTTGACAAAACATAAAATGAAACAAATAAGACAAAACATAAACAATATTTTCACCTTGAAAACCTGCAATACTAAGCAAAATCAAAGGAAAAGAAAAAGTGATAACAAGAAATATTCTAAAAGACCAATCTTGAACAAGAAGAAAAACAATTAAAAAAACTAAAGCAGACCAAACAACATTTACAAGAATAGTAGTATAATCAATAACACCAAACAATTTATTCTTAAAGTTATAATTTTGAGGAAAAACAAACTTCAAAGGCAGCCCTCCTTTCAAAAAATTTAAATATTAAAACTAAAAGATTTTTTTCACAGATTGTGTAACTTGTGTGGAAACTCCACCGATAAATTCACGTATAAATGAATTAGCTCTAATCAAGGCATAAATTCCACCAACATATATAAATTTTACAAACAAATTAGAAGCTGAATAATCCATTGAAAATAAAATTAATAAAACTAAAGAAACTATAATTTGTAAAAATAATAAAGAAAATAAGTTACGAAACCATGCTTTAAAAAACCAATTTGTATTTTGCAAACTTAATGATAAAATTGCAAAAGGCGAAAGCAAAATAAAAACTTTAACAAAAACATATCTCAAAGAATATGAAAATACTAAACTAAGCAAAGATACACTTAAAATACTTTTTATCAAACCATCTAAAGAAAAAAGATTTAAGGAATTTGTATCAATTGCCATTTGAGTATTAATTGTATTAATTAGCTCAGAAAAACATATATTTTTGTTAAATAAATGTTCACCAAGAGAACGAATTGCAAGAGAAATATTATTATTTAAATCTAAAAACAATTCTAAACAAGAAAAAGAAAAATTCATAAATATTCCACAAAGTACAAGTTTAATTAAAAAACGAAAAGGAAGTTCTGATTGTGTAAATGTTAGATGAGCCATTAAATATCTAATAGCATAATAAAGTAAAAAACCTAGTAAAAGAGAATTTGCAATTAATAAAATACCATTTGAAGAAGAAGTTCCAAAAATAGTCTCAAAATTAGAATCTCTTAAAATATCAGAACTTATAAAAGTTACTTTATCTAATACATCATAAAGGCTATTATCTATTGAACTAAATAAATTCTCAAATATTGTATTAATTGTATCTATTATAATTTGTGTAATATCATTAGTATTTTGTGTATTTTCCATTATCCGTTACACCATAACCTCCTTTCTTATAACATATTCAGCATTAACTATAATTTTAAAATTAATTACATAAACTTTTAATTGTTTAAATGAAAGACAAATTTAACCAATCAATGATTTAATAGCTGACAAAATTAAATCAATAGCTAGAATAAATCCATATGAAAATAAAGAGCCCTTAATTAATTTTTTACCTGTTCTTATTTTCTCTTCATCACCAAAACTAAATTTCTTCATAAAAACACCAGTACCAACAGCAACAGCTGCAGCAGGAGTAGATATCTTTATAATCCAATCTTCTATACTTTCAAAAGCAGAATTAATTTTTGTTACAATTTCAGGATCTCCCCAAGCAAAAGAGAACAAAGGAGAAAATAAAGTAAAAACAATAAAAAGAAGACATATATAATAAATCTTTTTAAATAATTTCAAATATAGCACCCCCTTTCAAATAATAAAATAAAAATCAAAAACAAAAAAATATAATAAATAAAAATATAAAAATAATAAACAATAAAATTAATAATATTTAAGTTAATCCTTAAAATAAGGTAACATCCTAATTTTTTTTGGTGGAAAAATTTTATTCCCATCAGATAAAAATGTAAGAGCGGTGAAAGTTTCTAATTCTTGTGTGAAAAATTTAGTTTCATAAATATAATCTTTTTGAACATAAGTGCTATAACTTTCAGAAATATTAGAGTTTTCCGAATTCAAAGTATTAGTAATATAGCTAAAACGGGTTTTTTGAGCACTTTCAGAAATAGATTTAGAAATCTTTTCTTTATCTTCTTGTCCGAGTTGTTTTTGAGCATATTCAATTGTAAAAGAATCATCTGTACGAAACCAAATTTTATTTATCAAATTTTGCAAAATAACTTGTACTTGAGCATCTTCTTTTAAAGTATTTTTCAAAGACGAATAACTTTGTGTACTGACAATATTAATACATTTAGCTTCACGACTTAAAGAAAAAAACTCACCATCTGTTTTTGTTGCATATTTATCATATTCATCACATATAAAAGCACAAGGTCTAATGATACCATTAGAAAGGTTTGAAATTACTTCAGATTGAAAATCTAATTTTAAATAAGTTGCAATCATTTTAGAAAGCAAAGAATACTCTGAAATATTCATATTTAAAACAACAATTTTTCCACTTTTCAAAACATCTTCAAAACCTAAAAAAGATAACTTATTTTTAGGCGGAGAAAATGTACTCATAACATCATAATCAGAGAGAAAAGTATTTGTAATACGAGTGATTTCAGAAACTAATATACCTTTAGTACGTAAATCTAAAGAAAAAAATTCTTTTTGGAAAAAATCAAGACTGTTATTTAATTCATAAACTTGTGCAGTAGAAAATTTTGAATGAATAAATAAATCTTTTAAAATAGATATTTTTTCTTGATAATATGTAGGTATGGTAATTAATTTATGAATTTCTTCAAAAGTGACATATCCATTATTATACAATCGACAAAGCTTAATTGCTTCAGTCAAAACCTGTTCAGCCTTATCCAACCAATATGATTCAGTATTGTTTTCAGAAAAAAGTAAAAGGATAGTTTTTAATCTATTAGCCAAAACTTGAGGCTTCAATTTAGGTTTATGTAAAGGGTTATAGCAAACAGAAGATAGTAATTCAATAATAATTAAATCCTTTTCTAAGCCAAATTGTTTAGCATATTTTTTGACCTGATTATAATAATTTCCTTTAACATCTAAAATTAACATACCGATTTTATTTGAAGGATTTTTTGAATTAAACTCTAATAGCTGTTTTGTAAAAGGATACATACAACTTGAAGTTTTGCCAGAACCAATTGTGCCAGTTACTAGAAAGTTTTGATATAATCCACTTTCTGGAAGATAAATTTTTTTATTTAAATCAATATCTTCACCAATTAATAAGTTTAAACTAGAATTTTGTGTTAAAAAAGAAATTTTAGAATTGTGAGTATTTTTATAATTATTTTTACTAAAATTTTTAGAAAATTCTTTAGATTTATCATTATAGGGATTTTTAAAATTGGATTTATCCCTATTTTTTGATGATAAATTTAATTTCTTTCTAAAAAATTGAAATATTAGGAGAATTCTAGAATAAAGGAAATAACTTATTACGAATTGAGAAAATATAAAAATAAATACATAAGATACTTTTAAGAACTGCCACAAATCTGGATTTTTCGAACAAATATCAAATGGATGTATACCATAAGTTATAATTACTTCTTGAGCCGTATATAATGGATAGAGTCGTTCATAAGCAAAAAACGTACAAACACTAACAAAAACTAATGAAAATATTATTGGTTTTAAATATTTCAGAAAAAGACCTCCTTTCTAACAAATTTTAAGGAAATATTTAAATCAATTTTTAAATTAAAATAATTTCCTAGCTTTCTAAAGGGAATTTTTTTTGATCTTCAATTTAGCTCCTTGCTGATTATGGAAAAAAATGATATCAAAAAATGTATAAAATGAATATAAAGTGATAAAAAGATAAATAATATAAGTAATAAAAAATAGATTAATTAAATTAGATATAATATCACCGCCTTACAATTTTTACCATTTTACAATAAAATTTTTAATTTGTCTATACTTTTTTTAAAATTTGTGATAAAATATTTAAAGTTTAATTATAAAACTTAAAAAAATAAAGATAAATGAAAATATCAGGAGATAATCATTTATTTATAGAATATAATAAAGAAGGAGGAAGGATAATGGAATTTAATAAAGATACAAGAATAGGAGAAATTTTAGAAAAAGCTCCAGAAAAAGCAGAAATATTATTACAAGTTGGAATGCATTGTATTGGTTGTCCAGCATCTCAAATGGAAACATTAGAAGAAGCATGTGAAGTACATGGAATTGATGTTGAAGATGTTGTTGAAAAGCTAAATGCATAAGAAAACATAAAAAAATCACAAAAAATACAAAAAAATTTCATAAATGTATTGACATTTGTGAAAAAATGTTGTAATATTAATAAGCATTTGTTAATACTGCAATGTTTATGGGCTATTAGCTCAGGTGGTAGAGCACTTGACTTTTAATCAAGTTGTCCCGCGTTCGAGTCGCGGATAGCTCACCAAAAGAACTAAATACTAATCTATTTAGTTCTTTGTATAAGGCCCCGTGGTCAAGCGGTTAAGACATCGCCCTTTCACGGCGGAGACATGGGTTCGATTCCCGTCGGGGTCACCAAATGCCACTTTAGCTCAGCTGGCCAGAGCATCGCACTTGTAATGCGAGGGTCCCCAGTTCGAATCTGGGAAGTGGCTCCATATAAAAGGTCATTAGTTTTGAGATAACTCTTAATTATTGGCTTTTTTTATTGTATATGATATAATGAAAAAAACGAAATAAAAGGAGAAAAGTATGGAAAAAGTAGCAATAGTAACAGGAGCATCTCGTGGAATTGGAAGAGAAATAGCAAAAAGTCTAGCAAAACAAAATATTAAAGTAATTGCAAATTATAATAATTCAGAAGAAAAAGCAAATGAATTAAAAAAAGAGTTAGAAGCAGAAGGCATAATAATTGACATTGTAAAAGCAGATGTTTCTAAAAGAGAAGAAATAAAAAATCTAGTTCAATATGCATTAGAAAATTACGGAAAAATAGATATTTTAATAAATAATGCAGGAATTAGTGAATATAAATTATTTACAGATGAAACAGACGAAGATTGGAATAAAGTAATTAATACTAATTTATATTCAGTATTTGCAACAAGCCAAGAAGTAATACCTAATATGATAAAAAATAAAAATGGATGTATAATTAACATTTCTTCAGTCTGGGGAATGGTAGGTGCTTCAATGGAAGTTTTATATTCTGTTTCAAAAGCTGGAATAGATGGTTTAACTAAATCATTAGCAAAAGAATTAGGACCTTCTAATATAAGAGTAAATGCTATTGCACCAGGAATAGTTGATACAGACATGTGTAAAAATTTCAGTAAAGAAGAGTTAGAAAATATTAAAGAAGAAATTCCATTAGAAAGAATAGGAAAAGTAGAAGATATTTCTAAATGTATAAATTGGTTAATTAATGATAATTATACAACTGGTCAAATTATTTCAATTAATGGTGGATGGATTATAACATAAGCATTAACAAAACTAGGCACAAAAAAACAGGGATCTTTAGGACCGTCCCCTAATCCCTGTTTATTAAGTTTCATTATTATTTAATTTTCTCTTATAATTCCCAGAAATAATTTTAGGAAGATAAGTAATAATCTTATATACAGCTAAACGAATCTTTTTACTCCACAAATATGACTTTCTTAATTTTCTAGGAGAACCTAAAGCAACTGGTTCATCTTCTAAAACTATTAATTCATTTTGAACTTTCTCTAAAGGAAAAATATAATTTTGTCCTTCATTATTATCCCAGCAATTATTTTCATTTCTAAAACAGAAATTAAAAGAATCACCTTCACCTAATTCGATTTCAGCTTGAAAACCTAAATCAGTTTTTTCCATTGGGACATCACTTACATTATCCCAATTCAAACCAAAACCATAATGAATAGAAACTTCTTCAGAGCTATCTTGAAAAAGTTTTCCAGTATAAGAAATTTTAACTTTACTATTTTCAACCAATTTATCAGTATTAAAAAATATGTTTTTCGTTAATTCCATCATAATTTCTCCTTTGTCTTTTGCTATCAACATTATAATATTAAATTCTACATTGTTCAAGTATTTTTGCAAAATGTAATCAAAATGTAATATTTGTAACAAAGAAGAATATTGTCAAAAATAAGCGAATATGTTAATATAATATTGGGGAAATAATAATTAGAAAACATTAATAAAATGTATAAAAGATTAAATTCTTTTCTAACACAATATAAATTGGGAAAGGAATGATTAAAAAATGAAAAATAAGGAAGAAAATAATACAAAAGTAAAAGAAAACAAAATCGAAGAAAACATAACAAACAATCAAGAAAAGTCAAAAGAAAATAAAGATGAAACAAAATTTGAAAAATCAAAAGAAAGCCCAAAAAAGCAAGAAAAAGACATGAAAGAGATGTATATCCAAAAGAAAAAAAGAAAAAAACAAATTATAATTCTATCAATAATAATCATAGTAATAGCACTTTTTGTATCAACAATTTTTGCATTAGTAAATATAAATAATGACAAAATAATGAGTGGCATATCAATTGCAGGAATTGACATGTCAGGTTTAAGTAAAGAAGAAGCGATAGCAAAATTAGAATTAATATATAATGAGAAAAAAGAAAAGGACATAAACCTAATATATAATGATTATGAAACAACACTAAATCCTACATTAATGGAAGTAAATTATGGGATTGAACAAGCAGTAAATAATGCATACGAAATAGGAAAAAAAGATAATATTTTCCAAAATAATTATGAAATTCTAGTTACACTAATTTTAAAGAAAAATATACCAGTAGAGATGACATTAAATGAAGATGTTACAACACAAACAATTGAAGATATTGGTGTTAACTTGCCAGGAATACTAATTCAATCTAGCTATTCTATTGAAGAAAATGAACTAATTATTACAAAAGGTAAAAAAGGTATAGTAATTGATACAGATACATTATTAAATAAAGTAAAAGAAAAACTTAATAACACAAATATCAATGATGAATATATAGAAATTCCAGTAGTAGAAAAAGAACCAGATGAAATAGATATACAAAAAATACACGATGAAATATATGAAGAAGCCAAAGATGCATATATTACAGAAGATCCATTTGCAGTATATCCAGAAGTAGAAGGCATTGATTTTGATGTAGAAGCGGCAAAAAATATTTTACAAGAAGATAAGGAAGAATATGTTATTCCACTTACAATAACAGAACCTGAAGTAACATTAAAAGATATAGGACCAGAAGCATTATCAGATGAATTAGGAACATTTACAACTAGATATGATGTTAGTGATGAAGATAGAACAACAAATTTAGAAATAGCTTGTGAAAAATTAAATGACCAAGTAATTCTACCAGGAGAAACTTTCTCATATAATAAAACTCTAGGTGCAAGAACAATAGCAGCAGGATATAAAAGTGCAAAAATATATTCAAATGGAGAAGTTGTAGACGGATTAGGAGGAGGAATTTGCCAAATTTCTTCTACACTATACAATGCAGTTTTACAAGCAAATCTAGAAATTGTAGAAAGAAGAAACCATCAATTTGTAACTTCATATGTACCTGCTGGAAGAGATGCAACAGTTGCATATGGCTCAACAGATTTTAAGTTTAAGAATACAAGAGATTATCCAGTAAGAATAGTTGCAACTGCAAGAAATGGAATAGCTACAATATCAATTTATGGTATAAAAGAAGATGTTGAATATACTTTTGATTTTACACCAAAAGTAATTGCAACAATTCCATACACAACTCAATATATAGAGGATTCAAGCTTGCCAGAAGGTACAGAACAGGTTAAACAAAAAGGAGCAAATGGTTTACAGGTAGAAACATATATTACTAAAATGCTTGATGGTAAAGTGGTTTCAACTACATTGCTTTCTAAAGATACTTATAATGCGATGCCAAGAATTGTTTTAAGAGGAACTAAAGTTGAAAAATAATTACAATTTTGGCGTCGTCAAACTTCATTTGAAATTTAATCAACGTACAAAAAGTACGTCTCATAAATTTCAAACTTGTTTTCCTAGCCAAAATTTAATTCTTTTCCAACTAGACAATTGTTAAAAAAGGATTTGGCAAAAAACTTGACAACAATGAAAAAAGGGCATATAATAGACAGGCAAAGAAACAATATAGTAATGCGCCATTAGCTCAGTTGGTAGAGCAGCAGACTCTTAATCTGATGGTCGGAGGTTCGATCCCTCTATGGCGCACCATTTTTTTATCTAAATGGTGTACTATATAAAGTTAATTTGACATTAGAAAGAAATGAAGTGGTATTTATGAAAATATCAATTTCAACAATGCAAAAATTATCAAAAATAAAAAATTCAGTATATGATGCTATAAAAATAGAATATTTATACCATTCAAATAAACTTGAAGGAAGTACATTTAGCAAAGAAAACCTTGCAGATTTACTAGAAACAAAAAAAGTAAATGGTGAACACTTTCTAGATGATGTCATAGAAACAAAAAATTCACTAGAATTATTTGATGAAGTAATTAATACATTAAATGAACCATTAGATAAGTACTTATTATGGGATTGGCACAGAACTTTAAAAAAAGGTAGTGTTGATGCTGAAATAGGAAACATAGGAAAATGGAAAAAATACGAAAATAGACTATTAAATACAGATTTAAAATTGTGTGAACCTAGTTTAGTAGAAAATAGTATGTTTAATTTATTAGAAGATTGGAAAGATAGCAAAAAAGACATTTATGCAATAGCCGATTTTCATCAAAGATTTGAGCATATACATCCTTTTCAAGATGGTAATGGAAGAATAGGAAGGTTTATCATATTAAGACAGTGCTTAGAAAATGAAATAGACCTTATAGCAATAGATGATGAATATAACAAAGATTATAAAAATGCATTATATATAGCTCAAACAAAAAGTAATTTAAAACCATTGGTAGATATTTTTATTAAATGTCAAGAAAGGCTTGATGAAAAACTTGCAGATTATTCTTCAATAATAAAACAAGTAGAAGAAGAAAATGAAGATTAAACAGTATAGAATAACTATGCTGTTTTTATATTGCAATTCATGTTAATTTTATATACAAAAATATATTATTAAAATCAAAAAAATTTTATTTAAACTCATATTTTAACAATAAATACATATAATGTTTAAAAAAGTGTTCATCAAATTGTTTAAAAAGTGTCCAATAAAAAACTTAAAAAGTGTTCATTGAATATTGAAAAAATAAAAGAAGAATGATAAAATAATAAAAAGGAGTTGTTTTAATATGAGTTTAACAGAAAAAGGATATAAGAAAAGATTAATTGATGATAAAATAGAAAGATATCTAGACGTATTTGGAGCAATATCGATTGAAGGAGCCAAATGGTGCGGAAAAACCTGGACTGCATTAAATCATGCCGAAAGTGTTTCATATGTTACAGAAACTAATATTAAAAAGTTAGCATTAATAAATCCAAAAAATATTTTTACAGAAAAAAGACCACAACTTATAGATGAATGGCAGATAGTTCCGAGTATATGGGACTCTGTTAGACATGAATGTGATAGAAACCATAGTACTGGAAAATTCATATTAACAGGTTCGACTACGTTGAGAAAGGAAAAACAAAGAGAACAAGTTCACCACTCTGGTGCAGGAAGAATTGCTAGAATGAAAATGCAAACTATGAGTTTATATGAATCAGGAGACTCGACAGGAGATATATCAATTAGAGAAATGTTAGAGAATAAAGACATTAGTAAAAATATTGGAGAAGTGGAATTAAAAACATTAGCTAACCTAATTGTAAGAGGAGGTTGGCCTGAAAGTTTAAATATAAAAAAAGAAAACTACACTTTAATTCCTAAAAGTTACATTGATTCAATATTAAATATTGAGATAAATGAAGAAGATAAAATACGAGATAAAAATAAAATGAATATGCTACTAAAATCATTAGCAAGAAATGAAGCTACTATTGTAAATAATAAAACTATTATAAAAGATATAGAAGAATATGAAACAGGAGAAGATTTATTAACTAGCAGAACTACAATTATAGATTATCTTGATTTTCTTGAAAGATTACATTTAATAGAAAACCAAGAAGCATATAGTCTAAATTACCGCTCACCTGAAAGGGTAGGAAAATCAGTAAAAAGGCATTTAGTAGATCCATCATTAGCGTGTGCTTGTCTAAATCTTAATGTAGACAAATTAATGAAAGATTTAAACACTTTTGGATTTCTTTTTGAAGCTCTGGTAGAAAGAGATTTAAGAGTATATATGGATTATTTAGATGGAAAATTATATCATTTTAGAGATAATGTAAGTGGCATAGAAGTAGACTCTATTCTAGAGTTTGAAGACGGAGAATATGCAGCAGCAGAGATAAAACTAGGATATAATGAAGTTGATAATGCAATACAAAATTTACAAGTATTTTATAATAATATGATTAAAAAACCTAAATTTATGTGTGTAATAGTTGGTGTTTGCCAATCAGTTTATAAAGATCCAAATACTGGTATCTATGTTGTTCCAATAACTGCATTAAGACCATAGAAAAATAAAATTTAAAATAAAAAATTTAAGAATTTTTTAAGACAAAATAAAAATTAGATTAATAAATTATTGATATATTTACAGTATAGAAAAACTCTATACTGTATTTTTTGTTCAAAAAATAACAATTTTACATCTAAAAAACTATAATAAAACCTTACAAAAATGTAAGAAAAAAGTAAGAAAAGAAACTTTGAATAAAACAAAAGAATTTATAAACTTATAAATAAAGAGGGTGTTAGGGTTGAAAAATAATTACAATTTTGGCGTTGCGCAGTGGCGAACTTCATTTGAAATTTAATCAACGTACAGAAAGTACGCCTCATAAATTTCAAACTCGTTTTCCTAGCCAAAATTTAATTCTTTTCCAACCAATATGTAGCATAAGAAGGGAATGTAAATAAAATGAAAAATAATAAGCTAAATGAAATCAATAAAATATTTCTAATATCAATGATATTAGGAGGAACAGTAGAATATCTATTTTCATTTCTACAAGAAAAAATATTTGGAACAGTATCATGGGACTATTCTAACTGGATATTAAATATAAATGGAAGAACAACATTAATACATTGCACATATTGGGGATTTGCAGGATTATTATATATGTCACTTATAGAACCAATAATACCAAAAATAGAAGAAATGATACAAAAAAATGGAGTAAAAATAGTATCAGCTGGAGTTGCAGTACTAATGATATTTAATATAACAATATCATCTATGGCAGCATTAAGACAAAAAGAAAGAAAATACAATATACAATCAACAAGTCATATTGATGCATTTTTAGATAAAAATTATCCAGACGAATATATGAATAAAATATTTGCAAACAAAATAGAAAGGTAGCTTATATTTTTATAGCTACCAATAATTCATTGTCTTTTACTATTTGATGTTTTTCATTATATTCATACTCTTGACCTGTAAAATAAACATTATAACCAATATTTTTTAAACGTATAGCAGATAAATTTAAAAACTCATTTGTATCTGCTTTAGAAAGGTCAAGTTTTATTCTCAATTCATAAAAAGTTAATAAAATAAAATCACTATTTTCATCAAGTTTATGATTTAAATAACTATCTACTGTTCTTAAATCCATTTCGACACACTCCATTCATACGCACTATATTAACACAAAAAAGATAAATTTTCAATCACTAAATAAAATTATTGGCAAATTTTGGACAAAATTGATTACAATTCACAATTTTATAATAATATATCATTTGCTAATAACAAAAACTATTAAAGTGGCAGTAAATTGTAACAAAATAAAAGAAAAAATTATGTAAATTTGTGAAAAATGTTGACAAAACCGCTACAAAATAATAAAATAATAGTATTGGAGAATAAAAAAGGGGTGATGGATTTGCTAAAAATATATAATACTAATATCGAAACAGATAAAACAGAAGAAATAAAAGAATTTAAAAAAGGGAGCTGGATTAACTTAGTAAATCCGTCCGAGAACGAGATAAAAAAAGTATGCGAAAACATAAACATACAAGAAGACTTCATAAGAGACGCATTAGACTATGAAGAAAAAGCCAGAATTGACCAAGAAGAAGATGACAATACAATATTATTTGTAGTCGATGTACCAATAGTTGAAAAAAGTGATGATAATGATATATACACAACAATGCCTTTAGGAATGATAGTAGTAAGAGATGATTTTTTTGTGACAGTTAGTCTAAAGAAAAATAAAATAATTGATGACTTTGAAAAAAAGAAAATAAAAAATTTTCAAACATACAAAAAAACAAGATTCATATTTCAAATACTATACCTAAATTCATCATATTACTTAGATTACCTAAAGAAAATTAACAAAGAAACAGAAATTGCAGAATACATATTAAAAAACTCTATGAAAAATAAAGAGCTTTTAAAATTATTAAGTTTAGAAAAAGGTCTAGTATATTTTACGACATCATTAAAATCAAATGAACTTGTCATGGAAAAAACCATGAGAGGAAAAATTGTAAAATTATATGAAGAAGATGAAGAAATACTAGAAGATGCCATAATAGAAAATAGACAGGCAATAGAAATGGCTCAGATATATAGAGATATCTTAAATGGAACAATGGATGCATATGCATCAATAATATCAAATAACCTAAATGGAGTAATGAAATTTTTAACATCAATAACAATTATATTAGCAGTACCAACAATGATTTCAAGTTTCTGGGGAATGAATGTAGAACTGCCATTTCAACACAATAGCATGGGATTCGTAATAATGGTATTTATTGCAGTAATAACTACCATGTTAGTAACATGGTGGCTAAACAAAAAAGATATGTTAAGATAATGTCGCATTGGGGACGTTTCTTTTTGAGACATTTTGTCCATTTTGTGACACATCTAAAATAAATACATAGAATAAAAAAGTCGAAATAAAATGTACTAAACCACAAATTTCGACTTTTTATATTATTCTACAATTTCCTTAATATTTTCCAACTCATTCTTTAAAAGATTATAAGTACTGCTACCAATTGAATTATCAGTTCCACTTTCATAATCCAAAATAGACTTTTCAATATCCAAAAGTTTCATCTTCCTAATACTAAAATTTGAATTTTTATACATATAAATAGGAACATAATCAACTTTATCAATAGAAATTTTTCCATCCGGATTTTTTGTAATGTCTAAATTTAAAATAATTGAATTTCTAGTATTTTCAGAATTTTGGTCACAGATAAAATTTCCTAAAGCATAAATAACAAAACAATCTTTTACAGTACCATCCTCTAAAGTAACAGACCTTTTTTCCATAGGTTGTAAAACATGAGGATGATTTCCTAAAATAATATCAACACCATTTTCAAACAAGAAATCTGCTAAATTTTCCTGTTCCTTATTTTGTATAGTTTGATATTCAATTCCCCAATGCATACAGCTAATTATCACATCTGCATTTTGAGATTTTGCATTTTCAATATCTTGTTTAATCAAATCTCTATCAATCAAATTAACACAAAAATTCTTATCAGAAGGTACAGGAATTCCATTAGTTCCATAAGTATAACTAAGAATAGCAACCTTAACACCTTTAACATCTTTTATTAAAACAGAATCTCTATCCTCTTGAGTTCTATAAGTACCACTATGGGAGATATTTGCATCATCTAAAACGTCAAGAGTATTACATAAACCCAAAAAACCTTTATCTAAAGCATGATTTCCAGCAGTGGATAAAACATCAAGTCCAATTTCAGCTAAGTCATATGCCAACTCTTCAGGAGAGTTAAAAGTAGGATAATTGCTATAACCCCTATCTTTACCAGCAAAAGTTGTTTCCAAACTTCCGATTGAAATATCAGCAGACTTAATATAGTTTTGTATATCATCAAAAACATATGAAAAATCATAGGAATCTGTACTACTATTATATGCATCCATATATTGAGTATTATGGCACATAACATCACCAATTGCAGCTAATGAAAAAGTTATTGGCTCTTGCTGACTGATAGTATCAGAATTAGTATTATTAACAGGATTTTCAGCTACTTGAGAATTACTTGACAAATTGGTATTTGCAACATCAACAGTTTTATCAGGTACGACAAATTTTATTAAACAAAAAATAAAGGCTAAAATGAGAATTAATAAAAATATTCCACCATATAAAATTTTTGATTTTTTATTATTTGATTTTTGGTTTCCTGTATTATTTTTCATTTGCCTATATTTATTGTATTCACTATTTTTTCTCAAATTATTATTTCTCATAAAACACCCCACTTAAAATTATCATAAAAAACTAAAAATAGCAACAAATATAGTAAAAATGAATAAATTTTATAAAAATGAAAATAATATATAAAAAATGAAAAAACTTTTCTTTTTTAATTTAAGAATTATTATTTTAAAATCTAAGTAAAAGCTAATAGTGATGAAAAGATTTAGAAGGAGGATACAATGAAAGTAATTGATAAAATAGCCTTAGTTTTAATCATAATTGGTGCTATAAACTGGGGACTAATAGGTATATTTAATTTTGACCTAGTAGCTGCAATTTTTGGGGATATGAGTATTATTTCTAGAATTGTATATGGATTAGTGGGTGTTTCTGGTTTATGGGGAATAAAACTATTATTTGATGACTAAAATTAAAATCCATATTGAAAAAGTTTTTAAATATAAGAACAGACTTAGTTTTTGAAATTTAGAAATTATGCAAAAATTAAGTCTAATTTTAATTTAAGAAATTTTCCAAATACTTGAAAAAACAAGCATTATATTGTATAATAAATGTCGCATGAGAAACGTCCCTAATAAGACACAAAAAAATAAAGGTCTGTCCCTTTTGAACAAAAAATGTTCAATTTGGCATGTCCCTAAAGGAGGAAAAAAATGCTTAGTGCAAATGGAGTTACAATAAGATTTGGAAAAAGAGTGTTATTTGAAGATGTAAATATAAGATTCGGAAAAGGAAACTGTTATGGAATAATAGGAGCAAATGGTGCAGGAAAATCAACATTTCTAAAAGTTTTATCTGGAGAAATAGAACCAAGTAAAGGTGATGTTTCCATAGATAAAGGAGAAAGAATATCTGTATTAAAACAAGACCACTTTGCTTTTGAAGACTATTCCGTAATGGATACAGTTATTATGGGAAATAAAGAGCTATATGACATCATGAAGAAAAAAGAAGAAATATATGCAAAACCTGACTTTTCAGAAGAAGATGGAATGAAAGCAGCAAAACTAGAAGAAAGATTTGCAGAACTTGATGGTTGGAATGCTGAGTCAGATGCAGCAATTCTTTTAAATGACTTAGGAATAATACCAGAAAACCACTATAAATTAATGAAAGAAATAGATCCAAGAGAAAAAGTAAAAGTGTTACTTGCACAAAGTCTATTTGGAAATCCAGATGTACTACTATTAGACGAACCTACAAACGACTTAGATATGAAAAGTATAAACTGGTTACAAGAATTTTTAATAAACTTTGAAAACACAGTAATTGTTGTATCACATGATAGATATTTCCTAAACAAAGTATGTACACATATAGCAGATGTTGACTTTGGAAAAATAAAAGTATATCCAGGAAACTATGACTTCTGGTATGAATCTAGCCAACTTGCATTAAAACAAGCAAGAGAACAAAACAAAAAGAAAGAAGAAAAAATTAAAGAATTACAAGACTTTATTGCAAGATTTAGTGCAAATGCTTCAAAATCAAAACAAGCAACATCAAGAAAGAAAACATTAGAAAAAATACAATTAGAAGAAATAAAACCATCAAATAGAAAATATCCATATGTAGACTTTAAACCAGATAGAGAACCAGGTAAAGAAATTCTACAAGTAAAAAATATATCTAAAACAGTTGAAGGAGTAAAACTACTTGATAATATATCTTTCACTGTAAAACAAGATGATAAAATAGCATTTTTAGCAGATAATGAAAATGCAAAAACCGTATTATTTCAAATAATTGCAGGAGAATTAGAACCAGATGAAGGAGAATTAGTATGGGGAACAACAATAACAAGTTCATATTTTCCTAAAGATAATAACTACTTATTCGAAACAGATGAAACAATAACAGATTGGCTAAGAAAGTACTCAAAAGATCCAGATGAAACATATGTTAGAAGTTTCTTAGGAAGAATGTTATTCTCTGGCGAAGAAGCATTGAAAAAAGTAAGTGTCTTATCAGGTGGGGAGAAAGTTAGATGTGTACTTTCAAAAATGATGTTATCAGGTGCAAACTTCCTAATTTTTGATGAACCTACAAACCACCTAGACATGGAAAGTATTACTTCGGTAAATGAAGGTATGAAAAAATTTATCGGAAATATATTATTTACTTCACATGACCATGAATTAACTCAAACAGTAGCAAATAGAATCATAGATATTAAAGAAAATGGGAAAATGATTGATAGAGAATGTACATACAATGAATATTTAGGAGTTGAATAGAAACAAAAAGCATTAATAAACTAGAAAACTAGAATATTAATGCTTTTTAATTTTATTCTACAAGATCAAATTTTCTTAGCCAAATAAATTTTTAGGCATTTGTTTCTTGTACTTTGTCATAGAAACAAATAATTGCAAATTGCATATATGGAATAAGCCAAATATAACCAATACCCAAAGTAAATAATGCTAAAATAGCCCAACCGATAAATGAAATTTGTAATCCAAATAATTTTCCACGATTATCATTCATCAATTTCTTACTTTCTTCAACAGCTTCTTTAGAAGTCATTTCTGGATTATCCATTGCAATTAGATAGGATAGAGCATAATAATAATATTTAGTAATTCCCAAAATTACAGAGAAAATTAAAAGTATTATACCCACAATAGATAATAAACCAGCCATACCTAATCCAGAAGTTGAACCAGAATAAATATAAGAAAAAGATGATGTAACATAAAGAGAAACAGAAAAAGCAATTAAAACATATGAAATAATCATTAAGATTACAGGTACTATCATTTTTATTATCATATGCCAAGTAATTCCCCAAGATTTTCCAAAATTAGAAAATCCTAAACTGCAAAAGTCAAATGCAAATGTTTCTTCATCTTTGAATAATTTGTAGTAAGAATACATTAGCCCAAAAGATAAAGGTACTTCAATGACAAATGCAATTATAGAAACAATTAAATTTAAGAAAGCGTTTCCTTCAACATGACCCTGTATAAAACTTATTAAAAAAGCAATAACTAGATAAGCCAAAGAAATACAAGCAGCTTTTCCCCATTTTCCAGTTAATTTTTCACGAGCTTTAGCTCTTAATTCTGAACTCATAAAATCCCCTCCTATTTTAATTTTATTTTATCGGAAAGTGCTTAATGCATCTTTCCGTATAAAACAAGGTTAATTTTCTTATAGAAAACTAATAATTAAAAAATTAAATTTTTCTACACTATTAGAATAAAATAAAAAATGAAAAATGTCAATAATCGACATAAAAATACAAAGAAAAAAGTGTAGCAATTTGAAAAAAATTGTGATAAAATAAATCACGTTAAAATGATGAAAGAAGGAGACAAAGGTTGAAAAATAATTACAATTTTGGCTACGTCAAACTTCATTTGAAATTTAATCAACGTACAAAAAGTACGTCTCATAAATTTCAAAATTGTTTTCCTTGCCAAAATTTAATTCTTTTCCAACCGGATTTGTGCCTTAGAAAGGATTGATAAAATGGAAAAAATAATAAAAACAATAGCAGAAGAGCTAAACATACAAACAAAACAAGTAGAAGCGGCAGTAAAATTAATTGATGAAGGAAACACAATTCCATTTATTGCACGTTATAGAAAAGAAGTAACAGGAGGGCTAAGTGACGAAACACTTAGGGAGTTAGGAGAAAGATTAAACTACCTAAGAAATTTAGAACAAAGAAAAGAAGAAGTTGTAAAATCAATAGATGAGCAAGGAAAATTAACAGATGAAATATTACAAGCAGTTGCAATAGCAAAAACACTTGCAGAAGTTGAAGATATTTATAGACCATATAAGCAAAAAAAGAAAACAAGAGCAACAGTCGCAAAAGCAAAAGGAGTAGAGCCACTTGCAAATATTATTATAGAACAAAAAGAAACAACTCCAATAATAGAAATTGCAAAACAATACATAAATATAGATAAATTATCTGATGAAGATAAGAAAAATAAAGACAAAGTAGTTGCAACTGCAGAAGATGCAATACAAGGAGCATTAGACATTATTGCAGAAAACATTTCAGATGAACCAAAATACAGAAAACAAATAAAAAGAATCTGTTATAGAGAAGGACTTATTGAAACAAAAGCAGCAAAACCAGAGGAAAAATCTAATTATGAAATGTATTATGACTATCAAGAAGCAATAAAATACATACCAAGCCATAGAATTTTAGCAATAAATCGTGGAGAAAAAGAAGATTTCTTAAAGGTAAAAATAGAAAAGCCAGAAGATAAAATTTTAGCATACATCGAAAGAGATATTATAAAAGGTGAAACACAATTTACTGAAATGCTAAAAGAAACAATTTTAGACAGTTTTAAAAGACTAATAGAACCATCTATTGATAGAGAAATCCGTTCAGATTTAACAGAAAAAGCTGAAGATAAAGCAATTAAAGTATTTGGTAAAAATTCAAAACAATTGCTATTAGGAGCACCAATTAAAGGGAAAACTGTTATGGGATTTGACCCAGCATATAGAACTGGATGTAAAATAGCAATTATAGATGAAACAGGTAAACTATTAGACTATACAACAGTATATCCAACAGAACCACAAAATGATGTTGAAGGTGCAAAAAAAGAATTATTAAAACTAATAGAAAAAGACAAAGTAGACATGATAGCAATAGGAAATGGCACAGCATCAAGAGAATCAGAAATGTTTGTAGCAGATATGATAAAAGAAGCCTCAAGAGATGTACACTATGTTATAGTAAGTGAAGCAGGAGCATCAGTATATTCAGCATCAAAACTTGCAACAGAAGAATATCCAGATATAAATGTATCAATTAGAGGTGCAATTTCAATTGCAAGACGTTTGCAAGACCCATTAGCAGAACTTGTAAAAATAGACCCAAAAGCAATAGGTGTTGGACAATATCAACATGATGTAAATCAAAAGAAATTACAAGAAAGCCTAACAGGAGTGGTAGAAGATAGTGTTAATAAAGTAGGAGTAGATGTAAACACAGCAACACCTTCACTACTTAGCTATGTTTCAGGAATTAACAATACAATTGCAAAAAACATTGTAAAATATAGAGATGAAAATGGAAAATTAAAAAATAGAAAACAATTATTAAAAGTTCCAAAACTAGGAAAAGTAGCATTTGAGCAATGTGCAGGTTTCTTAAGAATATTTGATGGTGATAATCCATTAGAAATTACAGCAGTTCACCCAGAAAGTTATGAAGCTACTGAAAAATTACTTAATCAATTGGGATTTGATAAAAATGATTTAAGAAATAAAGAAAAATTAGAAGAATTGAGAAATAAATTAAAAACAATTGATGTAGCAAAAACTGCAAAAGAATTAGAAATTGGAGAAATGACGCTAACAGATATTATTGAAGAACTTTCAAAACCAGGAAGAGACCCAAGAGAAGATATGCCAAAACCAATTTTACGTTCAGATGTATTAAAATTAGATGATTTAAAAGAAGGTATGGTATTAACAGGAACAGTTAGAAATGTTATAGATTTTGGAGCATTTGTAGATATTGGTGTTAAACATGATGGGTTAGTTCATATTTCTGAAATGAGTGATAAATTTATTAAAAATCCATCAGATGTTGTTTCTGTTGGAGATATAGTTAAAGTTAAAGTTATTAAAATTGATAAAGAAAGACAAAAAGTAGGACTTTCAATGAAAGTTTAAAATAAAATAAAAACAGGGATTTTTAGGACCGTCCCCTAATCCCTGTTTTCTATGCCGCCTTTATATTTTTCTTGAATTTCCTTAATCTCATCAAAGTGATTTTCCAAAATATCCAAAAAAGCATCATCCAATTCTGGGTCGAATTGTGTACCTCGACATCTCTTAAACTCTGAAATAACAGTTTCAAGAGGTAAAGAATCTCTATAAGTTCTTTTTGAAGTCATAGCATCAAAACTATCTGCAATTGCTGTAATTCTAGCCAAATATGGAATCTCTTCACCTTTTAATTGACTAGGATATCCATGACCATCATATCTTTCGTGATGATGTTTTACAATTGGAATAATATCTTTAAATAAAGTTGCAGTAGACAAAATGTGAGCTCCTATTGAAGGATGATTTTTTATTTCTGAATACTCATCATCTGTAAGTTTAGATTCCTTCTGTAAAATAGTATCAGGAACACCAATCTTTCCAATGTCGTGGAATAAACCACCAATTTGTAAAGTACGCAAATCTTGGTCGGATAATCCCATTTTTTTACCTAATAACACAGAGTATTCTGAAACCCTATCAGAATGACCTCTTGTATATGTATCTTTAGCTTCAACCGTATATCTCAAAGTTTGAATACTTTCTAAATAAGCCTGTTCTAACTTTTCATATGTATCAGCTAATTCTTCATTTATATGTTTAATCTCATTCATCTGTTTAATAGATTTAATTCCAGATTCAATCAAAAGCAATAATTGGTCAAACTTATCACTTTTTTCACAATAACCTTGAATATCTAATCTACGAATTGTTTCTAATGGAGGCGCTAAATCCTTATGACCAGTTAATAACAAGATATATAATTCTTTGTTAAATTTCCTAATTTCTTCTACAACCTGGTCACCATGAAAAGGAGTCATAATAAAGTCTAATACCATTAAATCAAAATGTTCATTTCTAACTCTCTCTATTGCTTCTTGTGGATCAGTTATACCTGTGAAATCATATCCACTTCTTTTTAAAAATATTGATAAAGAATCAATGATACCTTGTTCATCATCAACTGCGATGATTTTGTAATTTTTATTTTCACTATTTTCTACATTTTGAAGACCTTTTCTCATATTTCTACCATCCTCCATTTTATTCTTGTTTGATGCACGAATATAATAGATTAATGTTACTTTTTCCACATTATATTAATAAAATGTGGAAAAAGCAAGAGTTTTTGAAATTTTTTTGTAATTGGTAGAAATTTCAAAAATTAGTTAGCGAATAAAAAAAATTATTTGACATATAATAAAAAATATAGTATACTATATTTAGCTTAAGTTAGTCAGTAGTCGAAACTGTCTGATGTTTGTGTATGTGTTTAGGGACACATACTTTTTTTTATATTTTGATTCAATATCATTTCGTATTAAAAGAATTTACAATTTATAATACAAAAAAGAAGTGGCTAGGGAACCACTTCCTGATTAGTATTGAATAACTAATCGTCAGATTTTTGGTCATTTGAATTGTCAAAATTTTTTTCAAAAAGTAATAATAATATCAAACGCCAAATCAAGTCGAAACTTGTCATTTGTTTGTCCTCCTTTCAGAAAGATTTCCTTCTGGAAAAGGATGGAAATATTATAATATATTTTTAATAAAAATACAATGACATTTTTATAATTATTAATTTATAGGTAATGTAATAATAAATGTAGTACCTTTACCATCCTCTGACTCAAAAGTAATATTACCATTAAAATGAGCACGAATTGTAGAATAAGACATATACAATCCTAAACCAGTACCATTTTTACCTTTAGTAGTAACCATTTCCTTAAACAACTTATCTTTAGCCTCTTGAGAAAGACCTGTAGCATAGTCTTTAATAGAAATAAGCAAGTTATTACCTTCTTTAGTAACTATTAAATCAATATTTTGCTCAGGTTTTCCATTATAAGCCTGGATTGAATTTGAAATCATATTATTAATAACCTGAACTAGACTATTAACATCACCTTTAAGCATTAAATTCTCATCAACTTTTAAAGAAATGTTCAAATAAACAATAGCATTTTTTAATTCATGTTTCATTAAAATATTAACTCTCTTCAATAATTCCCCAATAGTAAAAGTAATATCCTGTTCATTAGATAATGTCACAGCTTGACCTTTAACAGCAGTAATTACATCTGACATATATTCAGTATGAGTTTTAATTTTTTCAACCCAAGAAGACATATCTTTTGCTATATCATGATGGTCTTGACTATTTACTTCAGGGTCATCAATAGATGAATCATATTCTTTAATTAAATCATTTAAACCTTCAGCAGCTCCTGATATAGACATTATAGGTGTTTTTAAGTTATGTGCAATACCACCAATTAACTGACCAAGTGAAGCTAAACGTTCTTTTTCCATTAATGTTTCTTGGCTGTCATGTATTTTTTCAATGTTATGTTTCGTTAAGTCTTGAATCTTATTAAATTCAACCGTAAGCTCACCAAGTTCGTCATTAGAAATAATAGGTATCTTTTTAAATTCAGCATTGTTCTTAGTATTTATATCATTAAGACCATTTACTATCATCTTTATCTGATTTGATAGAGATGTAGAATAATACCATAATAAGAAAGATATAACACTAAATAAAACAATAAAAGAAATTACAAGATAGTACATGGCATTACCACCATCTATAGGAAATTTAATACCTACAATATAATCACTATTATTTACATTTACGTGTGTCACATATCCTTGAGTATTTACAGCATAATGCTCATAAACTCTACCATCAAACTGATCTGACAATTCATATATATATTTTGTAAAGAAATCTGTTAAAGGCTCACCATCTGAAGTTATTATGTCCTTATCATTATCAATAATGAAATAAGTATCAGTATCATTCATATATTCTAAAGAATCAAGTATATTAATTAATTGATTTTCAGTATATGAAGTATTTTCATCAAAAACATATGAAAACTCATTTTTATAATATTTATAAATATCATCACCTCTAGCTTTAACTAGCCTAGAATAAGAAACAATTGCAATGAAAAACAAACCAGCAATTAAAAGAGGTAATAAGATTAACATCATATCACTAGAAAGTTTTGAATGTTTCATATCTAATTTATTTTCTTTAAAAGTTTTTATCAATAAAGACTTAAACAAATTTTTAGAAAATACATAAGATATTGTTGCATTAAAAGTAAAAACAGTAACCCATAATATAGCAACAGTTATTCCAGAAGACTCTACTTCATGTTTTACAATAGGCATACCTAAACCAATAGTAATTGCAATAAAAGGTATAATTATTTGTAATAAATAAAACTTTTTCGGTGCAGCCAATAAAGTAGTTCTAATTTCTTTAACACTATATAAATTAGAATTTACACCACCAGACCTTTCCCAATTTGCTATTTTCTTAAACAAGAAGTAACGTTGATATAAAAGAAATAAGGCAACAATTAATACATATAATATAACAAATTGAGCTGTATAAGTAAGTCCGCCATATTCAACTTGAAACGATGTATCAACAGTACCAGGCGGATAATTCAAAATCCTGTGCATAATCGGATACAAAAGCCATGCACAAATAGAAATTGTAATAAAATATGAAAGTATAACTTTTTGATAAGTATATAAATGAAATGATTTTTTCGTTTTCTTTTGCATAATATTCCCCCCTATATTTCAAGATTTTTAATATAATTAGTTAATTTATATAAATAATCTAAATCTATTTTATCATATTCAAAATTAAAATGTTTCAAATATTCTAAAGTTATATCACAATTTGTCTTAATATTCAAATATGGAATATTAGTATATAAACTATAATCGCTTATAACCAAAGAATTAGCAGATAAATCCAATTTTGAAATTTTCTTATAAAATTGTTCATCAGTTACAATTTTAATATTATATCCTAATTCATTTAACATTTCTACTAAACTTCTCATATTGAACTTATAAGGATTAAAAACATGAAAAATTTTATTTAGACATCCATAATTATCAATAATACCAATTATAGCATCTGCAACATTATCTACAGGAGACATATCAAAATTTTGAACAACACTACTTTCAAAATAAAATTTATTTTTAAGCATAAATTGTAATTTGTTATAAAAAGCATTACTATCTATATTATATTGAAATATTCCATCAGAATGTCTTGCAGTAAGATTGCCAATCCTATAAATGTTTGCTCTTAGCATACCACTTTTTATACTATTAAGTAAAAATTCTTCTGTTAAAAGTTTACTTTTAATATAATAATTTTCATTATAATTTTGACCTATAAAAAAGTCCTCTTCAGTAAAATAAACATCATCTGAAGTATTATTTAAAGGCATAAAATCACCAGAAACGCTAATAGTTGAAATATGATTTAGAAAAATATCATATTTCATACAAAAATCAGCAACATTTTTAGTACCTTTTAAATTTAACTTTTCAAATTCCTCATATTTACCCATATGCTTAACTAATGCAGCAGAATGTATAACTAAATCAAGAGTATTACCCAAAGTTTCATATTGCTCATCAGAGAAGCCTAAATTTTTATAAGTAATATCACCAACAATAACTTTTATTTTATTAAATAAGAACTCTTCAGTATATTTATCTTTAAAATAGAAATTAAACATACTAATAATCCTTTTTTTAGCATTTTCCACAGAAGAACTTCTAACTAAGCAATATATAGTACAATCTTTATCTAGCAAATCACTCAATAAATGAATACCTAAAAATCCAGTACAACCAGTAAGTAACACATTTTTAAAACTATGTTTTTTAGGATGTAAATTAGCTGTATCATGCTTTAAAAATGGATAAATATCTGAATACAGATTGTTCTCGGCATCAGAATTAGTATTTTCTAAAGCAAAGCATAAATCTTTAACATTAGAATAATCATAAAAATATTGAGTTGGTACTGATATATTTAAAGCAGAAAGCATTGATTGCATTTTAATAATAGACAAAGAATCAATACCAAGATTAGTAAAATCTTCGTTAATACTAATATTTTTTATTGATAAACAATCTTCTAAAGCCTTACAAACTACTTTTTGAAGTTCAGTTTGTGGTTTTACATATTTATTATCTTTAGAATTTTTAAAAGGTGATGGCAATTTTTTTCTATCTATTTTTCCATTAACAGTAAGAGGCAAACTAGGTAATGGAATAAAATAAGATGGAATCATATAATAAGGTAATTTTTTAGCCAAAAATACCTTTAATTCATAATTTTGAATAGTAAAATCAGAAGTGTAATAAGCACACAAAAATTCCCTATTATTATATGAATAATCTATAACAGCACAATTTTTTATAAATCTATGATTAGATAGAACAGTTTCAATTTCACTAAGTTCTATCCTGTATCCTCTAATTTTAATTTGAGAATCTGCTCTTCCATAAAAAATTAATTCACCTTGTTTTGTCCAGGCAACAATATCACCAGACTTGTACATCATAAGAGAAGGGTCAAAAATATTTTGTGAAAAAGCCTTTTTAGTTAAATCCTCTCTTCCAAAATAACCTTTAGAAACACCATCACCTGAAATATACAACTCACCCTTTACACCAGGAGGGCAAAGGTTTAAGTTCTTATCTAAAACATAAAACTTAACATTTGCTAAAGGTTTTCCAATAGTGATTACTTTATTTGTTTTAGCTAATTTTTTACAACAACAACCAACTGTTGTTTCAGTAGGACCATACATATTATATATATTAGCAGAAGTAATTAAATTCAAATCATTCAAAAAAGATTCATTTAAAGCCTCTCCACCAATACCGATATCTGTTAATAACTTAAAACTATCTCTACAATTATTAGCAGACATTAAAGATAATATCTTACTAGGAGTTCCGTACAAAATATTAACATTATATTTCAAAATTAAGTCATTTAATATAGTATAATCATTAAGTTCATCAGAGGTTGATAAAACTAAAGTTAAACCATTCAAAATCGTTACCCATAATTCATATCCAAAAACATCAAAAGAAATAGAGGCAATTGAAAGCACAGTCTTATCTGAAGAATAATCAACTTCTCTTGATATTCCTAATAAATAATTATGAAAATTCTTATGTGTTATAGTAACTGCTTTAGGATTTCCAGTAGAACCAGAAGTATATAATAAATACATATTATCATCAGAAGTTACTTTTTTACATACATATTTTTTATTTAAATTCATATCAAAAACACTATCTATGTGAATTAAATTTTCAAAATCATAAACAGAATTTGAAATCACATATTTAGAATTTGAATTATCTATCATATATTTTTTTCTATCTAGAGGATGTGAAGAATCAATAAGAACATATGAACAACCACACTTCAAGACAGATAATATCACAATAATTAAATCAATTGACCTATCTAATATTATTGAAATATTATCTCCAACTCTTAAATTGTAGTTATCATGCAAGAAAGCTGCAAACTTATCAGACATACAATCCAAATCATTAAAAGTGATTCTTTGATTGTTACATATAATAGCTTCCTTATTTGGATTAGAAATAACTTGTTCCTTAAATAAATCGATAATTGTTTTTGTAGAATCATATTTTACAAAAGTATTATTAAATTGATTTAAAATTAAATCTTTTTCTTCATCAGTAACTAATTGAATATCTTTAATTAAAATATCTTTATTTTCCATTACTTGTTCGCAAATATGTAATATTCTACTATGAATATCTTTAATCTGAGAATTGTCAAAAAAACAATTCTGATAATCATAGATAAAAGAAAAATTATCTGTATCATCCATATCATAAATATGTAATACTAAAGGAATTGATGAATAACCATTAAAAAACCATTCTGTAGAATAATTAATATTGTCTTTAGAATGATTCATTCTAGCATTTTGATAAGATACAGAAGTATTATAAATATTTTCTTTAATATTAAATTTATTTTTTATATCTTCAACTAAAGTTTGAGAAGGATATTTTTGATGTCTCAAATAAGAAAATTGACATTTATTAAGCTCTTTTATGCAATCATAAAAAGAAGTATTAAAATCTATATTCAATTTATAAAGCATATTATTTACAAAAAGCCCAAAAGTTTCCTTCTCCTTCATTGTACTCCTATTCAATATTGGAGAAGACAAAACAACACTATCTGTCTGTTTAATTTTTCCTTCATAAATACCCATTAAAAATAAAATAAAAGTAAAAGGAGAAGTTTTAATTTCCTTACAGAAATCAATAATTTTTTCAGTTAAACTTTTTGTTAATTTAAATTCAGCCCTGCTTGCTTCAAAAGAAATAGCAGAGGTAGTATTTAAATTACCAGAAAAAGCATCATCAAATATATTTTTGTCAAAAAGATTATTCCAAAATTCTCTATCTTTTTCAAATCTAGAACTTAATTTGTATTTTTCTTCTTGATTAACAAATTCTGAATAATCAAAATCACAAGAAAAATCTATATTTTCATTTTTTAATAATCCAGAATAAATAGAGATAATAGAATTAACCAATATGCTCATTGACCAAGCATCACATATTAGATGATGAATACAAACAAAGAAACCACCCGTATTATCAATTGTTTCATAGATTTCAAAATAGTATAAAGGAGAATCAAATAAAGGAAAAACTCTCCTAGAAATTGAATTAAAAACTTCTTCCTTATTTTCAGGAGTCAAATAAATATAATCAACAGAAAATGGAGTATATTCCTTTTCATATTGAGTAATACTATCACTTTTTTGATTAAGCTGATATCTAATATTTTTATTCTTTTTGACAAAAATATTAATAGCTTTTTCAAGAAGTTTAACATCAATTTTAGAATTAATAACAACTCTTCCTGAAATGTTGTTTATGCTAGTATTTGGGAAAAATTGCTCTGTATTTAAAATTGCCTTTTGAGGCTCTGTTAAATTAAAACTATTTAAAGACATCCTTTATCACCCTTTTTAATTAATTATATAATTGAACTTTATCAAAATTATATATATATATTAAAAAAAAATCAAGAAAAAGATGTTGAAAAATCAATAATTTTATTATAAAATGCAAAAAAAGGAGAAGGGAATGGTGTTAAATGAAAAATAGTAAAACTAGAAAAGAAAATGACATCAAGAATCCAAAAGAAAAAGAACTAAAAAAATCAAAAAAAGAGACAAAAGAAGCAGAAAACTTTAGAGATTTTATCACAAGGTTTGAAAGTTTTGGAAAGTCAATAGCCTTTAAATATAAAGAAAATAATGAGATAAAAGAAATTACATATGAACAATATGTAAAAGACATTAAAGCCTTAGGTACAGCTTTAATTGACATGAAAGTAAAAAGAGTAGCAGTAATAGGAAATAATAGTTATAAATGGTGTACAACATATCTTGCAACTACAACAGCAGGAAAAGTTATTGTGCCACTAGATAAAGCACTAACAGATATTGAAATTGGAAATTTAATCAAAAGAAGTGAAGTAGACACAATTGTTTATGAGAAAAAATATCAAAAAGCAATTGATGAAATAATCGAAAAAGGTTGTAATCTAAAAAATTTAATTTGCATGGACTCTAAAGGAAAAAAAGAGTTTCTTTCATATGATAAAGTTCTAGAAAATGGAAAAGAAATGTTAGAAAAAGGTGATAATAGATATGATGATGTAAAAATAGATTCATATAAAATGTCAATAATGCTATTTACATCAGGAACTACAAATGAGCCAAAAGCAGTAATGTTATCACAAAACAATATTGCTTCAAATATAGTAGCAATAAATAAATATGTAAAAATATATAGAACAGACACATTATTATCATTTTTACCAATTCACCACACATTTGAATGTACAATAACATTTTTATACGGTACATATAGCGGAGCAACAGTAGCTTTTTGCGAAGGTTTAAGATATATACAACAAAACTTGAAAGACTTCCAAGTATCAGTATTTGTAGCAGTTCCATTAGTATTAGAAACAATGTATAAGAAAATCCAAAAAGCAATTAAAGAAAAAGGAAAAACAGAATTAATCAATAAAATGATAAAAATATCAAATGGATTATTAAAATGCCATATAGATATAAGAAAAATAGTATTTAAAGAAATATTAGACAATTTTGGTGGACATCTAAGGGTAGTATTTTATGGTGCGGCCCCAATGAATAAAGACACAATAATCGGATATAACAATTTAGGAATAGAACAAGTACAAGGATATGGATTAACAGAAACATCACCAGTAATATCAGCAGAAACAGATAAAAAGAAAAGACCAGGTTCAATAGGACTTGTACTAGAAAACTTAGAATGTAGAATCGACAATCCAGATAAAGATGGAATAGGGGAAATTACAGTAAAAGGACCAAGTGTAATGCTTGGATATTACAATAATGAAAAAGCAACAAAAGAAGTATTAAAAGATGGATGGTTTTCAACAGGAGATTACGGATATTTAGATGAAGATGGCTTTTTATACATAACTGGAAGAAAGAAAGACGTAATAGTTCTAAGAAATGGAGAAAATGTCTATCCACAAGAAATAGAAGCATTAATAAATAAATTACCATATGTAAAGGAAAGTTTAGTATATCAAAGAGGACAAAGCAAAACAGATACAATGTTATGTGCAAAAATCGTTTATGATGCAGATTCAATAAAAGATGCTTTTGGTGAAAAATCAGAAGATGAATATAAAGAAGAAATTTGGAAACAAATTAAAGAAATAAATAAAGATTTGCCACTATTTAAGCATATTAAGAAAATTGAGATTACAACAGAAGAGCTAGAAAAAACTACAACACAAAAAGTTAAGAGATATAAAGAATTGCAAAAAGTGAAATAAAATATTTAAAATTTATTGAATTGATTCAACAAAAATAGTAAATACTATTTTTGAGGTGGCAAATTTGAAAAAGAGAAAAAAATACACAAAAAAATCCATAAAAAAGAAAGTAATTATAACAAGCATAATTCTAATACTTTTATGGATTTTTGCATTTTATTTATATATAACATATCAAAATATAGAAGTTACACCAAGTAACTATGAAGCTACGAGAACAAAATCCACAATAGAAGAACAAACTGTGGAAAGTGAAGAAGAAAAAAGTCAAACAATAGCAGATATGTTAGAAGAAACAACAAGAAAAGTAGTAGGAATATCAAAACTAAAAAATACTGGAAGTAGTATATTTTCATCAAATTCAGAAAACGATTTAGGATTAGGAACAGGAGTTATTGTATCAAGTGATGGATATATATTAAGTAATGAACATGTAACAGGAGCAAAATATAGTAAATGCTATGTAACATTAGAAAATGGAAATACTTATGATGGAACAGTAATGTGGAGCGATTCAAGTATAGACCTATCAATTACAAAAATAAATGCAAAAAATTTAGAAGCGGTAACGTTGGGAAATTCAGAAGATGTAAGAGTAGGAGAAAGTGTATATGCAATAGGAAATCCAATAGGATATGAATTTAGAAGAACAGTAACTTCAGGAATTATAAGTGCAAAAAACAGAACAATAAAAATAGAAGAAAACGACCAATCATCATATATGACAGATTTAATTCAAACAGATGCAACAATAAATCCTGGAAACAGTGGAGGTCCATTAATTACACCAAATGGAGAAGTGATAGGAATAAATACAGTAAAGATAACATCAGCAGAAGGAATAGGCTTTGCAATTCCAATAGATATTGTAAAACCAATAATTGAAAGTTTAAAAAATACAGGAACTTTTGAAGAAGCACAAATAGGAATATATGCCTATGATAAAGAAGTAATACCATATTTAAATAAAAGTTTAAGTTTCGAAAAAGGAATATATGTTGCACAAATAACTAAAAATGGTCCAGCAGATAACACCGAACTAAAAGAGGGAGATATTATTACTAAAATTGATGATGTTGAATTAAATACGATGAATGATTTGCGAAAATATATTTACACAAAAAAGCCAAAAGATGAAGTTACACTTAGTGTAACAAGAGGAAAAACACAAAAAACAATAAAAATAACACTAGGATAAGTGCATGGGGGACGGCCCCGAAATGCATTTAATGATGCAAAGTAACACGTCCCCATTGCACCAATTACATCTAAGCTCCGTCCCTCAAATCCCTCTTCCATAAAGTCATATTTTCTTGAATAGTCTTTAGTTTCAGTATTTGATTGATAAACTTCAGAACGATTTTGCATTAAAAATTCAATTATTTGATAAACATCTATCCAAATTTCATTAGGACTATCTACTTGTGATTCGTCAAAAATTAATTGCATACCAAAATGTAAGTGAGGAACATTAATATTATTGACATTTTCTTTTGTACTATAACCGGTCATACCTAAATAACCAATAACATCACCAGCTTTAACAGTCATTCCTTCTTCAATACCTTCAGCATATGGATGATTTTTACGCAAATGTGCATAATAGTAATAACGCTTACCATCAAAACTACGTATACCAATTCTCCAACCGCCATATTGATTCCAACCTAAATGCTCAACAATTCCAGACTCAACAGCAACAATAGGAGTTCCTATACTTCCCATTAAATCATTTCCAAGGTGTACTCTTTTAAAACCATATGAACGAGAATTACCAAAATCGTCATAATGACTGAAAGAATAATTTTTTGCAATAGGCAAAAAGACTTTCAGACCATATCTTTCTTCCATAATTTTTTCATTTTTTACACCGTGAAGTATCTTTTTCATTAATATCATTAATATCAGTATTTTCATCAGAAACAGTAGAACCAATATTTGTTGAATTATCAATTTCAATGGAGTAATTACCAATAAAACCAGACAAAACAGCACTGTATGCTTCGTAATAATAATCGTAAAATTTCATATCACTTGTTAAATCAGACATTTGCTCTCCGCTATCTAGTTTTGCAACAAGATTATCTAAATCAGATTTTTTGAAATTCTTAAAATTACCACCATTTTGAGATGCTAAATAAGCCAAAAGTTCAATCCAATTATACTTAACTTCCGCATTGCTATTATGTGATTCAATATCCAATTTAGAAGTTAATTTCATAGCTTCAGCAGTAACATTAAAATCTACCCATTTTATATAATCTTTTTCAGAAGAAGTTTCATTAGAATCAACTTCGTCATTTGCAAAAGAGTAGAAAAGAACTATTGACAAAATAACGACTAATATTATAATGATAGTGGAAATTAAAATTTTTTTATTTATTTTAAAAGACTTAATTAACATACACTTCACCAATATAAATATATGGAAAAAAATAAGAATATATGATAAAATCGGAATGGTTAGCTTGGGGATTAGCTTGGGGACAGGTATATTATATCCGTTTTTGGCTAAACGGTACCTGTCCCCAATTAGCCATAAATAATAGGAGGAGATTTTGATGAATAAATACATGGAATTAGCAAAGCAAAACGCAGAAAATGGAATAAAGAATAATGAAGGTGGTCCATTTGGTGCAGCTATAACAGATAAAGAAGGGAATATAATTGCAAATGGAAATAATAAAGTATTAAAAAATAATGACCCAACTGCTCATGCAGAGATTGTAGCAATTAGAGAAGCATGCAAAAAATTAAATACTTATGATTTATCAGAATACATATTATATACATCTTGTGAACCATGCCCAATGTGTTTATCTGCAATTATTTGGTCAAATATCAAAAAAGTATATTATGGGTGTACCAAAAAAGATGCAGGTGAAATTGGCTTTAGAGATGATATGATTTATGAGTATTTAAAAGGTAATAACAAAGATTTAATACAACTAAAAGAAATGGATAGAGATGAGTGTTTAAAGACCTTTGAAGAGTATAAAAAGCAAGATGGGATAATTTATTAAAAAAATTGAAAAATACTTGCCAAAATAGAAAACTAATGTTAATATAGTATCATAATAAAGCTTTATTAGAAATTAAAAATAAAAGTAAAAAAACATTTCAAGAGGCGTAGACACTTGAAATGAACAACATAAAATATGCATGTAATGTATGATTTATGTTGTGCTCGAAATAAAAATCGGGTGCTCGAAATAAAAATCGGGTGCTCGAAATAAAAATCGGGTGCTCGAAATAAAAAT